>JBOGIV010000281.1:0-14306 GCA_050747925.1 Vicinamibacterales bacterium
GCCTGGTTCGAGACGCTGCTGCAGGATCTGCGCTACGGCATCCGCATCCTCCGCCGATCGCCAGGCTTCGCCCTCACGGCGACTCTGGTCATTGCGCTCGGCGTCGGCGCCAACACCGCCGCATTCACCCTGCTCGATCACGTGCTCCTGCGGCCCCTCCCCTTCGGGGATGCCGGCCGTCTGGTGATGCTGTACGAAACGCAGCTCGAACGAGGGATTCCCCGCACGCAAACCTCGCCGCCCAACTTTCTCGACTGGCGATCGATGAGCACGAGCTTCGACTCGATGGGCGCGTACATCGCGGTTCCGTTTGCAGTCAACCTGTCCGGCCGTGGCGATCCCCTGCGGCTCGACAGCGTGTTGCTGACATCTGACGTCTTCAACACGCTCGGCGTCCCGGCTTCAGCCGGACGGGTCTTCACCGCCGACGACGACCGCGTCGGCGCGGCCAGCGTTGTGGTGTTGAGCCACGGGCTCGCCACCTCGCTCTTCGGCAGCGCCGCGAGCGCCGTCGGCCAAACCGTCAATCTCGACAATCAGGCGCACACCATCGTCGGCGTGATGCCCGCAGACTTCGCCTTCCCGTCTCGCAACGCGCAGATCTGGCGACCGCTTCGCTTTTCTCCGCCGCTGCTGGCCTCGCGCAGCAACCACGTTCTGTTCGCCGTGGCTCGGCTTCGCGACAACGTGTCGATGGAGGAGGCGCGCGCGGACATGAATGTCATCGGCGCTCGGCTTCAACGCGCCTATCCAAAGGAGAACGGCGTCTCCGGCATCGCCGTCGTCCGCTTGCGCGACATGCTGTCACCGCAATCCCGGATGCTCGTGTGGGCCGTCTTCGGCGCCGCGCTCTGCCTGATGCTGATTGCGTGCACGAATCTGGCAAACCTGCTCTTCGCACGCGCGATGGCCCGACGGCACGAGATGGCCGTGCGCCTCGCGATTGGAGCTGAACGCCAGCGGCTCGTCCGGCAGTTGCTCACCGAGAGCCTGCTCCTGGCGATCTGTGGGGGGACGGCTGGGGTCGCAGCGGCAATCGTCGTGACCCCGCTTCTGGCGCGACTCGTGCCGGCCGGCCTGGGACTGAGCGCCACACCCGACGTGGATTGGCGCGTCTTCGCGTTCGCCGCCGCGCTCGTGTTCATGACCAGCATTGCCTTTGGCGTCGGACCCGCGTTGCAGGCCTGCCGCACAGGCGCATCTCAGGCATTGCGATCGCGATCGATGGTTGGTGGCCGAAGTGAACGCCTGCGGTCGGCGCTGGTCCTCGCCGAAGTGACGACAACCGTCGTCTTGTTGGTGGGGGCGGGACTACTGGTGAAGGCACTCTGGCGGGTTCAGGCTCTCGATCCAGGGTTCCGCACTGGCGGCGTCCTCACCCTGCGAACCGCCCTGCCCTCGCCGAAGTACGCATCGCCCGACGCGCGCCGATCGTTCTACGCGCGTGTCATGAGCGAAGCGCGCGCACTTCCAGGCGTAGCCGCAGTCGCCTACACGAGCTACCAACCCATGGATCCCACGAGTGGCCGGTGGGAGGTGTTGTCACCAGGGGTCGCCGAGGATCCGCTGTCGGCGCCACAGGCGGTCGTGCATTTCGTGACGCCGGGCCTGTTCGACACGCTCGGGATCCCGATCAAGGCCGGACGGGATTTCACCGATCAAGACGAGTCGAAGGCGCAATTGGTGACGGTGATCAGCGAATCTCTCGCCGATCGATTGTGGCCCGGACAGGATCCGATCGGACGGCGGGTCACCGTTGCGCGAGCCGACCGGGTCGTCGTGGGTGTGGCGGGAAGCATCGCCGTCCGCAGCCTCGAGGGGGCCATCGACCCGCAGATCTACTTTCCATCCGAACAACTCGGAACCACGTCGATGTATTACGCGCCCAAAGACCTCGTCATCAGGGCATCCGCGGATCCATTGGCGCTGGCGCCGTCACTCCGAAGAGTCGTTCGCGAAACCGATCCTGATCAAGCGGTCTCTGACGTGAGGCTGCTGAACGACATCGTTGGCGCGCAGACAGCGCCGCGCCGCGATCAGCTGCTCGTGCTGGCAACGTTCGCGACTCTCGCGTTTCTACTCGCCGGAGTTGGGATTCACGGCTTGCTGTCATTCACGGTGTCCGCGCGCACGCAGGAGATCGGCGTGCGCGTCGCGCTTGGCGCGGCCCGCGGCGCCATTCTGCGGATGTTCCTTCGGCAGGGTCTGGTGCTGGGCATGGCCGGCGTGGCCATTGCGGTACCGCTCGCATATCTGGCCGCGCGAGGAATTGCGTCGCTGCTCTTCGGCGTCGAACCTGGAGACCCGGTGATTTATGCGTCAGCGGCAGTCGTCGCCATCACGATGACGTTGGCCGGCAGCCTTCGACCTGCGGTACGCGCGGCCGTCATCGATCCCGCGATCACGACACGGACGGAGTAAAGAGCTAAGGCGCCAGGGGTGCCAGGGGAGCCAAAGGTGCCAGGGGTGCCAAGGGTGCCAACACGATCACCGCCAAGGCAGTGCCCACGTGTGAATTGCTGCGAATGATCAACGCCTTGTTGGAGGGCGGCCGTCACTGAAGGTTACAGTCCTGCCCTGATTCGGCCGATATGAGAGACAACCCCAGCTCTCATATCGACTATGGCCACCAGTTTCCGAACGCTCGTCTACCTCGCCGCGTCGATGTCCCTTCTGACGCTCGGCCAGGCTTCTGCCCAAACGACTCAGGCACGGCTCACCGGCCGCGTCACCGACGGATCGGGCGGCGCGCTTCCGGGCGTCACCGTCACGATCGCGTCACCGAATCTCAGCGCGCCGATCACCGTGACCACCGATGGCGGCGGACAGTACCAATCCGACGTGCTGCCGCCGGACACCTATACGGTGTCGTTCGAGCTCTCCGGATTCGAAACGCGGACCAACAGCAACGTCGTCATCCGCGTGGGCGAGTTGTCCATACTCGATCGGGAGCTTCCACTTGCCTCCGTGACTGAAACGGTGCAGGTGACCGCACCCGCCCCGCCGGCCCCAGCCCCACCGGCTCGACTGCCTCCGCCGCCCCGTCCACAAGCCAGGCCGGTTCCCAGGGAAGTGCTGGCGTCTGTCTGTGGACCTCGCCAGCCGACCGACGTGAATCTGGCCGTCGGCCGGATTGTGTCGCACCGCGACGATCCGAAACGCGAGCTGCTTGGACCCGGAGACATTCTCGAGCTCAGCGCCGGCATCAACCAGGGAGTGTCGAACGGCCAAAACCTCGTCGTGCGACGGCGCTTCCGCGTCGGCGACAAGGGTGCGCCGCTCAAGCTCGCGGAGTACGGCGAGCAGACGGCGGGTCTTATCCAGGTCGTCGAAGCGCGCAGCGATTCCGCCGTCGCGGTGGTGGTGTACCTCTGTGGCGAGCTGTTCGCCGGCGATGCGATCGAGCCGTTCGATCCGCAGCCGGCGTTGTCGGCGCTGTCGCCGGGCGCGCCGCAGTTCGACGAGCCAGCACATATTGTGCTCGGCGAGAACGGTCAAGTCGTTGCCGCCGAACGCCAGATGATGGTCATCGACCGCGGGATCATGCAGGGTGTACAGCGCGGACAGCGCCTCACGATCTTCCGGCGCCCAAAGGGCCACCAGGCAGTGCTCACCATCGGAGACGGCGTCATTGTCTCAGTGCGCGCAGACTCTGCGACCATCCGCATCGAACGCGCGACCGACGCTGTGACTGTGGGAGACATGGTGGCACTCCACCGCTAGGGCCGCAGATGACGCAGACCGCTCCTAAAACCGGAACTTGAGTCGATGCGAGTTCCGGTGGGCTGGTGGGCCAGGCCCGCCTACGCAGCTGAAGGCCGCTACGGCGAGGTCTCGCCGAAGCTCGCAGGTGAACGCTCAGCGAGCGAAGGCGGATAAGCCGGGTGAGGCGGGTGGGAAAAGCCGGGCGCGATCATCAGCCCAAGTAAGCTGCGGGACTAGAATCGGATCCCGACTGAAAAAACCGTAACCTCAGGCCGAAGGCACGAGGCAGAACGACGCGGTCAGGCACGCAACTGACGTGCCTGCTCGACTTCAACCAAATCCGGTTTGATTCCGTCCAAACCTCCGTTCGAGAGCGGTGGGCGGCGTAAACATGGATCGGAATCACGCGTATTCACCCCCATGAAGCACGGGCGCGAAGCCTTCATGCTCGTGACGGCCCTGCTGATGCCCGTCGCTGGGAATGCCCAGCTGCCGCGTGAGACGCGGGCCCTCATCACCGTCGTCGATCCGAGCGGCGCGGTGCTTCCGGGTGCGAGCGTCAGTCTCACGGGCTTCGAGGACGCAACGAGAAGCGGGGCCGCTCTCACGGTCACGACCAATGACAAAGGGCTCGCGACCATCGGATCGCTCAGGCCGGGTCGATACGACATCGCCGCGCAGTTTGCCGGCTTCGATGATGGCCTGCTCAAGGACGTCCGGTTCAGGACGGGCGACAATCGACATGTGATCGCGCTGGCGCTGACCAGGATCGAGCAGTCGGTGACGGTCTCACGCGACGCGACGGCCGCCGCGGCGGATCCCAACGGCGGCTCGCTCGCTACCCAGTTAACGCCAGACGAGATCAGCGCGCTCTCGGATGATCCCGATGAGCTGGCGCGACAACTGATGGACCTGGCGGGCGGGAACGCCGTGATCAAGATCGACAGCTTCGTCGGCGGTACGTTGCCGCCGAAGGCGTTCATCAAGTCGATCCGCGTCGTCCGCGATACGTTTCCGGCTGAGAATCACTCGGCTGAGTACGACCACATCGATATCATCACGCAGGCGGGCGTGGGGCTGCTGCGCGGAGGTCTTTCCTCGCGCATTCGTGACGGCGCGATGAGCGGGCGGAATCCGTTCGTCGATCTGCGAGCGCCCGAGCGGACGCAGAGCTTCGACGCGAACGTTGGCGGCACGATCGTACCGAACAAGAGCTCCTTCTCCGCGTTTGTGAGCCGTCGAGAGCAATTCGATACGCCGGTCGCAACGTTCACGACATCGGCCGGCAAGCAGTCTCTGCTGCTCGGACGGCGTCCGAACGACGGCTGGTCCGGCCAGGGCACGCTCGACTATGCGCTGACCAAAGATCAAACGCTTCGGGTGTCGTTCCACCGCAATACCTCGAGACGGCACAATTCGGGCATTGGCGGGTTCGACCTCGCTGAGCGTGCGTATTCGAGCCAGTCGAGCAATAACGAGTTTCGGATGCAGGAAGCCGGCCCCCTGGGCCGCCGCTCGTTCCTGACGACGCGTCTTGAAGTTCAATGGAACAGGAGCTCGTCTCAGTCGGTCGTCGAAGCGCCCACGGTGCGCGTGCTGGATGGCGTGACGACCGGCGGCGCCCAGGTCGCCGGCGGCCGCGCGCAGCGCGATTTCGAGTTCGCGACGGATCTGAACTACGCGCGCGGGAATCACACGATGCGGACGGGCGTTCAGCTCGAGGGCGGTCATTCACGCGCCGACAACGCCTCGAATTACCTGGGGACATTCGTGTTCTCTAGCACGGCGGACTTTCTGGCCGGCAAGCCGCGCAACTACACACGCCGTCTCGGCGATCCGTTGATCGTCTATTCAGCGCTCGAGGCAGGAATCTACATTCAAGACGACCTCAAGCTGCGGCCGAATCTGACGTTCAGCCCCGGCCTTCGCTACGAAGCGCAGACCCATGTCAGCGATCGAAGCGGGTTCGCGCCTCGCCTCGGATTGACGTGGGCGCCGGGCCGGGATGGGCGCACGACGATTCGAACGAGCTTCGGCGTCTTCTACAACTGGCTCGGCTCGAACGTTTACGAGCAGACGCTGCGCGTGAACGGCTTTCGCCAGCAGGAGCTGAACATCGTCAATCCGACGTATCCGGATCCTGGCGTTGCCGGCACGGTGACGGCGACGAACAAGTACGTCATCGATCCCGACGTGCGGATGGATCGGTATGTCCGGTTCAGTGCCGCGGTGGATCGCACGATCTCGCCGAAGCTTCGGTTCAGCCTGGCCTATGCGATCTCGCGGTCCGGCCAGCAGCTTCGCGGCAAGAACCTGAACCCGCCGATCGGCGGCGTCCGACCCGACCCGACCTTCGCCAACGTCATTCAGGTGGTGTCGGACGCGTCCACCCACTCGTATAACGTCATCCCGGACGTCAACGTCAACTTCGCCGGCGGCGATCGCACCGCCAATCAAGCGAGGTGGAATCCACGACGGACCGTGGTGCGATTCAACTATCGCTACAGCAGGCTGTACAACAACAGCGACGGCGCCTTCAATCCACCGCCGAGCGGATCGCTGGCGGATCAGTGGGCGCCCGCCCAGGGCGATACCCGGCACCGCCTTCGCGCCTCGGTGTCGACGCAGGCGCTGAGAAACTTCAACGCGCAGATCAGTGTGGACGGGAACAGCGGATCGCCCTACTCGATCACCACGGGCTTCGATGACAACGGCGATTCGATCTTCAACGATCGACCGGTCGCGACGCCCCGAAACAGCCTCCGCCTCCCGTGGCGACAGACGCTCTCCGCCAACTTCTCATATATGGTTCGGCTGGGCGCAGCGCCGCCACCCGATGGCGGGGGCAATGGGCCACGCGGCGGACGATCGAAGGGGATCACCTTCAACGTGTCGATACAGAACCTGACCAATCGCGCGAACTACACGGGCTTCAGCGGCGTGATGACCTCCGCCTACTTCCTCCAGGCGACGTCGGTCGCCAACCCGCGCCAGATCGATTTGTCGTTGCGTTTCGGTTTCTGAACCACGAACACGATCAACCACGAATAAAGGTCAACCACGAGCAAGATCACCACGAACACGATCAACCACGAAGGCGATCAACCACGAATAAAGATCAACCACGAACACAGATCAACCACGAATAAAGGTCAACCACGAACAAGATCACCACGAACGATCAACCACGAACACAGATCAACCACGAACAAAGGTCAAGCACGAACAATAGTCAGCGACGGCCACAGATCAACCACGGCCAACGCTAGCCACGAACCAAGGGGGCCACGAGGAGAATCAGGCGCAGCGGCGGGCGACAGTTGACGGCGGTCGAGTTGCCACCGCTGATCAGCTCATCTTGATGAGCACATCTTGACAATCAAGATGAGAGAGGTCTATCCTCCTGGGAACGGACCTCCCGGGAGCGCTCGATGGACAAACCCAATACCGACGTCATCCAAGGCACGCTCGACTTGCTGATTCTCAAAACGCTGAGCCTCGAGCCGATGCACGGGTTCGGGATCGCGCGCCGGGTCGAGCAAGTGTCCCGCGGCGTGTTCAAGGTGAATCCCGGATCGCTCCTCGTCGCCCTGCAGCGACTGGAACGGGCGGGCTGGCTGGACGCCGAGTGGACGGAGACGGCGAACGCTCGGCGAGCCAGAGTCTACAAGCTGACGCGCGCCGGGCGGAAGCAGCTCGAGATCGAGACCGCAGACTGGTCGCGTCGAGCGTCAGCCGTCACCCGGCTCCTGAAAGCCGAGGTCTAGCCATGGCGTTCTGGCGCCCGCTAAGGCGCGGGCTCTACACGCTCACCCATCGCGACTCCACCGATCGCCAAGTCGCCGACGAAGTAGCGCACTACCTGGACGAGGCCACCGACGCATACGTGGCGAGCGGGCTCACCCGAGACCAGGCGCGGCGAGCGGCGCGACTGGAGCTCGGCAATCCGGCCGTTGTTCGAGAAGATGTGCGCTCGTACGGATGGGAAAATGTCGTTGAGACGGCATTCGCCGATCTCCGGTACGGCGCGCGCCGGCTGCGAAGCAGTCCCGGCTTCGCCGCCATCGCCGTCCTCACGCTCGCCCTCGGGATCGGCGCGAGCACGGCCGTCTTCAGCGCTGCCAAACCGATTCTGTTCGACAGCCTGCCATATCCCGAGGCTCGCCGGATCATGACGATCTGGGGACCACGGGATGGACGGCTCGCGTGTGCCGGTGACTTTTGGCAGCTTTCGCGAGATCAGCGCACGATCTCGTGCCTTTGAATCGCTGGCGGTCATGCGCGACTGGCAGGCGACGCTGACAGGATCGGCCGAGCCGGAGCGCCTCGATGGCCAGAGGGTCAGCGTCGACTACTTCCGCGTTCTGGGAGTCCAACCGTCTCTCGGCCGCGGCTTCCACGCCGCCGATGACCAGGTCGGCGCTCCCCCCATTGTGATCCTGAGCGACGCGCTCTGGCGCCGCCGCTTCGGTGCAGACCCATCGATCATCGGTCAGCCGATCAGACTGGACGACGATCCGTACACGGTGATCGGCGTCATGCCCGAGGTCTTCGAGAACGTCGTATTCCCGACGGCGGATATCTGGAGATCGTTGCAGTACGATGCGGCGCTTCCCTCGTTGCAAGGGCGGGAGTGGGGGCACCACCTGCGGATGATCGGGCGGTCACGCGCGGCAATCACCATCGAGCGCGCCAAGGCCGACCTGGACGAAATCGCCGCGACCCGCCTGCCCGAATTCACCAGACCGCGGTGGGCGGCGCTCCAACGCGGACTCGCCGTCAGCTCGCTGCAGGACGAGATCACAGGCGACGTCAAGCCGGCGCTGTTCGCGGTGCTCGGTGCCGTGACCCTTCTGTTGCTGATCGTGTGCGTGAACGTGACGAACCTGCTATTGGGTCGTGCGGCGCAGCGACAGAGCGAGTTCTCGATGAGGATGGCTCTTGGCGCCGGTCGCACGAGACTGACTCGTCAACTGCTCACGGAGAGCTTGCTCCTGGCACTCCTCGGCGGCGGAATCGGCATCGTCGCCGCGTCGATCGGCGTGCGGACACTTGTCGCCATCAGCCCGCCCGGTCTGCCGCGTGCAGACGCGATCGGCGTTGACGGCTCGGTGTTCGCGTTGGCGCTTGGCTTGACGACGTGGGTCGGCCTGCTGGTTGGACTGGCGCCCGCCATCCGCGCGTCGCGGCGCGACCAGCACCCCGGGGCTCCGCACGGCACGCGTCGTACGGCAGGTCATCACTCGATTCGTCGCGTTTTCGTCGTCGCCGAAGTCGCGCTCGCGCTTGTCATTCTTGTGAGCGCGGGATTGCTGTTTCGCAGCGTCGAGCGTCTGCTGGCGGTCCCCGCGGGGTTCGACGCTGAACATCGAATCGCGATGCAGGTGCAAGCGTCCGGCCATCGCTTCGACGATCCGAAGGTCACTCACGCGTTCTTTGCAGGAGCGCTCGAGGCCGCGCGCAATGTGCCTGGAGTCGTGACGGCAGATTTCACGACCCAGCTGCCGCTGACCGGCGAATCCGACGTGTACGGCGTGCACTTCGAAGCGGTTCCCACCCTCGAATCCAACGAGGATCGCGGAGCGGCTCGCTATGCCGTGACGCCGGGCTACTTCGATACGCTTGGCATCCCCCTTCGCCAGGGCCGTCTGCTCGACGCGCACGATACGGCGAGCGCGCCGCTCGCGGTCGTCCTCAACGAGTCGTACGCGAGGCGACGATTCCCCAGCCAGAATCCGATCGGACAGCGCCTGCACATTGGTCCGGACTCCGGCCCTTGGTACACCATCGTTGGGATCGTCGGCGACGTGAAGCAGATGTCTCTCGAGGTGAGTCACGGTGACGCCGTCTACATGACCACGACGCAGTGGCACGTCGCTGACAGAGCATTGTGGCTCGTGGCGCGGACCGAAGGGGACCCGGCCGCTCTCGCCTCGGCCATCAAACGCGCAATCTGGTCGGTGGACAAGGATCAACCGATCACGCGTGTGGCAACCATGGAGAGCCTGTTGGCCGCGTCAGCAGCACAGCGCCGTTTCGCGCTCTCACTTTTCGAAGTGTTCGGTCTGGTCGCGCTCGTGCTCGCGGCGCTTGGCATCCATGGCGTGCTGTCGGGAAGCGTCACCGAACGCACTCGCGAGATCGGAGTGCGATCGGCACTGGGCGCCTCGCGGATCAGCATCCTCGCGCTCGTCGTTGGTCAGGGGATGAGCCTGACCGTGCTCGGCGTCGCCATCGGTCTGGCCGGCGCCGCAGCCGCCACACAAGCCATCGTCGCGCTCCTCTTCGGCACCTCACCGCTGGATCCGATCACGTATTTGTCTGTCGTCACGCTGCTGCTGGCCGTCTCGGCTCTCGCGTGTTGGCTGCCCGCGCTCCGAGCCGCGTGGGTCGATCCGGCGATCACTCTGAGGTCCGAGTGACAACGAAGGCTTCCCTGGGGTTGGCTATTCTGAGACCGGACGCGAGTCGGATGGCGCCAGGTGGGAGCCGTAGCGGAGGAATATAGCCGGCAAGAGGAACAGGTTGAGGACCGTCGACGTGAAGAGTCCTCCCAAAATCACGACCGCCATCGGATGCTCGACCTCCTGGCCCGATCGGCTGCCGCCAACGACGATCGGAACGAGCGCCAGGCCGGTGGCCAGCGCCGTCATCAGAATCGGCGCCAGTCGCTCCTCGGCGCCACGAAGAATCAACTCGGGACCAAACGGCACGCTCTCGACCTCTTGCAAGTGCCGGTAGTGGCTCACGAGCATGATGCCGTTGCGCGCGGCGATGCCAAGCACGGTCACGAAACCCACGAGCGAGCCCAGCGACAGGACACCACCCGACAGAAATCCGGCGCCCACGCCGCCAATCAACGCGAATGGAAGCGTCAGGGCGACCAGTGCCACCAGGCGCATCGATCCAAAGTCGACATGCAGCACGAGCAGGATCGCGATCAACGACAGCCCGCCCAGAAGCAACAGGCGGTTTCGCGACGCCTCTCGAGCCGCGTATTCGCCGAGGACTTCGGGATGGTAGCCCTCGGCAAACGACACCGTGGCAAGCGCCGCCTGTATGTCGCGAGCCACCGATCCCAGATCGCGTCCGCGAACGTTGCAGGTCACATCGATCCGGCGGGATCCGCCCTCACGGGTGATCTCGTTGGGCGTGGGCGCCAGCGACACGTCGGCCACGGCGTCGAGCGGCACATAGCCGCCGGCCGTGGTGTCGATCGGCAGGCGCCGCAGGGCGAGCAGATCGGCGCGAACATCCGGAGCGCCCCAGACGACCACATCGAAGATCTTTTGGTCCTCGTAGATCTCGCCGACCTTGGTGCCACGCAGCAGCGTCGCCAACGCGCCTCTCACACGGGCAGGGGTCACCCCGGCAATCTGTGCCTGCTCCGGCCGAATGCGGACCTCAACCTGCGGCACGAGCGTCATTTGCTGCACCGCGAGATCCGCGATGCCGTCGATGCCGTTGAGCGCGCGGCCGACCTCGCCGGCCTTGGCCGTCAGGTCTGCGAGATTGGGACCAAAGATGCGAACGACGATCGTGGCACTGGCGCCGGTCAGCACTTCTTTGATGCGCTCGCGCAAGTAGGTGAGGAGATCTCGAGTCAGACCTGGATAGCCGTCAACCACCGACTGGATCTGCGACACGGTCGCGCCGTAGTCCACCGATCGGTCGAGGCTGATCCACAGCTCCGTGAAGTTCATGCCCACGACTTCGTCGGCGACCTCGGCGCGGCCGATATGCGAGCCAAAGTTGCGGACGCCGGGAATCGACCGCAGTTCCCGGCTCGCTCTCACGGTGATGCGCCGCATGGCATCGAGCGACGTCCCCGGCTTCTCCACCCAGTGCATCAGGAAGTCGTACTCCTGAAAGTGCGGAAGGAACTCCTCACCCAGCAGAGGAAACGCGGCAGCCGTCGCGGCCAACGCCACGATCACGACGGCGAGCGCGCGTCGAGGCGCGGTGATGAGCCGCGGCAAGACGCGTCGATAGCGCTCCTTCAGCCACGTGACCGCGGGCGCCTCTCGGGAGTGCGTGGCTCGAGGCAGCAGGATCAGCGACAAGGCCGGCGTCACCGTCAGCGCGACCAGCAGCGACGCCACAATCGCCAGCACGTAGGACAGCGCGAGCGGACGGAAGAACGAGCCGGCCAGTCCCTCGAGCAGGAAGACCGGCACGAAGACCATGACAACGATCACGCTGCCGTAGACGACCGCGCTGCGCACTTCGAGTGAGGCGTCCAGGACGACCTGAAACGCCGAACGCGGATGGCCGGCGGCGGCATTCAAACGAAGGCGCCGGACGATGTTCTCCACGTCGATGATCGCGTCGTCCACGACTTCGCCCAGGGCGATGATGAGTCCGGCGATGACCATCGTGTCGAGTGTGCCGCCGCGATAGCGCAGGATTAACGCCGCGGCGATGAGCGACAGTGGGATGGCCACCGAGCTGATGAGCGCGGTGCGCCAGTCGTAGAGGAACACGCCGAGCACGAGAATGACCAGCACGCAGCCGATCAGGAGCGCGCGGTTGAGATTCTGCAGCGACATCTCGATGAACGTCGCGGGACGGAAGATGGTCGAGTCCACCTGACCATCGGCCAGACCGGGCTCGAGCGCCTCGAGCGCGGCCTCGACGTCGTAGGTGACCTGCAGCGTGTTGCCGTCCGGCTGTTTTTCAACGATGAGGAGCAGGCCGGCGCCATCGTTGATCACGGCATCGCCGATGGGTGGAGGGAAGCCTTCGACGACATCGGCGACATCACCAATGCGGAGCGCATTGTCAGCCCGCGCCATCGTGCGCGCATCAGTCGATCCACCCTTTGGCTTCACCAGGATCTGGCGAAGGTCGTCCACGGTCCTCACCGCCGGCACGTGTGCCACGGCCAACCGCTGCTGTGGTGTCTCGATGAAGCCACCGGCTTCGACGGCGGTTCCCTCGCGTGCCGCGAGCACCAGGTCGTCGAGCGAGAGGTTGCTGGCTCGCAGCCGATCCGGATCGGCGAGCACTTGCAGCTGGCGGTCGCGCTGACCCCAGATCGCCACGTTGGCCACGCCTGGTATCGACATCAGCCGCGGTCGAATCGTCCATTTGGCCAGCGTGGTCAGCTCCACCTGCGTGAGTCGCGCGGACGAAACGCCGATCTTCAGCACGCGGCTGAGCGATGACAGTGGCGACAGGATGACGGGCGCATGCGCCGCCGCGGGCAGCGACGCCGCCACGCGCTGGAGCCGCTCCTGAACGAGCTGTCGCGCCGGCAGCAGCTCGGTCCCATCCCGGAAGATCAAGACGACCGACGACAGCCCGAGGACGGTCTTGGACCGCAGCGTCCGAAGCCTCGGGATGCCGTTCATCGCGTTCTCGAGCGGAACGGTCACCAGACTCTCGACTTCTCCGGTCGAAAGGCCAGGCGCTTCGGTTTGGATTTCGACGAGCGGCGGGGCGAACTCAGGAAAGACGTCGAGGGGTGTGTCACGCGCCGCGCCGAAGCCGGCGGCAACCACGACGAGCGCTGCCGCGACCACGACCACGCGCAGTCGGAGCGACGATTCGACGATCCACCGCATCATGGCTCTTACTTTCCGGCGCCGAACTCGACGCCGAACAGCTCGGCCGCGCCGTCGGTCACCACCTGGGCTCCAGGGGGCGGGCCTTGTGAGAGGACTGCGAGCGGACCGCTGATATCGACAACCATGACGCGATGACGCGCGTAGACACGTGGCGAGCGCACGACGTAGACCCACGTGCCGCCATACGCATCGTGAAGGAGCGCGGCCTTCGGTACGACCAGCCCCGACTCCCCTTCTCGTCGCGCCAGACGAACGGTGACGCGCTCTCCCGGACGAAAGCGCTGTCCTGGATTGGCCATCGCGTAATACAGATCAACGCCGGCGGTTCCCGCATTGGCTGACGGCGGCGCCGGTATCGGTCGAGCGACGGTGCCCTCTGCCTCGGCCGGCGATCCGAGGGGCACGACCTGCGCCGGCGCCGACGGATTGATCGTGGCGGACTCGCCCGCGTAGATCGGCACGCGTACCCAGACCGTGCCAAGCCGCACCAGATCGACGATGGCAGCGCCGGCGGCGACCGACTGGCCCTCTCGCACATAGATCGCCTGAACGTTGGCGTCCTCCGGCGCATTGATCGCCACGCCCGAGTCGGACGTGCCTGTGCGGTCGGCCAACCCGACGCGTTCACGCGCGGCCTTCAGCTCGGCGTCGGCGACCGCGAGCTCAGCCTGCGCGTCTTCGAACGCGCGCCGGCTCCCTGCTCCATCCTTCAGCAACTGCTCGGCGCGTTGCGCACGGCGGAATGCGGCTTCTCGTCTCGCAGTCGCGGTGTCGGCGGCCCGGCGAGCTTCAACCACGGAATCTCGCTCCGACTGCCCGATGGGAACCAGGCGAAACAGCGTCTGGCCCTTGGACACGAATCCACCGGCCACCAGCGAAGTGGACGACGAGTGAAGAAGTCCGGCAACCGGGGCCGTGATCGACAACGCGGCGCCGGAGGGTGCCGTGATCTCTCCACCAAGTGTTCGTGATCGCGGAACCGTCTTCTGCTCGACGGGCACAGCGACCACAGCCAGGCGCTTTTCCGCTTCG
>JBOGIV010000282.1:0-4372 GCA_050747925.1 Vicinamibacterales bacterium
AGGGTGCCAAGGGTGCCAAGGGTGCCAGAGGTGCCAAAGGTGCGTGCGGTGCCTAAAAGGGTTGGTGCCAAGGTGCCACGGTGCCACGGCGCCAGGGGTGCCAGGTGCTGCACAAAAGCGACTCGACTGGCGACAACCGACCACCGCTCGTATACTGACCCACAAGTTTGACTTCCTCGCCCCCGACTACCTCATCACGCTTGTCATCATGGCGCTGATGTGTTGCGCGTGGTACTACGAGTGGCCGGGTTGGCGTCCGCGCGGTCCGTTCTCACGTGAGACCGAAACACATTTGAATCGATGAGAGTTCCGGTGGGCGGGTGGGAAGGCAGGCCGGGGAGAGCGCGGTCGGAAAGACTACTCAAAGTTATCAACTAGGCACTTTGAATCACTCCGATCGCATCCTCGCCGAAGTCGATCGCGCCGCCGACGAGATCGTCGACTTCGCGGCGCGTCTGATTCGCATCGCGACCGTTAACCCGCCTGGCGAGGAGTATGTCGCCTGTGCCGAGCTCATTTCGGCGCAGCTCAGCCGCCATGGTGCGGCAGTGCATCTCTTGCCGGCAGAGGGTCGAGCGGAGCACACGGCGAATCATCCCCGTGTGAACGTGGTCGGCTCTCATGCGGGCACTCAGTCGGCCAAGGCGGTTCACCTGAACGGCCATTTCGATGTCGTTCCCCCGGGGCAGGGCTGGACGATGGATCCGTTCTGCGGGCAGGTTCGGAACGGACGGCTCTACGGCCGTGGCGCGTGCGACATGAAGGCCGGGCTCGCAGCTGCCGCGTTCGCGGCCGTGGCGATCAAGCGTGCGGGTGCACCGCACGCGGCTCCCATCGAGATCAGCGGGACCGTCGATGAGGAGAGCGGAGGGTTTGCCGGCGTCGCGTGGCTGGCCGAGCACGGGTGGATCGGTCGCGATCGCACGAGTGCGGTGATCATTCCGGAACCGTTCGGCGTGGATCGCATTTGCGTGGGCCATCGCGGCGTGTACTGGTTCGAAGTGGTCGCGCAGGGCCGGATCGCGCACGGAAGCATGCCCTTCCTTGGACTGAGCGCGATCGAGGGCATGTCCAGATTTCTTGACCTGGTGCGTGACGAGCTCGGGCCCGCACTGGCCAACCGGATCACGGCGATGCCGGTCGTGCCTGAGGGTGCACGGCACGCGACCGTCAATGTAAACGGCATCGATGGGGGACAGCCAGTCGAGGCCGTGCCATCGCCGTGCGTCGCCGATCGGTGCCGCGCCGTATTCGATCGCCGGTTCTTGCTGGAAGAAGGCTTGACGCGGACCCGGGATGAGATTCGTGCGTTGCTCCAGAAGGCCGAGACGATGGCCTCGGGAGTCAGGTTTACCCTCGAAGACCGAATGATCGTCGAGCCCACGCGGACTCCTGAGGACGCGCCCGTGATCGACGCGTTGAGCCGCGCGATCAGAGACGTGGTGGGCCGTCCGGCCGAGCTCGTGGCGAGTCCGGGTACCTACGATCAGAAGCACGTCGCCCGCATCGCGGGTGTGCCACACTGCGTCGCGTACGGACCCGGGGAGCTGACGCTGGCGCACCAACCCGATGAATACTGTGACGTCGATTCGATCGTCGCCGCGACAAAAGTGCTTGCGCTCGCGACGCACAAGTTGGCAACTGGATCGTAGGCAACCCTATAGGGTGGATCGTAGGCAACCCTAAAGGGTTGCCTCTACACGAGACGGCAATGAGATCTTACGCTTCCACAAAAGATCTGAGGCAGAGGCGACCCTTTAGGGTCGCCGTTCGCCTGACACCGACGGCATGACAATCACGAGGAACGCCATGGCGATTACCGAGGATCGAAAGATGACCGCGATGTCGGGCCCGGAAATGGTCGCGCTGTCGAAGAAGCACTCGCTTTACGAATGGTCGGCGCAGGCGTCGGTGGATCCCATCCCGGTCGCGCGATCGAAGGGCATTTACTTCTGGACGCCGGAGGGCAAGCGTTTCATCGATTTCAACAGTCAATTGATGTGCGTCAACATCGGGCACAGCGATCCTCGCGTGATCAGGGCGATCCAGGATCAGGCCGCCGAGCTCGCGTACGCCAATCCGTTCATGGCCACCGAGGTCCGCGCCCGGCTCGGCGAGAAGCTGGCGCAGATCTGCCCGGGCGACATCGACGTGTTCTTCTACACCAACGGCGGAGCAGAGGCGAACGAAAACGCGATCCGCATCGCCAGGCTCGCCACCGGCCGTCACAAGATCCTGGCACGCTATCGCTCGTATCACGGCGGCACGGCTGGAAGCCTGACGCTCACCGGCGATCCGCGTCGCTGGGCGATGGAGCCCGGACTCCCTGGTGTGGTGCGCGTGCCGCATCCGTATCACGGTCTCGATCGACCAAGCGACAGCGGCGCCGACGCGCTCGCGCAGTTGGAAGAGATCATCATGCTCGAAGGGCCCCACACCATCGCGGCCTTTGTCCTCGAGCCTGTGACCGGCACCAACGGCATCCTGACTCCGCCGGACGGCTACCTCGAGGGGGTTCGTGCGCTGTGCAGCAAGCACGGGATTCTGATGATCGCCGACGAGGTCATGTCGGGATTCGGCCGAACCGGAGAATGGTTTGCCGTCGATCACTGGAAGGTCGTGCCCGACATTCTGACGATGGCCAAGGGGCTGACGAGTGCCTACGTGCAGCTTGGCGCCGTGGGCGTTCGGCGCGGCGTGGCGGACTACTTTCAGAAAAACGTGTTCTACGGCGGCCTCACCTATAACAGTCATCCGCTCGGATGTGCGGCGGCGCTGGCGACGATCGGCGTCTACGAAGAAGACAACCTGATCGCGCGCGCGCGCCAGATGGGCGCCGTGATGCGCGACCACCTCGACGCGCTGGCGCGCCGCCATCCCTCGGTGGGCGAGGCGCGCTCGATCGGGCTCTTCGGCCTCGTCGAGTTGATCCGCAATCGTGCCACGCGCGAGGGCCTCGCCGCGTTCAACGCGAGCTCGTCCGAGATGCAGGCGCTCTCCAAGTTCTTCCGCGAGGAAGGGCTCTATACGTTCGTGCGGTGGAACGCGTTCTTCACGAATCCGCCGCTTTGTATCACCGAAGCGGAGATGCGTGAGGCGTTCGAGATTATCGATCGCGGCTTGGAAATCACAGATAAGGCCGTTCGGGATTAACAAACACGCGACGTACGTTGGCCACAGAGACACCGAGACACAGAGCAACTGATTTTAATTGAAGCCCATTCTCGGCGCCTCTGTGTCTCTCTGTGGCTACGTCTGTGTTCTTCTTATTTCAAAGTCTCGAGATGCTTCACCCACGCCGCCACCAGTGGCTGCATTGGGCCGCCTGACGCCTCGTACGCCTTCGACCACTTCACAGCGCGATCGCGATCGGTGGCCAGCGTGTCACGCTGTGGCATGTCGAGGTGTCGCGCGTAAGCGGCGAAGATTCCCGCGAGCAAGGCGGCCTGGTCGGTGGGGTTCGCGTCGAGGTACGGCGTCAGGACCGGCAGCGCCTCTGCCGGACGCTGGCCCAGCACGTACGCGACGCCAAGAAGCTTGCGCGTCCGTGGGTCGGGGTTGGCGCCTCCACCCTTGATGGCCTGCTCGAGCGGCGCGATGGCAAGCCCCGGTTGGCCCGCCTTCATCCATTCTTCGCCGGCGATGCGTCCAAGCGCAGCCATCGCGGGATCGCCGCCAGCGCTTTGCAGCAGCCCGGCCGCTTCCTTGTGCCGATTCCCCTCGGCCAACGCGGCGCCCAGATACAGCCTGGCCGGCGCGAAGCTCGGCGCTTGCTGCATCGAGGACTGAAACTGGACCGCAGCGCGATCGAGCTGCGACTGCGACAGCAGCTCAATGCCCTTCAGAAAACTCGCAAGTGCCTGATCGCCTTCAGTGAGTGCCGTGATGGCAGCGGCCCCGTAGGCGCCCGTGCGGGCTTCCTTGAGCGCGGTCTTCGCCGACGCCCCTCGCGCTTCTGCGGCCGCAAACGCGGACGAGAGTACGGCGGGAGAGAGCATTTCCTTGCGATCGAACGCTGGCAGACCTCCGAGCAGCAGGCTCGCCATCTCGACAGGCAAGGCTCCGCCAACACCGGCCACTGGAACGGCGCCGGCACTGGCGCCGGCTCCGTTGATCGCATCGGCCGCGGACACGACTCGGAACGGGCGAATGAGATGGCCGATGGATTTGCCCGTTTGTCGGACCGTCGTTCGCGCTAGGTAGCGACCCGGTGGCAGAGCCGCCGTGTTGATCTGTGTGTGAATCGCCGCAATCTCCGACGTCTTTCCCGGAAACACCCGCATCGGCATCGTCGCCAGCGCCGGACGCTGCTCGTCTTGCAGCACTTCGAGGACAGCTTCGATGCCGGCCAGCCGCTCAGGGGTCGATCCGT
>JBOGIV010000283.1:0-21879 GCA_050747925.1 Vicinamibacterales bacterium
GCGCCCTTTGCGGCGCCCAGCCTGGCCATCTCTTCCATTGTCAGCATGCCCGGCATGAGCGCGCCGCCCGTGTGGTGCGCGTGTGGATCGGGCAGGGTCTGGCCGCGCACGGAGAGCCAGGTCTGCATCATCTTGATCTCATCTTCTTGGGACACCTCGATCCGAAGGCCGAGCTTCCGCACGTCTTCCCAGTTGGTGCGCTCCTCGAGGAGCGCGACCATCTCGATGGCTTGCGCGTGGTGGCCGATCATGCCCTGCATGAACTTCACGTCGGCCTGCGTGTACTGCACCTTCGAGAGGTCGGTGGCTTGTGCTGCGTCGATCGGCTTGCTGCTCTGGCCGGGCGCGCCCGGCTGAATCAGCGTGGGTGGTGGCTGCTGTGCGGCTTGCGGACGCGAATCGACACCAGACGATTTACATGCGGCACCGGCGAACGAAATGAGAATGAAAACGAGGAATCCGCGAACCATATTTGGAACCACAACCATACCTCAAAGGGAGGCTGGCTGCAGGTTCGGCCCCGTTCGGCCGAGATCCTTCTTATGCGAGATTTTCATTCGTCGCGATCCGTGCTGATTCGGGCAGCCGTGGCGGTGGTTCTTGTCGCCGCCGGCGTCGTGCACGCGAACGCGCAGAGCCAACCGTCGGAGTTCGGCGTGGGCCTCAAGAGCGGCGTACAATGGCCCACATCCAACGCGGGGTCCGATCAGCTTGGCAGCAACATTGGCCTGTTCTTCGACTACAACGGAAAGGGCCACGTCAGTGTCATCGGCGACGTGCTGTTCGTCATGCTTCCGCAGAGCGACGAACCGGGAGCGCCGAGCGGCAGGCACCACTACTTCCAGCTGCCCGTGATGCTTCGACTGCGCCAGGGGAACGGCTTTCTGGGTGTGTACGGGATCGTCGGCCCGGCGTTCAACTTCAGGGTCTCCGGCAGCGACGACTTTCAAGATCGCGCGGTCGATCTGGTCTACGGCGGCGGAGTCGAAATCAAGAACGCCATGATCGAGGCGCGCCTCAGCCGCGGCTCGAGGGATCGCGTCGTCGCGGGCGCCACCTCGTCACATACTCAGCAGACGTTCCAGCTTCTCGCGGCCTTCCGCCTGATGCCGTAGCCCGCCGCCGCTCGCGAAGAATTCACCGCGAGCTTTGTCGAACCTGACGAAGCTGACTATTCGTACCTCAGCGCGAGGATCGGGTCGATGCGGCTGGCCCGACGGGCGGGAATGAGTCCGGCTGCCGCCGACACGACCGTCAGCAAGGCGATCGTCGAGACCGCGATCACGGGATCGTTGGCCTGAATGCCGTAGAGCTGTCCCGAAACAAACCGGCCCAATCCGATCGCCGACGGTATGCCGATAGCGAGGCCGATCGCGAGCAGGATGAGCACTTCGCGCATCACCATCCAGATCAGGCTACCGGGATCAGCGCCGAGCGCAAGGCGAATGCCCAGCTCCTTTCTTCGGCGAGCCACAACAAACGCCATCACGCCGTAGAGTCCCACCGAGGCGAGCACCGTCGCCAGCAATCCAAAACCGCCAGACAGCAGCGCGATGAGTCGATCGGTCAGCAGCGTCTCGTCGAGCTGCGCCTCCAACGTCTTGAGCTCGTACACGGGCATGTTGGCATCGAGTCGCTTCACCTCGCTTCGCACCAGGTTGTATGCGCTCGATGAAACCGTATCGGTTCGCAGGTAGAACGTCGTGCTCCCGTTCCCCCAGTGCGGGATGAACGCCTGACGACGAACGCCTTCGCGCGGACCTTCGTAGAGCGAATTCTCGGCGACGCCGACAATCTCGATCGTGAGCTTGCTCTGCGGACCCGTGCCAAATCCGACGTGGCGACCGACGGCGCTCTGGCCCTTGAAAAAGTGCTCCGCGAACTTCCGGTTCACAACCGCCACCGTCGCTTCGCGTCTTGCGTCGAGTCGCGTGAAGTCGCGCCCCTCGAGCATCGCGATGCCCATGGTCTTGAAGTACTCAGGTGACAGCGCGTTCATGAACGCCTGCATGTCCTCGCCGTCCGTGACTTGATGGCCTTCGACGCCCATCGAGCTGTCCCACTCGCTGCCGGCCAACAGTGATACCGCGGCCATACCCGCCGACGTGACACCCGGAGACGCGCGCAGGTTCTCGAGCAGTTCTTGATAGAAGGCGCCGGCCCGCTCATTCTCGTATCCACTCAGCGCGGGTGCGAGTTGGAAGGTGACCAGATTGTCGAGGTCAGCCATGCCCGTATCGGTTGTCTTCAGGTTCTGCAGGCTGCGCACGAAAAGTCCGGCGCCAAAGAGCAGGAGGAAGCTCAAGGCCACCTGAGCCGTCACCAGGCCTTTGCGCAGGAAGAGCGATCCGCCAGCTCCCGCGATGGCGCCGACCGTATCCTTCAGCGTCGTCCACGGATCGGATCGGCTCGCACGGAGAGCGGGCAACAAGCCGAAGACCACCCCGGTGATGCCGGTGAGGACGAACGCGAAGGCGAGGATTCGCAGGTCGGGTTCCGGCTGTACGAGGAGCGGTTGACCGTCCATCGGAATGAGGGCGATCAGTGTGCGTGTGAGAGCCAGCGACACGGCGAGGCCCAGTGCGCCGCCCGCAAATGAGAGCACCAGGCTCTCAACGAGGAGCTGCCTCACGAGCTGACCGCGCGAGGCGCCTATCGAAAGCCGAACGGCAATCTCGCGTTGCCGCATGAAGCCGCGCGCGATGAGCAGATTGGCCACGTTGGCGCACGCGATGAGCAGTACAAGACCCACCATGCACATCAACACCACGAGCGCCGTGGAGAAGTCGTTGCGAAGCGGAGAGTAGCCAATCGACGCTTGCTCGAGCTTCAACTGACCCTTCATGAACTGTTCGCGTGAATACGCCGACCAATCCTTTGCACCAGGAAGCGTCATCTCGTGCGCGCGGATCTGCAGGAAGAGGCCTTGCATCGGCGCCGCGGCGGATTCGACCGTCTGTCCCGGCTTGAGCCGGGCGAACAGCTGAACCCATCGTGTGCGTGGGTCGTCCAGATGGATCCATCCCCATTCCGGCAACATGGCGTCTTTCATCAGGACGGGCACGCGAATCTGCGGCGACCTCGTCGGATCGATACCCGCAAATCCGGCAGCGGAGACGCCGACGATCGTCATCGGATAGTTGTTGACGAGAATCTTTTTCCCGACCACCGCTGGATCCCGCGCAAAGCGGCGGACCCAGTAGTCGTAGCCGAGCACGACGACGGGATGCCCTTGATAGACCTGATCGTCTTCTTGCGAGCTGAAGACACGGCCGATGGCGGGCTTGACGCCCAGCATTGTGAAGAAATTGCCTGACACCAGTTCGGCATCGAGTCGTTCGGTTTGGTTATCGATGGCCACCGACGTCGGCACGATCCGCCGGCAGATCACCTCCGACAATGGCGCCGCGCGCTTCTGAAACTCCTGGTAGATGGGGTAGGAGTGGGCCCGCGCGCCCACGTTGCTGCCGTTGTGTGATCCCTGCTGATAGAGCATCACCAGTTGTTCGGGGCGCCCGACCGGCAGCTTTCGCAGCAGGATCTGATCGATCAGCGTGAAGATGGCTGTGTTCGCGCCAATACCAAGAGCCAGGGAGAGGATGGCGACGGAGGCGAAGAGCGGGCTTCGCAGCAGGCCGCGAACGGCAAGTTTCAAGTCATTGGTCGCCAGGTTCATCGTCGGGATCTCGAGGGCTTAGACGCCCTGCCGATGACGAGGGTTGGCCCTTTCGCCGTTCGCGATTCGCAATTCGCGAAAAGCCAATAGCGGTCAGCGAGTAGCAATCCGGATTGTATTCTTCGCTCCAACGAACTATGTTCAGTGATCACGCTTCTGTCATGTGACGGCAATGATTCAAATTGGGGAGGAGCCATGAAGAAAGCCATCGCGTGTGCAGTGATGACCGTGTTCGCCGTTGGAATGTCCGCTAGCACTCTGGCTCAGGACAAGCCCGCCGCCAAGGAGCACACCATGACCGGGTGCCTCCAGAAGGGCGCGACCGCCGATACTTTCGTCGTGCAGAACACCGCCGAAAAAGGGCCCAAGATGATTGGCATCGTGTCATCGAAAGCCAACCTCGCGCCGCACGTCAGTCACAAGATCGACATCACCGGAACCGCAGTGCCGAACAAAGACGCCGAGAGCATGAAGCCGGCGCCGCCGAAGGCCGATCACTACATGAATCTGACGGCGATCAAGATGGTGTCGGCGACCTGCCCCTAAAGACGAAGAACGAAGAAAGAAGAACGAAGAAAGAAGAACGAAGAAAGAAAATGAGGGCGGGAGCGATCCCGCCCTTTGCCTTGTACGCGGTTCCCCCTTCTGCCTTTACCTACCCGCCCTACCTGGCCCACCCGGCCCACCCGGCCCACCCGGCTCACCCGGCCCACCCGACTCACCCGACCCACCCCGGCCCACCCGGCTCACCCGGCCCAAAAGGAGGATCGCAAAGTGAAGGCGCTCTCGCGCGGCATGAGAACCAAGCTGGCGTTGCTGCTGGCGCTGTGCCGAGGGGCGGAGCTGCTGATCCTCGATGAGCCGACATCCGGCCTCGATCCCGCGATGAGTGAAGAAGTCCTGGCAAGCGCTGGTCAGCCACGTCGCGGGCGAAGCGATGACGGTCTTTTTCTCCTCGCATCAGCTTGCGGAAGTCGATCAGATCGCCGATCACGTGACGATCATCGATCGGCCGCACGGTGGTTTCTGGCGCGCTCGACGATCTGCGCGAGCGCTACCGTCGCGTCGAGCTCGTCTTCAGCGGCGAGGCGCCCGAGGCGCGGTTTGGCTCTCCCGGCGTCGAACGCATTCGCCGAAAAGGCCGCGTGCTGACGGTGCTCTCGAGCCGCGATACCGAGTCGTTGCTGGCTGAGGCGCGCGCGCTGAATCCCGTGTCGGTGGACGTGGTTCCCGTCACGCTCAAGGAGATCTTTCTCGACACCGTCGTCGCGGAGAACTGACATGCTCTGGTACAAGTCGTGGCTCGAAACGCGCTCCCGCTTTCTCATCGGCCTCGTCCTGTTGATGGCATCGGCTATCGGCGCGGTCTACACCTATCCGCAGGTGCTCAAGCTGATGCCGATGGTGCCCAACATCAAGGCCGAGGGCGAGATTGGCCGGCGGATTATGGAAATGGCCGAGCTGTCGCGCCAGTATCGCGGGTTCATCTGGGCGCAGTGGTACCGGCAAAACCTGCCGCAAATGTGGACCATCTTCGCGCTGCTGCTCGCCACTGGCGGGCTGCTGGCTCAGGGTGCGAAGGGCACGGTGTTCACACTCTCGCTGCCGGAGTCGCGCCACCGGTTGGTCGGCATTCGCGCCGCGACTGGTCTGATTGAGCTGTTCATCCTGACGCTCGTGCCGGCGCTGCTCTTGCCGCTGCTGTCGCCGGCGATCGGGCAGACCTACCGCTTCGACGATGTCCTGGTGCACACGGTATGCCTCTTCATCGGTGGATCGTGATCTCGTTGCTCTTCGGCGACTCGTTCATCCACGCGCAGATCACCAACGGCCCCACGGGGCATTGGGAAGGGACGATCACCATGCCGTTCGGTGAGCTGCGATTCGAAATCGATCTCGATCAACGGCCAAGGGCAGCTGTTCGGGACGATCGGCGTCCCCTTCGCAGGGATTGGGACTCGCCCTGACGCTGCATCGCGCCAACTGATCGGGTCGATGCGAAATGACGACCTATCGCTCCCGTTCGAGCGTCCTGATGAAGCTGACCGCTGACTGCAGCATCTGCCTCGCGAGCGCGTCTTGTGCGGGGCCGGTGCGATCGGAGACGACAAACAATTGATGACGCTCGGTCGAAGTCGCGTCGACGTGGTAGCCGTCCCGATCGGTCGAGTAGATGCTCGATAACGCGTGGCCTTGGGAGGCGACGACCGACGCTTTGGGCAGCGCGCCGCGAGTCGACGCTTCCGCGAAGAGCGAGATCGTGCCCTCAGTGCCACGAAAGACAAGATGCGCGTACTCGCGGCCGTTATACGGGCACGTATGCGCGTCGATGAGGGCGAAGTTCCGGTACGTCGTGCCAACGGCCTCTGCCAACGGAGTGAACGGCGGCCGCAACTGCTTCGCCACTCGCGCCGGGTCGTACCAGGCATCGGCGCGGACCGCGAGCGCGCACGCGACGTGATCACCGACGCTATCGTCGTAGGCCGCGGCGTCAACGGCTCTGGGATACCAGATGAACACCGCGATCGCGGCGAGCACGGCGGCCGAACCCCACCACAGAGCGGTTCGACGCCACCAGAGCCGCTCGGCGTCGATCGCCTGGTCGATGCGCTGCCTCAAGGATTCGGGATCGACGGTCACGCGCAGACTCTCGACCAGCAGCTCACGCGTTCGGCGCCGGCGCTCGAGCTCACTCGAGCAGCTCCCGCAGGTGGCCAGATGCCGCAACACCAGGTGGTTGGTTTCCACCAGCAGCTCGTCGCTGAGATAGGAATCCAGCAGATCACGAATCTCTTGGCACTCGCGAGTCACCGGTTGACCTGGCCTTTCTCTGGCGAGGCTCCGCTCGCCGATCTGCATGCCAAACGTTGAGAGCTCCGCCTCGCCAGGGCAGTGTCTTCTTGCCCCGCTCCGCCCTTCGACCAAGGCTCAGGGCGTCCCGAGCAAAGTCGAGGGACGCGGGGCGAGACATCTTGAGGTCCAGCCGGACAACTAGACTTATCTGCACGGTTGCTTTCCCTTCAAGATGTCTAGCGTCATCGCTCGCCGATTCCGTGCGCGGCCGCCTCCGCCGATAACTCCGCACGCAGCAGTCGGCGCCCGCGGCTGAGGCGCGACATCACGGTGCCGATCGGAATGTGCAGCGCCTCGCACGCCTCCCGATAGGTGAGCTGTTCGACATCCACGAGATACACCGTGGTGCGGAACGGTTCCGGAAGACGCTCGAACGCGTTCTTCACCGACTCGGCGGTCAGCGCGTCTGGCGTCTGCGGATCGAACCGCAGCGCCATCTCCTCCGCTTCGTCCAGCTCCACGAGAAACGGCTCACGTGACTGCTTGCGTCGAAAGCGCGTGTAGTTGAAGAAGAGGATCTTGTACAGCCACGCGCGGCAGTTCGTGCCTGGCTCGAACCGGTGGAACGATCGCCAGGCATCCAGATACGTCTCCTGCACGAGGTCGTCAGCCGTCTCGCGCGAGCCGCACAGACGCCTCGCCGTCCGCATCAGCGCCGCCTGGTGCACGAGCGCTGATCGATCGAATTCCTCGCGATGACGCGTGAACATGGCCTGGAGGACGATCCTCACCTTCTGAACGTCCGGCGACGCTCTTCTATTCCTCGATTCTTCCCCAGATTTCGCGGATCCGGCGATGTTGATGGCGCTGACGGCCGAGAGGTTGGCCGGCAGCTGATCTATGATTCGGCGCCATGGCTCTCCAATCACGGTCTGTCAGCCGGGCTGGTGTCGTGGCTGCAATCGGGATCACACTCCAGGCCTCCGCCCCAGGCACGCCCCAGCCCTCTCAACCGACTCCGGCGCCAGCGGCAGCGATTCTCTCTCCGGGCCCTGCGGCCGCGCGGATGCCGGCCAACACCGAGGAGTTCGACGCGTACTTCAAGAAGATCTCGAACTGGGGGCGCTGGGGCGCGACCGATGAGCTCGGGACGCTCAATCTCATCACCGACGCCAAGCGCAAGCAGGCGGCGTCGCTCGTGAAAGTCGGGCAGGCCGTCGGGCTCGCACACTCACCGTTGACCGAGCGCGAGGTCGACAACGCCAACCCGTTCGAGCACACGATGAACCGCGGCTTCACAACGGATACGTATCGCGTGATGTACCACGGGTATGCCCACAGCCACATGGACACGCTGTGCCACATCCTCTACAAGGATCAGACCTACAACGGCTACACGCGAGCCGACGTGAATACCGAGAAGGGCTGCACGAAGCTCGCGATCCACAACTTCAGAAACGGCTACGTCACTCGCGGCGTGCTGATGGACATTCCTCGTCTCAAAGGCCTGCCGTATCTCGAGCCGGGCGCCCCGATCTTCGTGGAGGACCTCGAAGCCTGGGAGAAGCGCGCGGGCGTCAAACTGTCGCCCGGCGACGCCCTGCTGCTCCGCACGGGGCGATGGGCACGGCGCGCCGCGCTGGGCCCGTGGAATGTTGGACAAAACTCCGCCGGGCTTCACGCGTCGGTGGGGGAATGGCTCAAGGCGCGGGGAGTGGCGTTGATTGGCAGTGACGCGGCGCTCGACGTTGTGCCGTCGCTCGTGCAGGGGATCAATCTGCCCGTTCACACGCTGGCGATCACCGCGCTGGGCCTCAACATTCTCGACAATCAGGATCTGGAACCGCTCGGAGAGATGGCGGCACGACAGAAGCGATGGGAGTTCTTGCTCACGGTTGCCCCGGTGCCGGTGACAGGCGGGACAGGATTCCCGGTCAACGCACTCGCGACGTTCTAGAGAGCGCTTGACACGCCCGGCGCGAGGCATGGTATAGAAAGCATTCAGTGCACACGGTCCAGACCTGCGCGTGTTGTTGCGGCGGAGACAAGGCCTCCGACTGCGGCGCTGTGTCTATGAGGGGCGTGCCACTCTAAGCTCTTTCGCATAACCCTAAGTTTTCGCACTTGCCAAGGCCCGGAAGGCTCAACGTCTTCCGGGCCTTTCTGTTTTGGGTGCAACAACATCGAGATGCAGGAAGCTATGCACGCACAGAATTCAATCGAACCGTTTGTCGAGCCGCTCTCGACCGCTCGAAGTCGTCCGGGATGGACGTGGGCGGCAGCCGGCGTGCTCGCGTTCGCCTTGGTCGGGTTGTGGGCCGACCTGGCCCGTCTCGACCGGCTTGCCGGGTTACCGGGGCCCTTCGACGCCGGAATCCAATGGTGGGCGTACACACTGACCCTGGTCGCGGGCCTGATGCTGGGCCGCGCGTGGTCGCGGTCGCGCTCACGCCCCGCGCGTCACACTGCGGATGCCGAGCTCTCGCGTCTGCCCGTCTTTCTCGGCTTCGAGGGTCGCCGCGCAGTGGTCGTCGGCGGCGGCCGCGTGGCCGCCTCCAAGATTCCCGCGCTGCTCGCCGCCGGCGCAGACGTCACGGTGATCGCGCCCGCCATCTTCCCGCTCATCGACCGATCGCGTGTGCGGATTATCGAGCGGGCGTTCATGCCCGAGGATCTCGATGGCGCCTGGTTCGTCACCGCCGCGGCACACTCCGCCGTGAATCGCGCCGTGCACGACGCAGCCGAAGCGCGCCACATTTTCGTGAACGCCGTCGACGATCCTCGTCATGCGACGGCGTACCTCGGCGGAACCATTGCTCGAGGCGGGGTCACGATAGCGGTCTCCACCTCCGGAGAGGCGCCTGCGCTGGCCGGGCTGCTGCGGGAGGCGATCGACGACATGCTGCCCTCAGAGCTGGGCACCTGGCTCCAGCGCGCGCGCGAGTTGAGCCGGCGCCAGCGCGCCAGCGGCGTGCCAATGGAGCGTCGCCGGCCACAACTGCTCGAGACGCTGAATCGCATCTACGACAAACCTAAAGGTTTGTCGCCACAGTCTGAAGGTTTGTCGCCACGGCCTAAAGGTTTGTCGCCACGGTCTGAAGGTTTGTCGCCACAGTCTGAAGGTTTGTCGCCACGGTCTGAAGGTTTGTCGCCACGGTCTGAAGATTTGTCGACGCCGACCGCACAGAATGTGGCGCCGACCATACAGAATGTGGCGACAAACCTTCCGCTTTCGCGCGAAGCGCTACGGCGGACCGCCGGAGCCTTGGCGGAGGCTGGTCAGGTTTGTCGATCCGCTGAAGAGCTGGAGTCGGCGCAATGAGCAGGCTCTCGAGCGGGTTCGTCTCGATCGTCGGTGCTGGACCGGGTCATCCAGACCATCTGACCCAGAAGGCCGTGCGTCGCCTGATCGAAGCTGACGTGGTCCTGTCCGACGCGCTCGTCAGCGACGAGGCGCGAGCCATCGCTCGTCGCGCGGAGCACATCGACGTCGGCAAGCGCGCGGGCAGGCCACAGACTCCGCAGCGTGTCATTCAGCAGGTCCTGGTCGAGCATGCCACGCGCGGACGTCGGGTGGTCCGGCTCAAAGGTGGCGACCCGTTCGTGTTCGGCCGCGGTGGCGAAGAAGCGCTCGCGCTTTCGGCCGCCGGTGTGCCATTCGAGATCGTGCCGGGCCTCACGACCGCCGTTGCCGCGCCCGCGCTCGCCGGCATCCCCGTCACGCATCGCGGCGCCGCCTCCGGGTTCCTGGTCATCAATGGGTCGAGCGAGGGCGCCTACAGCGCTCTCGTCGACGCGCTACCGCCGGGCCTCATCACGCTGGTCGCCATGATGACGCTCGGATCGCGAGCGACGCTGGCTCAACGCCTTCTGGATCGCGGCTGGCGATCGGACACACCGGCAGCCATCGTCATCGGCGCGTCCACCGAGCAGATGTGGACGTGGAAGGGCCCGCTCAGCCAGCTGCCTCTCGTCGCGGTGCCGTTCGATCACGCGGACGCGCCTGGGACCATCGTGATCGGCGACGTGGTCGGTCTCGAGATCCACGCGTTGGATGCCGCTGACCAACTTCACGAGGTCGCATCATGAGTCGCCGGCTACGCCTTGGCGCCCGCGGCTCGGCGCTCTCGCTGAGCCAGGTCGATCTCGCCGTTCGGCGGCTGACACGTCATGGCATCGCGACCGAGCTCACGATCTTTTCTTCGACCGGCGACCGGGATCGCGAGTCGCCGATCGCAGAACTTGCATCAGACGCGCCGTTTGTCGATGACGTCGAGGCGGGGCTTCGGGACGGATCGATCGACGTCGCGATCCACAGCCTCAAGGACATGGCGATCGAGCCGCCCGAGGACCTGGCGATTGGCGCCGTGCTCCGTCGCGGGTCGATCACCGAATCCCTCGTCTCGACCGACGGTTCGACACTTCGGAATCTCAGAACTGGCGCAGTCATCGGCACGAGCTCAGAACGCCGGCGCCTTCAGATTCGGCATCTGCGTCCCGACCTGGTCTGTAAACCAATTCGAGGCCCGGTCGATCACCGGCTGGTTCAGGTCCGTGAGGGCGCATTTGACGCCGTGGTCTTTGCCACAGCCGGTCTGGAGCGGCTGCATCTCGACCACGAGATCGTCGAGACGTTCACGCCGCGGTTCTTCGCTCCAGCACCCGGCCAGGGCGCGATCGCGCTTCAGGTTCGAGCCGACGACGTCGCCGCCCGCAGCGCTCTGGCCGCGATCGACGACTTCTCCACGCGACTGGCAACCGACGCCGAGCGATCGGTCGAACGTCGCCTCGATGCGCTCGGCCATCTCGTTGCCGCGTGGGCCGAGGTCGAGCATGCGGGCGTCACGCTGCACGTCCGCGTCTGGGCGCATGGCGAGGGCGACCCGATCGACGTGTCGAGCGCCGGCGTCAACCCAGACCACGTCGCGCGCGAAGCGTCCGAGCGCGCACTCGACGCGATTGCCGATGGAGTGGCCGCGCGATGAACAACCCTCCAGTTCAGCCGCTGATCGGCAAGACCGTGCTCGTCACGCGCCCGAGAGGGTCCGGCCATCGCCTGCCGCGCGAGCTGCGGCGCCAGGGCGCAAGAGTCGTGTGGCAGCCCACCGTTCACATCGACGAGCACGTGCCGACGCCAGAGCTCGACGCCGCCATCGAGCGCCTCGACGATTTCGATTGGATCGTGTTCAGTTCTCCGCGAGGTGTGTCCGCGTTCTGGCGCCGCATGATCGCGCGCGGACTCGATCCATCGCGACTGCGGACCAAGACCATCGCCGTGGTCGGGCCCGGAACCGCACAGGCACTCGCTGTCAGAGGCATTCAAGCCAATCTGGTCGGTCAACCGTACTCGGCCGCGGGACTGCTGGCCGTGTTGACGCCGATCGCCTGCGCTCAACATCCAGTGGTGCTCTATCCGCGTGCGGCGTCGGTCTCGCCGACGCTGGTGAACGGGTTGCGCGAGCTGGGCGCCACGGTCGTTGATGTCGTGGCCTACCGCACCAAGCCCGTTCGATCGCGCGGGCCGCTGACCAAGACGTTGAACGGCCAGGTGGACTGTGTCGTGTTCTGCAGTCCATCCGCCATCAACGCCGCGGTGCCGCTTCGCTCGCACATCAATGGCTGCGCGGTCGCCTGTATCGGACCAGTGACAGCCGACGCCGCTCGAGCTGCTGGCTTCACGGTGTCGATCGTCCCGGCCGAGACGACAGTGCCGGCGTTGGCGCAAGCGATCGCCGAGCATTTTGGAGGGAATTCCAGATGAGTGGGCATCCAACACGACGTCTTCGGCGCCTGCGCCGCTCGTCGACGATGCGCTCGCTGGTTCGCGAAACGCGTCTATCGGTCGACGATCTGGTCCAGCCGCTCTTCATCGTCGAGGACCCGACGTCGGCCGGTCCCGTCTCGTCGATGCCAGGCGTCGATCGGCTCTCGCTTCAGATGCTCGATCGGGAAATCGATCGCCTCGTGGAAAGCGGCATCAAAGCGCTGTTGCTGTTTGGGACGCCCGCGGTGAAAGACGCGACGGGGTCGGCCGCATCGCGACCGGACAGCATCGTCGCCCGATCCCTTCGACGAATCAGGCAACGCAATCCGTCGCTCCTGCTCATCGTCGATGTGTGTCTGTGCAGTTACACAACGCACGGACACTGTGGAATCGTGGCCAATGGCGAAGTTCACAACGACGCAACCATCGCCCGACTTGCGGAAACCGCGGTGTCGTTTGCGGATGCGGGCGCCGACGTGGTTGCGCCAAGCGCCATGATGGACGGGCAAGTCGCCGCGATCCGCCGCGCGCTCGATGCGTCAGGCCACGAGGAGACGGCGATCCTCTCCTATGCGGTGAAGTTTGCCTCTGCCTTCTACGGGCCCTTTCGCGAGGCTGCCGACAGCGCGCCACAATTCGGGAATCGCCGCGGCTATCAGCTTGATCCCGTCAGCGTTCGTCAGGCGCTCGAGGAAGCCCGACTCGACGTCGAGGAAGGCGCCGACATGGTGATGGTCAAGCCGGCTTTGCCCTACCTCGACATCCTCGCGCGCGTCCGCGCCGCGGTTGACGTGCCGCTGTTCTCGTATCAGGTGAGCGGTGAGTACAGCCTCATCAAAGCCGCCGCGATGCGCGGCTGGATCGACGAGGACGCCGCCGTCGATGAGTCCCTTATCGCCATCAAGCGCGCCGGCGCCGACGTCGTGATCACATACTTCGCCACCAGTGTCGGGAAGCGATTGTCCCAGCCCGCTGAAACCGCAGCGCTGACCGGAGAGCTCCATGGCCGCTCTTGACGACCCGACGACCTACGGTCGCGCGCGCCTGTCGTTTGCCAGCGAGGCCGACATCGACGAATTCGCGGCCACGCTTGCCCAATTCGAAAACGGCGAAATCACGTCAGACCAGTGGCGCGCGTTTCGGCTGGTGCGCGGTTGCTACGGACAGCGTCAGCTCGACGATGCCCAGATGATTCGCGTGAAAATCCCGCAGGGCATTCTGACCGCCGATCAGCTTGGCGTCCTCGCTGACATCGCAGAGGAGTTCTCGCGAGGGTTTGGTCACATCACGACCAGGCAGAACGTCCAGTTTCATTTCGTCAAGCTGCACGACGTCGAGCCAGCCATGCGCCGTCTCGCCGCGGCGGGGATCACCACGCGAGAGGCGTGCGGGAACTCGGTACGCAATATCACCGCGTGCCAGTTTGCCGGCGTGTCCGCGAGCGAAGTGTTCGACGTGACGCCGTACGCCGAAGCGCTGACGCGTCATTTCCTGCGGCATCCGCTCAGCTCGTCGCTGCCGCGCAAGTTCAAGATCGGGTTCGAAGGTTGCTCCGAAGACCACGTCAAGGCGGCCATCAACGACATCGGCTGGCGCGCGCGACTCGAGCATGGGCAGCGCGGGTTCCTGGTCCTTGTCGGAGGTGGAACCTCGACGATGGCCACGTCGGCAAAGGTGCTCTTCGACTTTCTGCCGGCGAGCGACATGCTCGAAGTCGCCGAAGCGATCGTGCGCGTCTTCCATGCGCTCGGCGACTACCAGCACAAAGCGCGGAATCGGATGAAGTTCCTCATCAAGTCCCTGGGTTGGGATCGATGGCGCGAGGAATTCGATGGCCAGTTCGCACGCGTCAAGAGCGAGGGCGGCCTGGCGCTGCCCTTCGACCCGGAGGCGCCACCCGTAGAGCCCTCGCCAACGTGGACGCGGACGACGCCGCCCTCCGTCAACGACATCGCGCGGCGGGTCAGCGAAGGGAAGCTGCGCGGGCCTGGTATCCATCCCGATCCGCAGCCTCAGATCGCGCGATTGGATGACGAGTACGCGAACTGGACGGTGACCAACCTGCGAGTGCAAAAGCAGTACGGCTATGTCACGGCGGTCGTGACCGTTCCGCTCGGCGACCTCACCGGCGCGCAACTCAGAGTGTTAGCGGATCTCGCCACCGCGTATGGCGACGGAACCGTCCGGGTGACGGCGACGCAGAACCTCCTGCTTCGCTGGGTTCCGTATGACGATGCCAGGGCACTGTATGCGAGCCTCGCGGCGGCGGGGCTTGGGCTGGGCGACGCCGACACGATTGCCGACGTGACCAGCTGTCCCGGCGCCGAGTCGTGCAAGCTCGCGGTGACGCAATCACGTGGCCTCGCGCAACTGCTTGGCGAGCACCTGCGTGCGACTCCAGCGCTGATTCCGTTGGCGCCGAGCCTCGATGTCAAGGTGAGCGGATGTCCGAACGGCTGCGGGCAGCATCACATCGCGGCGGTCGGCTTTCAGGGCAGCCTGCGCAAGGTCGAGGGCCGCGCGGTGCCGCAGTACTTCGTCATGGTTGGCGGCGGCGTCAACGAAACCGGCGCGACGTTTGGACGCCTGGCCGCCAAGGTTCCGGCGCGTCGATCTGGTATTGCTCTCGAGCGGCTGGCTCGCCTCTATGCCGACGAGCGTCTTCCTCACGAAGCGGCCGCGGCGTTCTTCGCACGCGTCGATCTTGCGCGCGTCAAGCGGCTTCTTGCTGACCTCGAGGAGATCAGCGCTGCATCGGCTACCCCTGACGACTACATCGATCTCGCTGAGTCCAAAGCGTTCGTGCCGGACACGCAGGAAGGGGAGTGCAGCGCGTAGAGAGAGAATGGCGCCAAAATCCTTGACAAGGATCGCGCATTCACCTTCCTCGGGGGCACCACGGGACGGTGGCGTGTGGTCAAGCAAGAGACGGTCGCGGGCGACTCTCTGGAACGTGTTTCCCGATTGGACATCGCAACAGCTTCGACGTCGTCCCTCCCTCCGGGACGAAATGGCGGCTTCGCGGTGTGACCAGCCATGAGCAGTACGTCACGCAGAACGAACATGACCTGCTGGTCGCGAAGCAGCCGAGGCTGAGTCGCCCGGAGGCGAAGGGTGCGGCGCTCATTCCGATTCGGAAGACCGCGTCCTGGTGGACACTGCCGCAGGACCGCGCCGCGCGATATTCGAAGAGCAATCGGCACACCTCAAGACGGGGCTCAAGTACCTGCCCGCCATCGCGCGCAGGCTTCATCATGGCCGAGACCTGGGGGAACCGTTCGATTTTCTGACGTGGTTTGAGTATGCGCCGGACGACGGGGTGGCCTTTGACGAACTGGTGACGGCACTGCGGGCGTCCGCGGAGTGGCGCTACGTCGAGCGGGAAGTTGACATCCGGCTCATGCGAACGTAGCTCCGTTGTCAGCCGTCCGCGCGGCGCGTGCTCGGATCGAGCTCATCGAGAATCCGACGCGCGAAGTCCACCGAGGGTCCGCTGGGATGCGATACGCGGTGCACCGCGAGCGCCCTGCGTGCCTCCTCTACTCGGCGGACCATCGCACGCGCAGCGTCGAACGAAGATGCGTCTCGCGCAAAGTCGAACGCCTGCGGGCGGACGCGGCCAAGGCGCCGAGCGGCCGAGACACGACGGTTGCACTGACACGAGGCCGAGTCGGAGACCAGTCCGCAGTGCGCCCGGGTGAACTCCGCGATCGATTCGCGAGCGCGTTCCAGGCGCTTTCTGAACGCGCTTGGCGCGAGGCCGAGGATCTCGGCAGCCTCCGGTCCTGAGAATTCCAGGATCTCGCCGAGGATGTAGGCGAGCCGATGCGGCCGATCCAGGCATTGAAGCATCCCGAGAGTGCACCCGATCTTGACCTCCTCGATCAGGATGGACCGCTCCTGATCTGACGTCCCCTCAGTGGACAACCCCTCTGCCAGGTCTGCGGCGAAGCGCTCGAAGGTCAGGTCCAGACGCTCCAGAGGACTCTTCTTGACATCCAGCAGATAGTTGACGGCGACCCGATAGACCCACGTCCTGAGACGGCTGCGGAAATCAAACTGCGAGAGCCTGGTCACGATTCGAACCAGCACCTCCTGCGTCGCGTCCTCGGCGTTCTCGCGATTCCACAACATGCGGACAGCGAGGCCATACACGTCTCCCTGCACCGCTCGAACCAGCTGATTGAGCGCCTCGCGATCGCCGTCGATCGCACGGCGAGCGATCTGTTCAAGCGCTGGAGGCTCCGCCATCACCGTTCCATCAACGACTTCAATGTGCCGAGCTCCTTCCTGAGCGTCTCACGCTGCGTCTCCAATGCCCCCTCGATCTGCTCGAGCGCCATCGGCGGGGCGTGGAGCACGAAGCTGTAGATGCACGTGCCACGCCTCGTCGTGGTGACCCGTGACTCGGCAGACCCGAGGCTACCATCCGGGAACCGCAACTCCCAATCGACGGTCCCTGACGTGGGATCCGCGAAGGTCCGCAACTGGACGTCGACCACGCCCGCAGGCGTCTCGAGTCGAGCCTGGGCATCGTCGGCGCTCTTGAACGCATGTGTCCAACGCGGCAGATTGCGCGGCTCGCGCAGAAACTCGAACACCGCGTTGCGAGGGGCATCGATCTCAACGGACTGAACATCGAACAAACGCACGGCATCCTCCTCCGAGGGGCCGAGAATAGCGGCCCTTCATCAGTTTCGACGATTCGGAGTAGTTGAGTGTGACTGGGGAGGGAAGGCGCGCGGCCGGATAGATTGGACGTTTTTTCAAGTCCTTAACAAATCGTTATCGACTTCTTGAAGCTTCGCGCGCCCCCGGCTGATAGCGTTGCCGCCTCGGCCTTGGCGCCGAGACTCGACCACAACCCGAGTTCTTGCCTCGTCTCGCTTGGATCAACGGGACAAGGCTTTTTTGGAGCACGACATTTTATGCCGCGCGCGCATGCGTCTGGTGTGACCGCTCTGCGGATTCTCCTCGGCGTATTCTTTCTCTTCGAAGGGAGTGGGAAGGCCGACTGGCTGTTCGATACGACGCCACCGGAGCGCCAGCTTACCGGCTACCTGACGTCGTCAACCGCCTGGAATCGCTGGTACCTCGAAGCCGTCTGCCTTCCGGGGGTGGCGATCTTTGCTCGCCTCGTGTTGATCGGGGAAGTCTCGACGGGTCTTTCGTTGATCTTTGGCGTGTTCAGCCGTACGGCTGCCGCGCTTGCGATCCTGATGGTGCTCAACTTTCACGTTGCCAGCGGCGCGCTCTTTCAGCACCGCTTTCTGACCAACGGCTACGGCTTGCACACACCTATGCGTATCGCGACCAGTTGCGCGAGCGCTGGAACTTGAACGTGGTCGACCTGCAGGCGCGAGAGCCAGCACCGGGTCTGTGGCGCACGAGCTACGAACGTTGCTGCGCGCACCACAAAGTCGAGCCGCTGTTCGCAGCCTTGGGCGCATACGATGTGTGGTTCACGGGCTTGCGCCGCGATCAGTCGCCGACGCGCGCGAACCTGAAGCACGTTGACAGTTTCCGGCTTCCAGATGGCCACCAGTTGCGCAAGGTCAGCCCGCTGGCCGACTGGACCTCCGCCGCCGTAGGCGACTACGCGCGCAAACACGCCATCCCGCTTCTGCCGCTGTATGAGCGCGGCTATGTGAGCATCGGGTGCGAGCCCTGCACAGCGGTCCCGGCCGATCCCGCGCATCCTCGCTCTGGGAGATGGGGCGGCGAGAAGCTCGAGTGCGGCATTCATCTGCCGGCGGCGATGGCTGAGCAAGGGTGAAGCGGTGAAAAAGGCGATGCTCTCGGCCGCTATCATCTGCGGCGCCCGACGACTACATCGATCTCGCTGAGTCCCAAGCGTTCGTGCCGGACACGCAGGAAGGGGAGTGCAGCGCGTAGGGCACTCACCGGTAGACGGCAGACAGAAGAACGCGAGGTGCTGAGATTAGGTTTGCGCCCAGGCCCACCGACTAGCCGAAGCGACGAATGACGCGGAAGGAGAGCCCACGGAACGAGATCAGAAGCTCCGAGCAGAGGATTGTTTGTTAATCTCATCCTCGGGGAGACGATCACGATGAGCTCTGGGCCGTCACGACGGAAAAGGATCGCAGGAGCCGCCGCGGTCGTGGCCATCACCGCCGGGGCCGCGGCCGCACAGGACTCCGCGCTTGGCACCTTCACTGTGAGCGGCAAGACCATCCGCTTGACCAGCGTCTACGCGACGATGGAGACTTCGCCGCTCGACGCGTCTCAAAAGTACCTCATCCTGCTCCTGACGGACAGTCCGCTGGCTGTCCCAGATCGCTCGCCGGACCGACTGACCGAGCTCGCCAAGTCCGGCTCCCTGCACGCGGTCAAGCTGCGATGGCGTTACGGGGCCGACGACATTGCCGTCGTCCCCTATCACGCCGCGATCGCGGAAAGCGGGCGCGCGTTTGCGTCGATGTCCACGGTGAACCTCTCGGCGCTCGACGAGAAGCGCGTGAACGCCGAATTCAAGTCGAAGATGCTGGGCCAGACCTGGTTCTTCAACGCCATCGTCAAGGCCGCGATCGTGACCGGTGGCCTGGCGACGTTGGAGCCGGACGCCGAGGCCGCGCCCGCTACGGCAGTCTCTGGCGCCGGCCGCAGCGACGCCACGTCGCTCAAGAGGGCGCTGGGCGGGATGGGATACGAGTTCACGCCCGATGCCCTCTTCCATGCCATCGCTGACCGCAAGGCTGCGGCGGTCACGCTGTTTCTTCAGGCGGGCATGTCACCCAACCAGAAGAACGATCGCAATACCTACGCTCTCAACCACGCGGTTCTCTTCTGCGCACAATCTCGAGCCGAGTCCGCCGCGGTGATCACGGCACTCCTCGCCGGCAAAGCGGATGTGAAAACGAAGGATCCTGCCAACGGCACGACTGCGCTGGTCGGCGCGGTCCAATCCTGCAGTGCTGACGCCGTCGCCGCGCTGGTGAAAGCGGGTTCGGATCTGTCGGCCAAGAGCAACGGCGGCATGACGGCGTTGCAGCTGGCCCGGATCTTCTCGCGGCCCGAGGTGGTGGAGGTGTTGGAGAAGGCGGGAGCCAAGTAGCTCCCGCTTCTCCTGGTTGATCGTTCGCGGCTAGCCCGAACTATTCATGAGGCCCCAATAGTTCGCCCTTCGGGCTTCGACTCCGGCTCCCAGAACAGGCCTTCGCTCAGGGCTAGCCCTGAGTAAGGCGCGCCAGCGCCGCGTCGAAGCCGGCGTCCCTTATCCAGCCGGCGCATTGTTCACTTGTGGCACTGCGCTCGTGAATAATGCGGGCTAGCGAACCAAGTGCGATCATCAACCCAAGTGATCCACTCACGTCACACCGCTATCGGGCGCCGCCGTCCGCGCAAAAGGTTCGGACTTATAATCCGCGACGCCATGCGTCTCGCATCCGGCAATCGGCTGGGCCCGTATGAGATCGTCGAGCCCCTTGGCGCCGGCGGCATGGGCGAAGTCTATAAAGCACGCGACACGCGGCTGGGGCGCTTTGTCGCCCTGAAGGTTCTGGGCGCCGACTTCGAGCGCGATCCATCCGGGCGGCAGCGCTTCGAGCGCGAAGCGCACGCGATCGCGGCGCTCGGTCATCCGCACATCTGCGTGCTGCACGACGTCAGTGAACACGAGGGCACGGCGTACCTCGTGATGGAGTATCTCGAAGGCGAGACCCTCGCCGCTCGGCTGCGTGGCAACCCGACCGGCCTGCCCCTGAACGAAACGTTGCGTATCGCGACCGAAATCGCGTCGGCCCTGAGCGCTGCGCACCGCCAAGGCATTGTCCATCGCGATCTCAAGCCCGCCAACGTGATGCTCACGAGGACTGGCGCCAAACTCCTCGACTTCGGGCTCGCGAAGCGGAACCAGCCGGCGGTCACGACCACGCCGGGCGAGGCGATGACGGAGGCGGCGCTCACGAGTCCCACCACAGTGTTGGGCACGCTGCACTACATGGCGCCCGAGCAGATCGAGGGTCGCGAGGCCGACGCTCGCAGCGACATTTTTGCGTTCGGCTGCCTGCTCTACGAGATGCTGACGGGCCGGCGACTGTTCGAGGGCAGCAGCCCGGCGAGCGTCGTGTCGGCCATCCTGAGTCAGGAGCCACCCTCTCTCAGCCACGTGCGACCGCCTGTCCCGCCCTTGCTCAACGACCTCGTTCGCTGGTGCCTGACCAGGGATCTCGAGCAGCGCTGGCAGTCGGCCGGCGACTTGGAGCACGCGCTCACTTGGCTCGCGAAGGATCTCACTCCCATTGACGTCAGCCGTCCGCAGCGATCGAACACCCGTTGGCTCCAGGGGCTGGTCGCCGGAGTCCTCCTCATTGTTGCCGGCGTCGTCGCTGGGCGCTGGCTCACTCGGCCGCCAGACGATGCTCGCATGGTGACGCTGTCGGTGGTCCCGCCGGAAGGGGCGACTCTGGATGGCAGGACGAATGAATCGGTCGAGATGGCGCTGTCGCCCGACGGCCGCAGCCTCGCGTACATCGCCGCATCGTCGGGCGAGCGACATCTCTACCTGCGGCCGTTGGAGTCTTCAGAATCGCGGCTCATCGCCGGCACCGTCGGCGCAGACTTCCCGTTCTGGTCGCCCGACGGTTCGATGATCGGGTTTTTCGCGAAAGGCAAGCTGAAGAAAGTCCGGAGTGATGGAGGAGAGCCGCAGGTGCTCTGCGATGTCGGTCGCGCAGGCGGTGGCGCGACATGGAATCAGGACGGCGTGATCGTGTTCTCGCCGTTCTTCGAGGGTGCGCTCTGGCGCGTGTCGTCGTCGGGCGGCCCCGCGACGCCACTCACCACGCTTGACGCCGTCGAGGGGGAAACGCATCACTTTCGTCCGCGCTTTCTTCCCGACGGCAAACATTTTCTCTTCCAGGTGTACGCGGGCGCCGGCAGCGGCGAGTATGTCGGCCGGCTCGACTCACCTGAACGGACACGATTGATCGAACAATCCGGCGTGTCGGCCGGAACGATGGGGCAGATCGCCGATTACGCTCCTGGACATCTCATATTCGTCAGTGGCACGACCCTGCTGGCTCAGCCGTTCGATGCCGATCGCCTGGTGCTTCGCGGTGAGCCGATTCGGATTGCCGAGGGGATTGGGCGACTGCCCGGCGGCTTCGCCGCCTTCACCGCTGCGAGTGATGCGAATATCGTCGCCTACCGGAAGGCCGACCCCCAAAGGACGACTCGCTTGACCTGGTTCGATCGCACAGGCCGAGCGGTCGGCTGGGCCGGCTCCGCCGCCGCTTATGAGAGCCCCGCCCTGTCACCCGATGGCAAACGGGTGGCCGTCCAGCGGTGGGATGCGCCGGAGCGGCGCAGCATCTGGGTGATCGATTCGGAGCGAAACACCGAGACTCGTTTCACGACCAATCCGGATGACATGAGCCCGTTGTGGTCGCCAGACGGCTCTCGAATCGTCTACGCCTCCGCACGCGACACGCCACCGAATCTGTTCGTGCGATCGGTCTCCGAGGATGGACAGCGTGAGGATCGGCTCTTTACGTCGCGCTTCTTCATCATGCCGACGAGCTGGTCCGCCGATGGCCGGTCCATCGTCTACCGGGAGTTTTTGGCAGACACGGGCTTCGACATTCTCAGCTTTGACATCGAGACCCGGACGCGTGCGCCTTTGGTG
>JBOGIV010000284.1:0-4633 GCA_050747925.1 Vicinamibacterales bacterium
GTAGAGGCGACCCTTTAGGGTCGCCTGCCCGCGATCTGGAGTACGTAGAGGCGACCTTTTAGGGTCGCCTGCGATCTGGAGTCGATCAGTGACGCAAGGCGATGAACGACCGGTCCCTGGCGAGCCCGCCACCAGCGAATGGCGAGCCGAAGGCGTGAAGGTGATCGTCATCACGCCGCGAGACAACGTGGCCACCGCCCTCGAGCCGTTGTCACCGGGACAGACAATCGACGTGGATGGCCGCCGGATCGAAGTGCGCGAGCCGATCGCGAACGGGCACAAAATCGCGTTGACCCGAATCGCGTCCGGCGAGCCGGTGGTGAAGTATGGCAGTCCGATCGGCACGGCGACGGCTGACATCGAGGCTGGGGCGCACGTTCACATCCACAATGTTGCCAGCTCGCGCGGCCGAGGCGATCTGCCGGTGAATGAGATAGGGCCGCCGCTATGAATGTGCTGCCCGCCTTCGAGGGCTTTCGGCGGCCGGATGGTCGAGTCGGCGTACGCAACCACGTGCTGGTCGTGCCGACCGTGGTGTGCTCGGCGGTGGTGACCGAACGCATCGCGGCCGCGGTGCCCGGCGCGGTGGCGTTGCCTCATCTTGCCGGGTGCGGCCAGCTCGGTCCCGACATGCAGATGACCCACGACACGCTCGCCGCGTATTGCCAGCATCCGAACGTTGGCGCCGTGCTGGTGGTCGCGCTCGGCTGCGAGCAGGTCGTCGCGCAGATGTTGGCGGAGTCGGCGCGCGCAGCTGGCAAGCTGTCGGCCATCGTGTCAATCCAGGGCGAGGGCGGCACGATTCGCGCGACCGCGAAGGGGACGGAGATGGCGGCAGAGCTGGCTCGCGGGCTCGAGCGTGCTGAGCGGGAACGATGCAGCATCGACGCGCTGATCCTGTCGCTCAAGTGCGGCGGCTCGGATTACACGTCTGGGCTCTCCGCCAATCCCGCGTTGGGACGCGTCGCCGATCGCCTGCATGGATTCGGTGCGGCCACGGTCCTGGGCGAGATCGCCGAGATCATGGGCGCGGAACACCTGCTCGCGGCACGGGCGACGCAACCGGCCGTTGCGGGGCGGCTTCTGCGAGTCATCCAACGGGTCGAGAGCGAGGCGCAGGCTCTTGGGCTCGACATTCGAGGGACGCAGCCATCACCTGGGAACATCCGCGGCGGGCTCACGACCATCGAGGAGAAGTCGCTCGGCGCGACGCACAAAGCCGGCGAGATCATGCCACTCGAAGACGTCGTGCCATACGCGGCGCGCATCACGCGCAAGGGCCTGACGGTGATGGACACGCCAGGACTCGATGTGGAATCGGTGACAGGAATGATTGGCGGCGGCGCGCAGGTCGTCGTCTTCACGACCGGCTTGGGCACGCCGACCGGCAATCCGATCGCGCCAGTGATCAAGATCACCGGCAACGCGCGGACGGCCCACACCATGGCCGACAATACCGATCTCGACGTGAGCGGCATCCTCGATCACTCCGAGTCGATGGACCAGGCGGCAGACCGGCTGCTCGACGAGATTCTCGCGGTGTGTTCGGGTAAGCTCACGTCGGCCGAACGACTCGGTCATCGCGAGTTTGCGATCCATCGACGGAATCCGACGATTTAGACGGGAGTTCAATTGAGTCGACTACGTAGGGCGCCAGCCTCCAAGGCGGGACTAAATAAAGTCCCGCCCTACTCAACTCAAGTGACGACCAACGACCTACGACGCACGAGAGAGCGCACATGCACAAAGTCGATGATTCGGTGACCGGGGTTGCAGCGCCGGTGCGGGTCGGGCGTTATCGATGGGTGATCTGCGGCCTGCTGTTCCTGGCCGCGACGATCAACTACATCGATCGTCAGGTCATCGGCATTCTCAAGCCGACGCTACAGCAGCAATACGGATGGAGCGAGATCGACTACGCCGACATCGTCTTCAGCTTCCAGTTGGCCTACGCCATTGGGTTGCTGCTCGCCGGACGGTTCATCGATCGCGTGGGCACGCGAATCGGGTTCGCCGTCGCCGTGCTCGTGTGGAGCATCGCCGCCATTGGTCACGCCGAGGCGGCGCGCTACGGTCCGGGGGTCGCGGTGTTGCTCGGCGCATTCGGCCTGACCTATGTGCCGTCGGTCGCGGGGTTCATTGCGGCACGCTTTGCGCTCGGCATCGGGGAAGCGGGCAATTTCCCGGCGGCGATCCGAACCGTTGCCGAGTGGTTCCCAGTGAGGGAGCGGGCGTTTGCAACGGGTCTCTTCAACTCGGGCACCAACGTCGGGGCCGTCGTTGCGCCGCTCATGGTCCCCTGGATCACCGTCACGTACGGGTGGTATTGGGCGTTCATCGCGACCGGGGCGATCGGCTTCTTCTGGCTCGCGTTGTGGCTGCCGCTCTTCGGACAACCCGAGGGCCACCCGCGCGTGGGACCGGCGGAGCTCGCGCACATTCAGAGCGGCCCCTCGGAACCGGTCCGGCGCGTGCCGCTCGGCGCCATCCTTCCGCATCGGCAGACGTGGGCGTTTGCGATCGGGAAATTCATGACCGATCCGATCTGGTGGCTCTATCTGTTCTGGGTCCCGGATTTCCTGAGCCGGAACCACGGGCTCAATTTGCTGGCGGTCGGCCCACCGCTGGTGGCGATCTATTTGATCGCCGACGTGGGCAGCATCGGCGGGGGATGGCTGTCGTCGGCGCTCATCAAGCGTGGATGGACCGTGAACAGCGCGCGTAAGACGGCGATGCTGGTGTCCGCGCTCGCGGTTGTGCCGATCGTCCTGGCCTCACGCGCCGACAACCTGTGGCTCGCCGTCGGCCTGGTCGCTCTCGCGGCGGCCGCCCATCAGGGCTGGTCCGCCAACCTGTTCACCCTGTCGAGCGACATGTTCCCACGACACGCCGTCGCCACCGTCGTCGGCTTCGGCGGGATGGCGGGCGCCGTCGGCGGAATGCTGATCGCGAAGCTGACCGGGTATCTCCTCGAAACCACCGGCAGCTATCTGCCAGTGTTCCTGATCGCCGGCACGACGTACCTGACGGCGCTCCTGGTCATACACCTGTTGGTGCCGCGGCTCGAGAAGGCACGACTGTAAGAGTCGGGTTAGGGGCCGCTACGCTACACTGCCGTCCATGACTCGCGTGCTCGGTTGGCTGCCAGTGATCGCGGGTCTCGTCATCACGTCCACGCACCTGGACGCGATGCCTGGCGAGGCTCCGCCACGGACCGCCGAGGAAACCATACGGCAAGCTGACCAGACGGCGGCTCGACCTCGCCTCCTTCGCGAAGCTGAGAAGGCACTGATCGTCGGTCCATTCAGCGTCATGCAGAAGGCTCGCATCGCGCCGAGTGGCGACAAACACGATTTCCTCACGCTGGCTCCTTACTGGTGGCCGGATCCGACCAAGCCTGGTGGCCTTCCCTACATCCGCCGCGACGGAGAGACCAATCCCGAGTCGAAGCGCGACACCGACGATGTGCCGTTTGGACAAATGATCGAGGCGCTCAAGACGCTGACCGCGGCCTACCGCGAGACCCGCGATGAGCGGTTCGGCGCGCGGGCGGCGTTGTTGCTGCGGGTGTGGTTTCTCGATCCCGCCACTCGCATGAATCCCAACGTCGACTACGGACAGGGCATCCCGGGACGCAATACCGGACGCGGTGCGGGCATCATCACCTTGCGCCACCTCGTTCATGTCGTCGACGCCGCGCGGGTGCTGAGCGGATCGCCCTCGTGGACCGAGCAGGATCGCGCGGGACTGCAGGCCTGGTCCACGGCGTATGCGCGCTGGTTGCAGGACAGTCGACATGGGCGAGAGGAAGCGAAGGCGACCAACAACCACGGCACGTGGTACGAAGCCCATCTGGTCGCGTTGCAGCTGTACACGGGCAAGCGCGACGACGCGCGAGCCCGGGCCGAGAAGACCAAACAGCGGATCGCTTCGCAGATCGAACCCGATGGGCGTCAGCCGCGAGAGCTCGAGCGCACCCGGTCGTGGAGCTACAGCGTCATGAATCTCGACGGGTGGTTCAATCTGGCGCGGTTCGCAGAGGAGGTCAACGTCGACTTGTGGCACTTCAAGACGGCGGATGGTCGTTCGCTGAAGGCGGCGCTCGACTACATCGTGCCGGCCGCTTCTGGGTCGGTGGCGTGGCCCGATCGCCAGATCACATCGTTTGATTGGCAAGCGTTCGTCCCGCTCCTCGATCAGGCGGCGATCGTCTGGAAACAAGACGACTACAAGACGCTCGCGGATCGACTTCGCGCCGCGGACCGGTAGCGTTAGAAGTACAACCTGAACGCGAACTGAAACTCGCGCCCTTGGTTCGCCGTTGTCGTGACGCGGCCGACGTCCGTGCGATCGAGCAGAAACACCGGCACCTGGAAGTTCGGGCGATTGGTCAGGTTGAACACCTCGGCTCGAAACTGCAGTCGCCGTCGATTCGAAAATCGGAAGTTCTTCATCAGCCCCACATCCACATTCCTGAAGTCTGGCCCGATCAGAATGTTGCGTCCGGCGTTGCCATAAAGCTCAGGCGACGCGGCGGTGGCAACGGGACGCGCGAACGCCGCTGGATTGAACCACAAATCCGCCGGAATGCTCGCGTGCGGATCGCCGGTGAGGTCGGGTCGCTGCTGCGAGA
>JBOGIV010000285.1:0-8575 GCA_050747925.1 Vicinamibacterales bacterium
CGTCCGACACCGCGAATGAAGTGGCCGCCGCGGTTGGCCTGCGCGGGATCGAACTGAAAGAGCGTAAAGATGTCAGCTGGCCGCTCGGGGTTGGTCTCGAGATGACGATAGGACGCGGGCAGCACGCCGACGACCGTGAACGGCCTGGCGTTAATCGAGATTGGGCGGCCGACAATCGTGGGATCGGCGCCGTAGCGTCGCCGCCAGAAACCGTCGCTCAGGATCGCCGTGTTCGGGCCGCCAGGGCGATCCTCTTCCCCCGTAAACAGTCGTCCCAGCGCTGGCTGCACGCCGAGAGTCGGGAAGAACCCGAGCGTGACGTTCACCCCACCCACGCGTTCGGCCTCGCCCCGCCCGCCCGTGATCGTGAACAGGCCGACGAAGCCATTGGCGCCCATGCGTGAGAACACCTTGTTGTCGCGCTCGAAGTCGAGAAAGTCCGCCGGCGACAGGTTGCCGGGCGTGTTCTCCTCCTCGTCGAAGCCGTAGACCTTCACCAATCGGTCGGCGGCCGGATACTCGAGCGGTCGCAAGAGGACGGCGTGCACCACGCTGAAGATCGCCGTGGTGGCGCCGATGCCGAGCGCCAACGTGACCACGGCGACGAACGTGAAGCCGGGCCGCCTGGCGAGGCCGCGGAAGGCGAGGCGGAGGTCCTGAGTCAGCATGCCGGTTGGACGGTCGTGCCTAGTCGACGGGTTGTCGTCTGGCGTGACGAATCGGAGGAGAAATCTGCACGATTCGCGCCTGCGGTGTCTCCAGCAGAGGGCTCACCTCGACTCCGTCTCTCGCGAGCGCCCGAGGCAACCAGATGCGCGTGTTGCCGACGGGGTAGTCCTTGAAGACGTCCACGACGATCGTGCGAGCGGCGGGCTGGCCTTCGAAGAGATTGGCGGGTCGAAACACCGCGGGCTTGCCAGTGTAGACACCAACCAGTTGACCGTCGCCCTTCTTCACGATGAACCGCTCACGGACGTAGTCGTCCAGCGCGAGCCACACATCGATGCGGCCCACCAGCATCAGACAGCCGAGCTCGTCCGTGCAGACGACGCGATCACCGGGCTGCAGACTGTCGCGGATCTCGTCGATGCCGTCGACGTTGATCGTTGGCCGAGCGGCTTCGAGTCGCACGTCGATCGAGCCCTCGCCGCGCCATTGGTCGGTCACGACGGCAGCGACGGCAAGAACACACACCGCCCACGACACCGCTCGTCCCAGTCTTTGACTCGAGTCGATGGTGTGCGCCACGATCGCCGAGAGATCGATGGCGATGGCGACGAGCATCAGCGCGATCGGCAGCAGCAGATAGCTGATGGTGATCCCCGAGTCGATGACGCCAAACCACAACACCCAGCCGATCCACAGCAGATGCGCCGCGCGCTCGATGGCGCGCCACTCGCCACCCACACCGGCAAGACGCGCCACCAGAAGCGTCATGGCCAGCGCGATCGTCACCGGCATGGTCCGCACGATGTGCCAGAACATGTCGAGCGGATAGCGCGACCCTTCGCGCAGCAAACTCGCCACGAGCACGGTTGAGAACGGCGATACCGTGGCCTCTGATGTGATCGAGAGGCTCAAAATGAACGCGACGATGCAGAGCACGATCACGAGGTTGAGCCAGGCGCGCTGTGGTGCAACCAGCCACGAGATGACGAGGACGGCCAGCGCGATCCCGAACTGACGATTGGGCGGCGTCTCGAAGAGATTCAGCGCCTGCCACAGGAAGAAGCGCCTGATCATCGTGTCGCCGCTCGAGGGCACGAGGTAGTGAAGGGCAAAGAGGCCCGCTTGCGCCGCCGTCAGCCCCGCGACCACCGCGAGGGTTGGCGTCAACCACCGCACACGATTTCCTCGCTGCGAGAGCACAAAACAGAGGAGTGGAATTGCCGCCAACGTAAACGCCAGTTCGTGACACAAGCGGCAGAGAACACTGACGATGAAGAGGGAAGTGCCCAACCGCCCCACCCGCCCTACCCGCTCTAAAAGCGCGAGCGCCAAGAGATACAGAAAAAGGAATGGTGCGTAGAAGCGAGCGCTTGTTGCGGCGGCCCACAACGGAGGCGACGTGGCCACGAGCAGAAGAGCGATTGACGCTGCCGCGATCGAGCCATGTCGCTGCACAGTCGTGAACACGAGCACGAGCGCCGCAAGCGCTGACACCAGCGCGAGAGCGCGGTAGGACGGAAGCGCGGACCCCGTCGCCGCGCCAGCCAACCAGCTCGCGTATGAGTACGCGAGGCCGCGGTCATAGAGGAGATTCGATGGAAGCAGTGGGAGGCGGGTCGTGTCGATGCCGCGAACCGCGAACACCGTGAACTCTTCGTTGGCCGAATAGCCGGGACGAAACAACTGCGGCCATCCAATCGCCAGGACGGCGATCATGACCGCAGCCGCGAAGACCCACGTTCGCATCGGCGACTAGACCTGAGGCTGGCCGAAGCTCACTTGAGTTCTGTTGGCGAGTTCGCCGAGTGCCTTTGGTGGCCGGAGGAGCGGTTGACCGGCGCGGCGACAGGAACGAGGACGACCCCACTCGAGTGAGCGGAGGATCGAGGCCACATCACGTCGACGGCGCCATCAGGCGACCGTGATGGCTTTGTTCAGGTAGACGTCCTGAATCGCATTCAAGAGCTTCACGCCCTCGGCGAGCGGACGTTGGAACGCTTTACGCCCGGAGATGAGCCCCATGCCGCCAGCGCGCTTGTTGATCACGGCCGTCTTCACCGCCTCCTTCAGGTCGCTCTCGCCGGCCGACGCGCCGCCCGAGTTGATGAGGCCCGCACGGCCCATGAAGCAGTTCGCCAGCTGATAGCGCGTCAGGTCGATCGGGTGATCGGTCGTCAGATCCGAGTAGACCTTCTTGTGCGTCTTCCCGAAGTTCAGCGCGTTGTAACCGCCGTTGGTCTCCGGCAGCTTCTGCTTGATGATGTCGGCTTCGATGGTCACGCCAAGATGATTCGCCTGGCCGGTGAGATCGGCGGCCAGGTGATAGTCGGCCTCTTTGGTCTTGAACGCCGCGTTGCGCAAGTAGCACCAGAGCACGGTGAACATGCCGAGCTCGTGTGCGCGCTGGAACATCTCGGTGACTTCCTGAATCTGCCGTTTCGATTCTTCCGACCCGAAATAGATCGTCGCGCCCACGCCAGCCGCGCCCATCTCGAACGCCTGCTTCACGCTCGCGAATTTGATCTGGTCGAACTGGTTCGGATAGGAGAGAAACTCGTTGTGGTTCAGCTTGAGGATGAACGGGATCTCGTGCGCATGGCGCCGGGCCACGGCTCCGAGCGCGCCAAGTGTCGACGCGACGGCGTTGCACCCGCCGTCGATCGCGAGCTTGACGATGTTCCCGGGATCGAACTGCGGCGGATTGGGCGCGAATGAGGCTCCAGCCGAGTGCTCGATGCCCTGGTCGACCGGCAGGATGGAGACGTATCCCGTCCCCGCGAGACGTCCATGGTTGAGCAAGGACTGCAGGCTGGCGAGTACGCGCGTCGGCCGATTCGATCCGAGGTGAATCCGCGTCACGAAATCCGGCCCCGGCAAGTGCAGCGCATCCTTCGCAATCGTCGTGCAGCGATGCTGCAGCAGGCTCTGCGCCTCGTCGCCGAGAATCTCTTCAACACTCGATACGTCGATGGTCGTCTTCATGTGTCTGCTCGTCCAGCCGAAGGAAGGTAGAAACCCAGCCCGGGCCACGTTCTACAGCGATGGCCCGACCGTCGATCTTAGCACCGGGTACGAGAACCGCTCCACGCAGACCCGAGCGAGCGCTTCGTCCACAAGGCCGGCGATCGCGAGGCCCTGCTCCAGATCGTCAACCTGATAGTGGCGCGCGTGAGTCTCGGGGTGCCGTGGTGTGAAAAGCGTACAGCAGTCTTCGTCCGGGAGGGTCGAGATCTCGAAGGTCCCGATGCGTTGGGCCTGCAGGATCACCTCTTCCTTGTCCATTCCTATCAGCGGTCGGAACACAGGCAGCTCCACGGCGCGATCGATCACCGCCATGTTGTCGAGCGTCTGCGACGCCACCTGCCCGAGGACTTCGCCCGTCACCAGCGCGCGGCTGCGCGTCTGACGGGCCAGTTGCTCGGCAATACGCAGCATGAACCGGCGGTAGACGACGACGCGTAAGTCGCCGGGGACGCTCACCGTGATCTGTCGCTGCAGTTCGCCAAACGGCACGAGATAGAGCGCCGATCGCAGTTGATACCGGGTCAGCACTTCAGCCAGTCGTCGCGCCTTGTCCTGCGAGACGCGCGACAAAAACGGGACGCTGTGAAAATGGACGAACGTGACCTGACAGCCGCGCCGCATCAATCGCCAGGCGGCAACCGGCGAGTCGATGCCACCGGACAAGAGTGAGACGACTCGGCCCGCAGTTCCGGTCGGCAGACCTCCAGGGCCGCGTGTCTTCTCCAAGTGATAAAAGGCTTCGCCCGGAACAATCTCGACGCCAATCGTCAGCGCGGGCTGGTGCAGGTCCACCGTCCAGCCGCGCGCGTCGACGACGCGGGCGCCAAGTTCGGCCTCCAAGTCAGGTGACCGAAGTGGAAAGGTCTTGTCCGCTCTCCGCACTCTGACCTTGAATCCCGAGACATCGTCTTTCGGTAGGCCCTCGACGATCGTCGCCGCCATCGCCTCGATGTCGAGCGGCAACGGATGCGCGATCGAGAAGTTGGCCAGCCCGAAGACGCGGCCGAGTCGCTGCGCGATCTCTTCATGCGCCGCAGCGTCATCGAGCACGATCTCGATGCGTCCCATCAACGATCGAATTCGCTGGACGCCAAGTCCCGCCAGGGCGATGTGCAGATTGCGCAGCAGCCGGCGCAGGAACCACATGCGGTTGTGGCCCTTGAGCGCGAGCTCGGAGTAATGGGCGAGAACGACCACGAGGATACTTAACCATGAGATGGAAAAATCGTGCTCTCAGCCGCTTGCGCGCTTAGCGACGCCGCCCGAGCCTGATCCTCGCTGAAACTGCTCGCACGGAACAATCCTCGAATCATGCCGACACACGGAGCCGACAACCGACGCGCAGCTGAGACAGGCGCTGTTTGAGCCGCGCGTCCGCGCGGCGAGTTCGCTCGAGCGTACGAAGAGGCGGAGCGTCGGTTGACCGGCATGATGAGTGGATTGCTTCCGGGCGAGTAGTTTCAGCGAGCTGCGTGTCTCAATGGCGGCGAGGCCTTCGTCGAGAGCGCAGGTCTGTCGCTGAGCGCCTCTGCGTCACCACTCAACTTCCGGCACGCTTCTCCGGTGGTTGGCCGCGCGAGCCATCACGAACAGCAGATCCGAGAGCCGATTCAAGTACACGAGGACCAGCGGCTCGACGGCGTCCGAGCCCAGGCCGATCACGGCCCGCTCGGCACGACGACAGACCGCGCGGGCGACATGAAGCGCGGCGCCCGCCGGCGACCCGCCGGAGAGGATGAAATGCCGGAGCGGCGGGACTTCTCCATCGAATCCGTCAATCCATCCTTCGAGGCGCGCCACGCTCTCGTCGGTGACGACGGCCTTCTTCACACGCTCGGCGATTCGGTGAGCGGGATCCGCGAGCCGGGCGCCGAGCGCGAACAGGTCGCGCTGAATCTGCACGCACATCGCCGAGAGATCCTCGTCCAGTCCCGCGGCAATCGCCATTCCGATCGAGGCCTGAAGCTCGTCGACGTCGCCATAGGCGGCCACACGCGCATCTGTCTTCCTCACGCGCGTGCCGTCGAAGAGGCTCGTCTCTCCTGCGTCGCCGGTCTTCGTGTAGATCTTCACTGGTAGGATTATAGGCAGTTGCCGCCCAGTCGACGCGCGTTCCCACTTCCCTCTCCCGCCGAACGCCAGCGTTTTCGTCGAAACCTGCTCGCGTGGTACCGGCGCAACGGCCGCGACCTGCCATGGCGCAAGACCGCCGACCCGTATCACATCCTCGTGTCCGAGATCATGCTGCAGCAGACACAAGTCGATCGCGTGCTGCCGAAGTATCACGAGTGGCTCGGGAAGTACCCGACGCTCGCGGTGCTCGCTGAAGCGCCGCCCGACGAGGTGTCGGAGACGTGGTATCCGCTCGGCTACAACATTCGGCCGAAGCGTTTGCAATCGATCGCGCAACAGGCGGTGGCGCACTACGATGGTCGACTGCCGTCGGATCACGAGACGCTGCTCTCGTTCAAAGGTATTGGCGAGTACACGGCCGGGGCCATTCGCAGCTTCGCGTTTCGCGAGCGGGCGGCGATTCTCGACACGAATGTCGCACGCGTGCTGTATCGCGTGTTCATCGGTCAGAGGAAACGATCGCGGCCCACGAAACAGGCGACCCTAACCGCCTCCGCCAAGGCTGCGGCGAGTCCACCGAAGCGCGACGCGCGAAGGTGGAAGGGTCGCCTCCACAAAGATCTGTGGAAGGTGTCCGAGGCGGTCTTGCCATCCAAACATGCCTTCGACTTCAATCAGGCGTTGATGGATTTCGGCGCCATGCACTGCTCGGCCCGAAAGCCGCGCTGCGCGGCGTGCCCGATGAAGCGGTTCTGCAGGAGTTATCCAATCGGCCGGTAAGGGCCGATAGGACAGAGGCAGATGCGCCCCGATCAGGACCTGATCCAGGCCTTACCCTTCGAGGAGCAGAACGGCAACCGGCCGCACAACGTCTCCGAGGTTGTGGAAAGGCCGCCCAAATCTTCGTCGACGACCGGGGCGGCTATCAGGTCCTCTGGGGGGATGACAAGAGATTGAAGTAGAGGCGGGTCTTCATTCAGACCCGCCTTCGAAGCCGGCGACTCTAACGGGTCGCCGTTACTTTCTTGCTCGGATCGTCCGCCGGGTTCACGTAGTCCAAGACGAACGGACCCACACCATCCACTTGAATCGTCGTTGCGGTCTTCGCCACCACATAGTGGGGCATCGTCGCGGGCAAGACAGTATATCCGCCGCTTGGTAAGTCCTTGAGCGCGGCCTGGTCGAACGTCTTCCCCATGCCGAGCCCCACGCTTCCCGACAAGATGGTCACACGTTCATCAGTCGCGTGCCAGTGCGGCGCGATGCGGTAGTTGGCGGGAAACTGGAAGCGAAGTGTGAACGGCTCCGGTTTGGAAGGGTCGCCGGCAACGACGGCCATTCTCGCGCCAGCCGGCACGCTGGGTGGCGCATCGCCCCATTTCATCTCGGCGCTGGCGACCATCGCGTGCGCCGCCGAGGGCGGCGGCGGCGGTGCGTCGGAGTTGAAGATGTCCTCGGCGACCTTCCATCGGCCGTCAGCCTGCTTCTTCCAAACCGTGACGTACTTCCCCTTCTCGCTGGTGGGGTTGCCCGCTGCGTTGTTCATCTTGATCTCGTAGGCGCCCACGGTGTAGCCGATGTCACCCGACGAGGCGACCTCGGCGCGCTGGGCCACCCACTGCAAGGAGAAGCCGGGGGCCGCCATCATGTCCTTGGTCGACGCGCTGATCGACTCGGTGCCCGACACTTTGGGCATGCCGGCTCCGTAAACCGAGGCGTCAGGCGCGAAGTACGAGACGAATTTAGTGAGATCTTTGGTCGTGCCGGACCATTCCTTGTCTATCGCCATGAGGGCAGTGCGTTCCTGCTCCACATTAGCGGTCGGGGCACACGCCGCTGCGAACAACGCGCCCGTGAGCACTGCCGGTCTCGACATGCGTCCGAGCATGGGTCACTTCCTTTCGTTGCCAGAACTACGGTCGTCTGAGGGACCTCACGACAATAGCATCGCTGACGGGCCTTTCCCCAGCAGCGTCTGACGGTGAGTTCACCACCTTGCCTTCGACCACCATCGTCGTCGACCCGCCGCCGTCGAGATTGATGGCGTCAATCGCGCCGAACTCGATCATCAGGCGTCCGAGCTCGCTGAGCGTCATGCCGATGCTGATCGGAGGCCGACGGCCATCGACGGTGGCGAGCAGAATCCGTCCGTCGGCGAGAACGCCGATGGCGGTCCGCGGATGCCGGTCGGTCGAAAAGCTGGGGAGGATTTTCTCGCGCTCCAGCGTGATGTCTTCGCGACCGCCGCTTACGATTCTTGGGCCGCCGCCGACGATGTCTTCCGCGCGCGTCCACGGATTGTTGCTTTGTGGATCGACCGGGCGAACCAACTCGGACACGACGACCGTGCTGCCAGGCTCGAGTTGCCCGAGCAGCCAGAGCCGCGCGGCTCCGCGCGCTGACAGGACCAGACCATCCGGAGGAATCGGCGTGCTGCCGCCGCCGTCGTGGATCGATTCGATGACGCCACGTCGAACCGCGACCTCGATCCCGCCAGGACTGGTAAGCGTCGTGCGATGAAAGCCAGACGTAAACAGAACCAGCTCGTTGTCGCCAACGGGTCGATTAATGCCATCGATGTCGCGATGCTCACGCGCAACCCCAAGAGACACAACGGTGGTGGCGTGCCCGAGCAGCAGCGTGGTTTTGGCGTCGGCCACTGCCTTCGAGCGCGCGAAGCCGACGGCGGACCGGCCGCGATCGGCCTCGCTGAGAAGCACGCCATCGATCTGCAGCAGCCCCTGAGGCTCGCCACGGAACGTGCCTGTGGTGCGGAAGTATCCGGCGTTCACGGCGACGATGGCGCCGG
>JBOGIV010000286.1:0-8316 GCA_050747925.1 Vicinamibacterales bacterium
TTTCGGTACAGCGGACGGCGTTGCGGCTCGCGGTCGTAGTGTGGTGAGTGGCTTCCTTTCAGGAATCCCAAGCATTGCACCACGGACAACTCCTTCGGCCGCGAATCCGTCGTCCCTTCCTCGAACCAGCAGAGCGATCCAGCGCTGGCGCCGCCGAGGACAATGCCGCGATCCCAGCACTGCTTGAGCACGACGTCGATGCCTTGCGCCTTCCAGATGGCTTGCTGATTGAGCGTGTTGCCTCCTGAGCAGACGATGCCGTCCATCGACAGGAAGCGTTCTTCCCAGGTTTCCAGCATTCGTGGGCTGGCGATGAAACTTTCCTGCACAAGCGGCTCGACGTTGAGGGGCGCGCACGAGCGATACCACCCGAGAATCCCCGATTGCGAATCGGCCGACGCCGTCGGCAGATAGCACAACCGCGGCCGCGGCTTGCCGGTGAGCGTTGCCATATAGCGGATGAAGGCCGTGCCGAATCCGCCGCCGGCAATCAGAATCTTCCGGGTCGCGCCAGATGAGCTCGACTGTGTGGCGCTCGACGACGCCGCGCTGCTCGTGCCACCCGCAGCAAGCTGCGCGCCGGCAGCGACCGACCCCAACACCGATGTGACAAGGAACTCTCTGCGTTTCATGGTCGTCGCCCTCCTGGAAATGTGGCGGACCTAGTCTACGAGATTCGGCGTCGCAGTTCCTGCGTACTGCCGGAGCGGAAAACATTCCTCTTGACCAACGTGCGCGACGATGACAGCGTCGTCGCATGGTCATGATGGTCAGGAAGGTGTGCGTGTACGATGATCAACGGGGTTCAGGGAGAATCCACAGTGTCGGACGGTGTTAACGACGTGATCGTGATCGTGACCGAGCGGTTCGAACGAAGGCTCGCCGAGGAGTCGGGAAGACTTCGTCTGGAGATGGCGACCGAGTTCGGCAAGGTCTGCACCGAAATGGCCGGAGGCTTTGGCCAGCTGCGCACCGAGATGGCCGACGGTTTCGGACGGATTCGTGCTGAAATGATCGATCGGAACGCGGAGCTTCTCAAATGGGGCTTGGTGTTCGCCGTTACGCAAACAGCAGCGATCGCCGGCATCGTGGCGCTGCTGCGGTAGCCCTATCTGACCCGGCATCCCACCACCCGTTGCCCGGGCGTCGGTTCAGCACCCCGCAGAGAGCCGACAGTCGAGCCCAGAAGAGCCAAGATAGGACCCGGCTCGCTCCGTGAAGCCTGGGTCACGTAGAGCCGACGGTCACCGCCCCTGGGTCGTCTCCGTTCTCGGGGGTGTCTTTCCCGCGTCGAGATCGTTCCAATTCATGATGGCGTTGAACCCGAGCGAGTAGGTCCCGTGCGTCTGCCACCGCCAGAACGGGCGAATGGCGAACATCACCACGTGCCCTTTGCCGACCGGCACATCGACCGCGGCCGCGCGGTTCGCCAGCGCCTGACCGCCGGAGAGCGTGCCTGACAGCAGCATGTCGTTCGGGTTCTGCGGGAACGAGAGGACCACGCGCGGACGAGCTTGCTCGAAGCTGATGCCGAACTGCCGAGCCATGTTGCGGAACTCCGCTGCGGGATCGGTTGCCGCGGGCTGGTTCGTTGCAGCTGAAGCGTCGGCCTCGAGGGGTGCGATTCGGAGCGGCGTTGCGTTCGGCGTCACGTTCTGTCCGAGTCCCGCGTTGGCCGCACCGCCGCCGATGAACGCGGCGAACTCGGGCGGAATGCCGCCGCCGCCCGCGTTGAGCACGGGATCCTGGTTGAAGTAAACCGGCAAGTCAGTGCCCTCATAGCCGTACGCGATCGGACTCTTCAAATCGCTCCATTTGCTGCGAAGAATCGATCCGCGCGCGAACAGTTGCGCTGGGCTCTCGACGGTCACGCCGCTGGTAATCCCGAATGTCGGGAAGATCGTCGTCGTCGATCCCTCGGTAATCAGCGTGCCGCCTTCTTCGACGAACTTCGCCAGGTGCATGAGGCCTTCGATCCCCATGCCGCCGCGAATGTCGTCGGCCTGATCGACGAAGCCAAGGTTGGGAGTTTTGTCGGTCTTCTTGTACGGCAGCGGCGTCTTGCCGGTCATGGGCATGCCGTTGACCTGCGACTGCGCCGAGCCGCCGACGTGCGGGAAGATGATCACGTCGTACTTCGAGCGCAGGTTGCCCTCCTTCAGCTTTTGATCCGCAAAGTACGTGTAGGGAACGCCGTAGGTGTCGAGTGTCGCGCGTACCCAGCCTTCGTCTTGCGTCCGCGTCCAACTGTGCACGTAGCCGATGCGCGGGACATCGAGGTCGTGACTCCTCACGGTTGGCGCTGATGTCACAGCCCACGCAGAGAGCCCAAGATCGCGAAGCATCGGCTCGAGCGTCGTGCGGTCCGCGTTGAGGATGATGAGCGCGCCAGCCCTGAACTTCTTACCGCTCAGCTCGAAGTCGTCTTCAGCGGCCAGCATCGGCACATTGGCGTTCTTGAAGCGGAACGTAACGAGATTGTTGTCAGCGGTGTGTTCGACCACCAGAGTGGTCGCGCCTCCTGACGTGAGCGTCGATGGCTCGATGCCACCGGCGGCCTTCACCGGGCCGCTGACGCGCGCCATCGGCTGCGCGAAGATCGACCGATCGCTCACCGGTATGATCTTCACATTTCGCATGTACTGGAACGTCCAACCCGTATCGTCATACGGCCGCGGATTCTGCGGCGCGTAGTTCTGGATCGAGAAGTACATCTCGGCGAGCGTGCGGTACGGCTGGTCGCCTCGAATGACGTAGTCACCGGCGGCCACATTCACATTGCCGGCGTTGAAGGCGCTGGTCGCGCGGTGGACCTCGAGGCCCTGTCGCATCAGCTCGTTGAGCGCATCAGCTGTGTCGGCCTTACGGCGCTGGCCGGCCGGAACGATCCACGCGTTGGTCGAGCCGTCAGTGCCTTCGGCAATCGCGCGCTTGTTCTTCAGCCAGTAGTTCTCCAGATACGTCTCCTTGTTCCTGGCGACATGGCTCAAAGAGAACAGGACGGCCGACTGTTGAATGTTCGTGTTGTTGCGAGGGCCCCACTTGATGAACGGCAGCGGCGGATTCGGACGGAACCATTCCTTGCTCGTGGTCGTCGCGCCCGGTCTCACTTCATAGGGATCGGGACCGTAGCTCTGCACTTCATAGAATCGGCCGATGGCGTTGTGCGAGTGGGCGATGAAGAACATGTAGTTGGGCACCCATCCGTCGTAGAACCCATACGTCCACACGCCAGGCACGCCACGCTTGGTCATCTCCATCACATCGTTCTGCGCCATCGTCCACCACTCGCTGATGACGATGGGATCGAGCGCGTCGTTGTACGGACCTGTCCCGGTGGACGAGTAGAGATAGGTTTGTGCCTCGTGCAGGTCGTGCATGATGGTCGGGAACCACTGCAACTGCACGCGCGTCACGGCCTTGGTGAGCTCGAGGAACTGCCCCATGCCGTCGCGGTTGTTGTCGTGCTGGACGTACTTGCCCCAATACATCAGCGGCAGGCGCGCGTCGCCCTGGGCGCGCGTCTTGTTGAAGTAGTACGTGTCCACCTGTTTCTCGCGGCCATCCACTTCGATGACCGGCGTGATTAACGTGATCACGTTGTTCCGGATGTTCTGAATGAACGGCGTTTCTTCGACGATGAGCCGATAGGCGAGCTCGATCAACATCTCAGGGCCGCCGTTCTCCGGGGAGTGCATGCCGCTGGTGAGGTAATAGATCGGCTTGGCCGTCTTCAGCAGCGCCTGCGCCTGCAGGTCGGTTGTCTTTCGGGGATCGTTCAGCGCCGCCAATTGGTCGCGGTATTTCTCGAGATTCTTGATGGTGGCGTCATCGGCGATCGCCAGCGCCACCATGTCGCGGCCTTCCTCGCTCGTGCCGATCTTCCAGTAGCGCGCGCGAGGCGACACTTTCGCAAGGTGCTCGTAATAGCGATGGATGTCCTTGGCGTACGTCAACTCGCCAGGCTGACCAACATAGCGTCCGAGAAACTTGAGGGGCGAGGGCACCGTGTCGGAGGCCGGCAGGTGATCGACCAGCTCGGTGCTGATCCGCGGGTCCTGCAGCGACTCTTTGATCTTGGCCGTGTACTCAGCGTCGATCTTCTGGGGTTGCGGGGCTCGTGACTGAGCGCTCAGCGCAGCGACGCTCAAAGTGACGACGGCTAGGGCGATCAAACGCTTCATTGACTTCTTCCTCCGGCGGCTTGTCTTCGGTGATCGGGGATGAGACCGGAGCCTCAGTATAGGGGAGGTTGCGGGAGGGTTCAGGGAGGTTCCGGGGGGTTAAGGGAGGGTCGGGGATCGCGAGTCACCTGAGGTTTCGGGGGACAGACCCGGGGACAGAGCCGGGGTCTGACCCCGTGGCAAGGTGTTAGCGCCGAGGGCAGATTCTGAGATCAGGGTTAGAGGACAGTTATCGGATTGCCTCATCTGGAAGGGACAGGACCGGACGCTGATGCTGCCGAAATTGGCCTAGAATCGAGCGTTCTCGATCGGCCTGCCCGGCATGCGCCTTGCTGAATTGTGGCCAGGAGTATCGCGATGGAGGTCAATAAGCTCGTCTTTGCGGGACTGACAGCCAGTGTTCTGGCGGCTGCAGCCGGCGGCGCGTATGTTGCCGTCCGAAACAATCAGACGCCACCCGCAGGGGCTGGAGCGACCGCCATTGCGACTCCGGCTGACCCCGCCGCTTCCCAACCTGGCACTGCTGCGCCGGTCACCGAGTCCGAGGGCGTGATCGCCCCAGATCGATCGTCGCCGCCAGCGGCCCCGCCGCGACGCGTACCGACAGTCACCAGCGCACCGGCCGCGTCGGCCCGTGCATCGGCATCGAGACCTGCATCGAACGGTTCGGTCGCACGATCGCAGCCGACCATGTCGGATCGCGATTCGGAGCGGCCGGCGCTTTCGCAGCGGCCATCCTCGGTCGCCAGCTCTGCCCCGGCCTCGTCGGGTGGCTCGATGTGGGAGACGCGCGCGCCGGTTCAAGCGTCGGCGCCCGAGTATCGCGAGGCTGAGCCGCCTCCGCCGCCTCCCCCACCTGCTCCCGAGTTCATGGATCTCACGGTGCCCGCCGACGCGGTTCTCGGGCTACAGGTCGAGCGCACCGTCTCGAGCGAGTTGGCGCGCGTTGAAGATCGCGTCGAAGCCCGCGTGACGCGCGATGTTCGCGTGAACGATCGCATTGCGATTCCCGCTGGCGCGACGGTGCGCGGCTCGGTCACCGAAGTCGATCGCGGCGGCAAAGTCAGCGGTCGTGCGCGTCTTGCCATTCGCTTCCACACCATCGTGTTGGCCGACGGCACCCAGCTTGCGCTCAAGACCGATCCGGTGGTGCGAGAGGGCGAATCGAACGGGAAGGAGAGTGCCGCCAAGATCGGCGGCGCGACAGTGGGCGGCGCCATCCTGGGCGCGATCCTCGGCGGCAGCAAGGGCGCGGCGATCGGCGCCGGCGTCGGTGCGGGCGCCGGTGGGGCGGCGGTGATGGCCAACGACCGGAACCCCGCAACCATTCTTGCGGGATCCACCGTCACCGTGCGCATGCAGGCACCGGTCACGGTGACCGTTTCGAAAGAGTAACCACGAGGAAGATCAACCACGAGAGATACAGAGACCAACCACGAGACAGATGAACCACGAGGGAATCCAAACCCTCGTGGTTCTTGATTTATCACATGATTTTTCGTGGTTGATCTCTGTTCGTGGTTGATCCTTGCTCGTGGTGCCTGCGGTAGGTGCGGTCGGCCTCGTGGTGTACCATTTGCGGTTGGAGGCTCCACCATGCGCGCTCTGACCACTCTCGTCGCTATGGCTCTCGCGGTCCCGGTTCTCGCTCAAACCAAACAGGAACGCGCCGGGATCGTCAACTTCACTCAGGTGGATGCCGTGGTCGCGTGCGGTGGCGCCACCGAGACCAGCGCCCTCGATGGACTCAGGAAGGACGGGTTCAAGACCGTCATCAACCTGCGCATGCCCACCGAACTGGGCGCCAACATCGAGCAGAACACGACGTACGCCAAGGAGATTGGGCTCAACTACATCAGCATTCCATTCAACGCCCAGTCACCCGATAGCAGGGCCGTGGACACCTTCCTCAACATCATCGCCAACAAAGCCAATCAACCCGTCTACGTGCACTGCGGATCCGCGAGCCGCGTTGGCGGGATGTGGATGATCAAGCGGGTGCTCCAGGACGGCTGGGAGATCGACAAGGCGACGGAGGAAGCCAAGCTCATCGGTCTGCGCAACCCCACGCTCGAGCAGTTCGCGGTCGCGTACATCAACTCGCATAAGAAGTAGGGCTTGGGTCTTAGGGTCTTAGGGTCTTTGGGTCTTAGGGTCTGCGGATAGATTTCTTCAGGGCTGCCAGAGCAGCTGCGGTTCGCCGGCCCAATTCCTCGACTCGTGTAGCAGCCTCGGACTCGATGAAACCCAATCGTTTCGCGAGGCTGATCAAGTAGATCAACTCGCGAGCGGAGCCAAAGGCGATATCGAGGAATCGCAAAAAGTCTCCCTCGCCATCGCGCGCGCATCCTTCGACGATGTTCGCGGCTACTGAGACGGAGGCTCGTCGAAGTTGACTCTGCAATCCGTAGCGCTCCTCGGGCGGAAACGACGCCGTGAATCGATACATCATCACCGCGAGTTCATCAGCAATCTGAAACGTGTCGAGCTTTCGATGGTCACGTGCCATGCCGTCTGAATCATGCACGCGGCACGCCGACCCTTCAGTTCAGTGGTTTGCGCCACTTCTCATGCGATCGGCACGGACCGCCGTTGCTGGACGCAGAATCGTGCAACGACTTCGATTCCCGAACCGGCAAAAGCTTCGTACCCCTAAGACCCCAAGACCCCAAGACCCCAAGACCCAACCATCCCCACCCGGCACGCGTTGTTTGACACCAGCCGCTCACCACGCGATACTGATTGGTCGTTTGTGCGGCGATTTCTCCGACTTGATGGGCCGCACCGCGGTCAGCGCTGATGCTGACGTGACAACTGTCTAAGTCGCGAGACACGCCCGCGACCAAGCGGGCGTTTTTTTTTGGATAGGACATGAGCAACCGGTACATCTTCTCTTCTGAGTCCGTCGGTGAGGGGCATCCCGACAAAGTGGCGGACACGATTTCTGACGCGGTGCTGGACGCGTGCCTGGCCCAGGACAAGTTCAGCCGCGTCGCCTGCGAAACCTACGTCAAGTCCAACATCGTCATCGTCGGCGGCGAGATCACGACCAAGGCCACACTCGACTTCGTGAAGATCGCTCGCGACACGATTCGGGAGATCGGCTACGTCAACGATGATGATGTGTTTCACGCTGACAAGGTGTTCGTGAACGTGATCGTGACGCAGCAGTCGCCCGACATTGCCCAGGGCGTGGACGCGCGCAAAGCGAAGGGCAAGATGGGCTCGAAGCAGGGCGCTGGCGACCAGGGCTTGATGTTCGGTTACGCCAGCAACGAGACGCCGGAGCTGATGCCCGCTCCGATCATGTTTGCGCACCGTCTTGGGCGCGAGCTGACGAAGATTCGCAAGAGCGGCACCTGCGGCTGGCTGCGGCCCGACGCGAAATCGCAAGTCTCGGTCGTCTACGAGAACGGCAAGCCCGTCGCGATCTCCAACGTCGTCATCTCCACGCAGCACGCCGCCGACGCGCAACACAGTGAGATCGAGAAGTTCTGCATCGAGTGCGTGATCAAGAAAGTCCTCCCGGCCGAGCTCATCACCGACAAGACGCAATTCCTCATCAACCCGACCGGCCGCTTCGTGGTTGGCGGCCCGCAAGGCGACACGGGGCTCACCGGCCGCAAGATCATCGTCGACAGCTACGGCGGCACCGGTCGCCACGGCGGAGGCGCATTCTCTGGCAAAGATCCGACCAAGGTCGATCGCAGCGCGGCCTACATGGGCCGGTGGGTCGCCAAGAACATCGTCGCCGCCAAGCTTGCGTCGAAATGCGAGGTGCAGTTCGCCTACGCCATCGGCTATCCCGATCCGGTCAGCGTGCACGTCGACACGTTCGGCACCGCCACCGCTCCGGAGGAAAAAATCATCCGCGCGATCGACAAGGTCTTCAGTTTTCAGCCCGCCGACATCATCGACCAGCTCGATCTTCGCCGGCCGATCTACTCGAAGACGACCAACTATGGTCACTTCGGGAAGAACGACAAGGACCTCACGTGGGAAAGCACGAATAAGACCGCGGCTCTCTTGAAAGCACTCTAGGCCGCTCACGACGAAGAAAGAAGACAGAAGTACGAAGCCAGAAGAACAAGCCCAATGGCGCTGACGCCCCATACTCGGCTCGGTCCCTATG
>JBOGIV010000287.1:0-22882 GCA_050747925.1 Vicinamibacterales bacterium
AGGCCTCTGACCAGAATTACCTTGTCATCTTCGCCCGCGTGTGATCTAAGAGCGGTGTGAAACGGGATGTCGATGTCGAAGCGATGGTCGTCGCGAAGTACGTCGTGATGGCCCTGGTGCTCGATGAGCGCGGCCGCCGACTCTGGGCGGCGGCCGAGGCGGTGGCCATCGGCTACGGCGGGGACGCGCTGGTCTCAGCGGCGACGGGCCTCGCGCGGCAAACGATCGCGAACGGTCGGCGCGAGTTGGCCGACGGGGTGATCGCCTCGACGCGCATCCGCCGCGTGGGCGCAGGGCGCCCCGGGATCGACGCGACGCAACCGGGCCTCGCCGCGGCCTTGGAGGCGCTGGTGGAGCCGCTGACGCGCGGCGACCCGACATCGCCGCTGCGCTGGACGTGCAAGAGCCGCGCACGCTTGACGGCCGCCTTGGTAGCGGACGGGTGGCGCGTGAGTTCGACGACGGTGGGTCGGCTGCTGCACACCCTCGGGTACAGTCTGCAGGCGCTGCAGAAGCGCCGCGAGGGCACGTCGCACCCGGATCGCAACGCACAGTTCGAGCACATCAACGACACCGCGGCCGTGTTTCTCGCGGCCGGCCAGCCGGTGATCTCGGTCGACACGAAGAAAAAGGAATTAGTCGGGGATTTCCGGAATGCCGGCCGCGAATGGCAGCCCGCGAAGACGCCGGAGCCCGTGCGCGTCCATGATTTCCCGGGGGACGCCGTGGGCAAAGCGATCCCGTATGGGGTCTACGACATGGCCCGCAACGAAGCGTGGGTCAGTGTGGGCCGCGACCACGACACGCCTGCGTTCGCCGTCGCGTCCATTCGGCGGTGGTGGACGATGATGGGGCGACGCGCGTACCCACAGGCCGAGGCCCTCTACATCACGGCCGATGCGGGCGGCAGCAATGGCTATCGATCGCGGGCCTGGAAGCGCGGCCTGCAGCGGCTCGCGGATGATCTCCGCCTGCGGGTCCACGTGTCGCACTTTCCGCCGGGGACGAGCAAATGGAACAAGATCGAGCACCGCTTGTTCTGTCACATCACGCAGAACTGGCGCGGGCGGCCGCTCCGCACCTTCGAGACCGTGGTCGCGCTCATCGGGCACACGCGAACGGCGGCGGGGCTGCGCGTCAAGGCCCGACTCGATAAGCGGCGCTACGCGATCGGGGTGACGGTCACCCGCGCGGAAATGCGAGGCTTGGCCCTACATCCCCACACATTCCATGGGGACTGGAACTACGAGCTACGCCCCCGCGCAAGTTGCTAACTCAATTTCGATCAGAGCCCTAAGCATCGTCCCGCGAGTACCGTGACTCGATCGCCTCGATTTTTCCGAGTCGCCGGAGATGGCGCTCTTCATTTGAAAACGTGGCGGTGAGGAAAGCGTCGATCAGCGTCCGGGCTAGCGACGGACCAATCACACGCGACCCGAGGCAGAGGATGTTGAGATCGTCGTGCTCGACCGCCTGCCGGGCCGTATAGGTGTCGTGACAAACCGCGGCACGCACCCCGGGAAACTTGGACGCCGCCACCGAAGCGCCGGCGCCGCTTCCGCAAAGCAGGATCCCGCGGTCCGCCTGCCCGTTGCGAATCGCGCTCGCGACCGCCGAGGCGATGTCGGGGTAGTCGACCGCCGCGGTCGTGTGGGCGCCAAGGTCGGTGATCTCATGGCCCTGCTGGGCGAGGTACCCGGCGACATCCCGCTTCATCTCGAATCCCGCGTGATCCGCCCCGATGGCAACGCGCATCGTCTCTCCTGTGTTGACAGATGCCGACCTCGCCGGTTTTCCGCGATTTTTCAGGCGCTGTCGGCGCATTGGCAGGCCTGATTCCGCCCCGGACCGTCTTATACTGTCGGGATGAAGATGGCAAGCCTTCGTCTGGTTGGAGTCGTGGCGCTTGGGCTTCTGACAACCTCGGCGCAAACGAGCGGATCGGCCCAGCAGACTTCGCCGGCACAGCCGGCGCAGCCTGGGACATCGCAGCCCACCTTCCGCGTGACGATCGACGCCGTGCAGACGGATGCGATCGTCCGGAACGCACAGGACCAGTTCGTGGCGGACCTGACGAAGGGGGACTTCGAGATCTACGAGGACGGCGTGAAGCAGGACCTCACTTCGCTCACGCTCGTCCACGGCGGGCGTGTGCACAATCTGGCAACGCCGCCTCCGCCGCCCGTCGAAGAGGGCATCATCCTGCCGCCATCGCGACCCAGGAACGACGCGGCCGGACGCATCTTCCTGATCATCGTCGATGACCTGCATCTGGATTTCCGCAACACCGGCCGCCTTCGCGACCTGTTCAAGAGGATTTCCAAGACGCTTGTTCACGAAGGCGACATGTTCTCGATCGTCTCGACCGGGCCCTCGTCGTTGGCGATTGACCCCACCTACGACCGGAAGATTCTGGACGAGGCGATCAAGAAGATCACTGGAAATGGCTTGAAGCCTTCGGACATCATCCAGGGCGCGGAGAGCTCAGAAGGACCGTCCGAAGTGCGTTATCGCGCGCACGTCGCGTTTTCGACGGCCTACGACATGCTGAGCCAGATGGAGCGCATCAACAACCGGCGGAAGGCCGTTATCTGGGTGAGCCAGGGGTACGATTTCGACCCCTTCAAAGAATCGCGTCTCGGGGAGGACCCGGTGTTTGGCGGCCGCTTCGGGCAAACGCGTGAAGAAGGGCAGCAGCTGAACGACCAGATGCGATCGAACAACCAGTTTGCCGACGCCGACCTGGCCCGCGAGCTCGCCGAAGTGACCCGAACCGCAAATCGGGCAAACGCCACGCTCTACACGATCGACCCTCGGGGTCTCGTGGCGGGCGCGGACCTGGACGAAACGTTGGATCCGCAGGAATACGGCGAACACGTTCGAAAAACTCAGGACAGCCTGCGCGTACTCGCGGAAGAAACCGGCGGCATTGCCGTCGTCAATCAGAACAACTTCGACAAGGCGCTCAAGCGCATCGATGCCGAGACGAGCGACTATTACGTGCTGGGCTATTACTCCTCGAACCCGGACCCGTTGAAGCGGACCCGTAAGATCGAGGTGAAGGTCACCAAGCCTGGGCTTAGCGTGTGGTCGCGGACGTCGTACTCGCTTCGTCTGCCAGCGAAGGCACAAACTCAGAAATAGCGCCTCCGGCCACTATTTCGCGAATTCGCTCCCGGAGCCACTCCACCGGCGCCGGCTGTACGCGGATGAACGCCTGCCAATCCTCGTTGCTCAAGACAATGGAGATCACATGTTCACGATCGGTTGTCATCTGGGCCTCACGGTCGATCGAACACGCTCATCCTAGCGGCGGCAGTAGAACGCGAAAAATAGAATGATCGAATCCTGTCGATGCGGTACCCGAATGGGTTCACGGCGCGAGCTTGAGCTTGGGCCGTACCCGCTCGAACGCTCGAATGACTTCCTGCACCGCCCGCGGTGTTCGGCTCATCTTGGGATGAATCCAGCCGGTCTCGCGGACCAGCGACCGCCCTTCAATCCGCGCGCAGAAGAGCTGGCCGGCAGAAACGTCTCGAGCCACGGCCTGATAGGGAATGATCGAGATGCCGATGCCGAACCTGACGAGCGCCTTGATGATTTCGACGTTCTCGGTTTCCATGACTATCTGAGGCTCGATCCGGGCGGAGATGAAGAACTCGTCCACCGCCCGCCTGGTGTTCGACCCGGACTCGAACAGAACGAAGGGCTGGCCAACAAGGTCCTGCGGGAGAACCTTCCGCTTTCGCGAAAGGGGGTGCTTAGCGGCCGTCACGACCAGCAGCTCCTCCTGAAGGACCGGAATGGTGACGAGGTCTGGCTGGTCCACCGGCAAGGTGAGGAACGCCAGGTCCCCGACCCCAGAACGCAGCTGCGACAGGCACCGTTCAGAGCTCCCCGACATCAGCTTCAAGTCGATTTGCGGATGCTGCCGCTTGAGCTCCATCATCAACGGGGGAAAGACGTACAGACAGACCGTCATCCCTCCTAAGAGACGGACGGTTCCCCGCAGCGACTCCTGGCTATCGGTGATAGCCGCAGTGGTGTCCTTCAGGTCTTGAAAGACCCGGTGACTGAGCTGCAGCAGTGACTCACCGGCCGGAGTGATCCGGATGCGCCGGCCGACGCGCAGAAAGACCGGCTCCTTGAGCTCATCCTCCAGCAGCAGAATCTGGCGGCTGATCGCCGATTGCGACACGTGGAGCTTGTGTCCAGCCGCGGTAAAGGAGCCGGTTTCAGCGATGGCGCGAATGATTTCGAGCTGGCGAAGGTCCACGCGATCCTTTCGAAACGACCGTCGATGTTACATCTTGATTGAAGATGGATTCAATAAAAACGATGTAACTCGCTTCTCGCAGGTCAGCAGTTCGACAGGTTCCACAGGTTCGACGGTTCGGCAGGTTCGAGGCGTTCGGCAGGCTCGTCGGGTTCCAGAGGTTCGTCGAGGTCAGAAGCGGCGAGCTGAGTTCAGAAGCCGCGAGATGAGGAGAAGAAAGGCGCGGAAACGGCTCCCGCCGTAACTGCTGGGACGGACCTCGCCCAGCTGTTCGGACTGCCGGGCGTTCGAGAGGCTAGGACGCGCGAGCGGTCATCGCGGTGAGCGTGATGTAGCGGTCGCGCTCTGCGGAAACAGTGTGATTCCGCCGGTGCGCGTGGTTTTCGCACGCCACCCCCTTCTCCTCGACATAGACCATCTCACGCGTGCTGGCGACGTCCCGGTAGCGCCCGACTACGCAGCCACACGACAGCGTGGAGAACCCGATGATACGAACCACGCTCATTTGCGGTGTTCCTCAACCGCTCCCAAAGCAACTCTTGTGCCGCCACCACAGCGCGACGCGCTCCCTCCCATGCGAGGTGCGACCGACCGCGCTTTGTGTTTCAGATCGTGGCACTTCTTACACAGCAGGCGGTCGAGTGGACACACTCACTGGTACTTTCACGCGTTCACTGCTTGGATTCCGCTTCGGTGAATTGGATAGTCAGCGCGAGGTGAGGCTGAGAAGTCCTTGCCGAGCTGACTCGGAACTGGGATCAATTGTCAGTGCCTCTGCAAAAAATTGTCTAGCGCGCGCGACGTTGCCGCCCTGGAGTTCGAGGGTCGCCAAGTTGGTGTACGTGCCGGCATCTCGCGGATCGGCTTTCAATGACGCCTCAAAGGCGGCTCGAGCTTGATCTCTTTGTCCGAGGCTGGCCAGGCCCGCTCCGACCAGGTTGTGGGCCCTGGCGTTGCCTGGGTCAGCGGAGACCGCGAGCTGCGCTTCCCGCAAGGTATCGGCCGGCCGGTCTCGGAGGAAAGCCAGAGCCGCAGCGTAGTAGTGAGTCCACGTGCTGGATGGCGCCGCAATCGTCAGTCGGTAGACCACCGGTGCGAGGCGCTCGGCGTCTCCAGCATCGGAGAGCACCGAGGCGAGCTGCTCAAGAGCCGGCACGTTGGCGGGATCGACTTGAAGAAGGCCGAGGGGGATTCTCACGGCCTCGTCGATGGCTCCTTGAGCCGCCAGAAGCCGCGACAGGGCCAGCTTTGCTGGGGACCTCCCCGGCTGGGCGGCCAACCTGGTGAGCAGGTTGCGGGAGTCATCCACCCGGTCAGCGGCTCCGGCCGCGCGAATCAGGCCGTCCAAGGCCGCCTGGTCGTCAGGATCCGATTCGAGGGCGCGTACGAGGTCGCGGTACGCTGGTCTGTGCGCGTCAGCCCGCAAAAACATCACGCCGCGATTTCGCCATTCGACGCTGGTCGCGCTTCGAAGCGCCTCCTGAACGGTAGACGGCTTGGGCGCTCGATCGGACAGCTCACGAAGGGACTGGGCGTTATCGTCGCCCCTGGCGCCGACGATGCTGCGGGGGCCTGAGAATTCGAGTGCCAGGCGGTCGTCGACCTGTGGCGGCGCGTTGCCCACCCACTCGGCCAGGGCCGGACCGCTGGCAACGAACAGAGACTGCACCGAGAACGGATCGCGAGCCTCGACAGATGCGAGGTCTTCGGCGACCCCCGGGCGACGCCAGGTCGAAGCCACTCCCGCGATTCGGGAGTCCAGAGACTCGGTGGATCCGATGAGCAAGACATCAGCATCACCGACGAGCCAAAGCGTGCCGTCTGGAAACACCGAGAGGAAGGTCCCGACGATGGAACGAAGGTCGTTTGCGCTGATGTCGTAGGTATGCGCCCACTGACAGAGCAGTCCACCTGGTGCGAGTCGCGCTCGCGCCGCCTCGAAGAACTCGCGGGTGAACAGAGAGGCGATGCCCGCCATCCAGGGATTCGAGGGCTCGGAAACGATCACGTCGTACTGTTCGCGGCCGAAGAGCAGATGCGTGCGTCCGTCACCCACGATCAGGCGCGATCGCGGATTCTCGAGGGCGCGGTGATTCTCCTCGTCGAAGAACCGGGAGGCGGATACGACCTCTGGCGAGATCTCGAGCACGAGCGCTTCGGCAGGCGAATGCGTGAGGGCCGATCCCAGCGTGACGCCGCTGCCGAGTCCCAGGATGGCGACCCGCTGTGGGTTGGGATGAAGCAGCAGAGGCAAATGAGCGAGGAGTCGTTGCGTGAGCATGTCACCGGCGTTCGACGCGTCGACCTTGCCGTCGATGGCGAGCGAAACGGTGCCTGCGAGCCGTCGAACGGCGACCGTGCCTGACGCGCCCTCTTGATAGAAAAGCAGCTCGCCCGCCGAGAGCGCCGACTCCAGATCGGCCCCGCGCATCCCTAGCGCGTATTTGTAAGCGCCGCTCGACAACAACAAGCGATCCCACTGTGGAAGGGCCCACGCCGACACGACCACCACGCCGGCAACCGCCACGGCACGTATTGCCGACGCTCGTCGCGGCGATCCAACGATCGCGAAGATTGACGCGCCGACGGCGACGAGGGCGGCAAGGCCCCGAATGGTCAGGTGTAAACCGAACGCGGGCACGAGCGCGAATCCAGCGACGAGCGATCCGGCGATGGCGCCAACCGTATTGATCGCGTAGAGGCGCCCAAGATTCTCAGTTACCAGCTCATCGCGTCCGGTCGAGAGCGCGACTCCGAATGGAAACGCGGCGCCAAAGGTGAGCGTGACCGGCAATAAAAGCGCGATGACGAGGAGCGCCTCTCGGGCGATCAGCTCGTTGAAACCGAGGTCGGGTCTCGCCACGATCACCGCAAGCGTGATCAAGGCCCAGTCGACCGCCCACGCGGCGGCAAGAGAGCAGAGAGCACCTATTGAAAGCACGAAACTGAGTGCCACTGCAGGCTGACGGCTCCGTGCCACAACTCTTCCACCGATCGCGCTGCCTCCTGCGATTCCGATGATGAAGACCGCGACGACGAGGCTGAACGCGTACGTGGTGGGGCCGAGGATCATGGCTAGCAGCCGCGTCCAGACGATCTGCAATGTCAACGAGGCAAATCCCGAGACGCCGAGCGCGGTGGATGCCAGCCAGGGATTGAAGACACGCTCAGCGGCTGCCGATGTGACCTCCGGCCGCCGCCGGCGCGTCTGCGACGGCGAGGGCGCTTTTGCGATCGTGTCGGTCACTGGAATCGGCCCGCGCGCGATCGCCAGAGCCCCCGCGGCGGCGACAATGTTCAACATCACGCCGACGAGGGTCGACATTCGCATCCCCAACGTGGGGATCAGCACAAAGCCCGCGAGCAACGCACCGGCGGCAGCGCCAATCGTGTTAGCGGCGTACAGCGCCCCAGCGTCGGTCGCCGCGCGAGCCGCCAGGCGAACGGTCCACCGTGACGCGATCGGAAACGTCGCACCCATGGCTGCTGCGGGAGCGGCCAGGAGCACCGCGCTCGAGACAAGTCGCAGCACCGCGAAGTCGCCGCCTCCACTTCCGCTGGCGTAAGTCGAGGCGAGAAGCGGGTTCAGGAGTTGAAGTCCTAGCGGCAAGAGCAATGCGAAGAGTGCGATGACGATCTCGAGCCCGGCGTAGGTCTGGAGCGCTCGTTCGGGCGACAACCTGCTGCCGACGCGTCCGCCGATCGCTGATCCAATCGCCAGGCCACCCATGAACGCGGCGAGCACGGTGCTGACGGCCGCCACGGTGTGGCCCATCTCGAGCGTCAGCAATCGCGTCCAAATCACTTCATAGATAAGGGCCGCTGCGCCAGAAATGGCGAACAGCGTGAAGAACGGGCCGCGCCGCATTGGGAGAGAGGGTATCAGAGGCGGCGGCCGCTCATCCGGCCGCCGTGGGCGCGCTCGCTTCGCGTCTCCGTAGGCTCGCTGCGCTCGTGGGCTCGCCGCTTTGCAGCTCGTAGGAGAGAAAAGGCCGGACCTCTTTGGTCCGGCCTTTCTACTGAACGAAGTACAGCCTACCGAGCGAAGCGAGGCCCACCGAACGAAGTGAGGCCCTACCGAACGACGGGAGGCTTACGAAGGGCGGCCTTTTTAAAAGAGCCGCCCTTCGCCGATTAGAAGTCGTAGCGGACGCCGAACCGCACGATGCGTGGATCGAGAATGCCGAGCACGCGCTTGAAGCTGGCGCCGGTCGTAGTGGCGAAGTTGACGACCGTGCCGGAATTGAGCGCGTTGAACACGTCCACCATGCCAGTCACCCTACCGTACCTGCCGAACGTGAAGCTCTTGTCGGCGCGGAAGTCGAGGATCGAAACCGTCGGGGCGCGGTTGGAAGTGACTGGTTCCATTCGTACTGGCTGGGCGCCATCACCAGGGAAGGGCACGCTCGTGTTGCGACCCCATTGGCGTCCGCTTTGCACTTTCCAAGAACCGGAGAAGCCAATCTCGTACGGCAACGTGTAACGGCCGATGGCTTTGTAGTTCCACAGCGTCGAGGTTTCCTTGCCCTGGTCGCCGAACAACCGCTGGCTCGGTCTCCAGTTGTAAGTATTGCCCTGCGCCAACGCATCGAGGGCGCCGGTGTTCGTCGTCGTCGCGTGGAACTGGTTCAGCCAGGTGTAGCCAACCGACGTGAGCAGCATCCACCGGCCGGCGAATCGCCGGTTGATGGCGAACTCCACGGTGTGGAAGTCGCTGTCAAAAGCAGGATCCGTCGGGTTCGTGTAGAAGCGGGTTTGCGGCGTGGCAGCGGGACGGTCGACCAACTGGACGACTTTGTCGTCGCTGGTGCTGGCCACGCCGTCGGCGCCGATGTCGTTGAACGCGAACGGAATCGTCATCGCGGCACTGCGGGTAGGATCGATTTCTACCCACTCGTCGCGGACGTTCTTGTACACGTAGGAGAAGCGGCCCGATAACCCTGCGCTGATCTCGCGCTCGATGTGGCCCGACAACTCCTGCGCAGTCGGCCGCTTGATGTTGTCGTCCACGTTTGTGAAGCCGGCGCCGCCTTGCGTCGAGCGGAACACTCCGAGTTCCTGAGGGCCGTCGAGCAGACGATTGCCGTTCAGGTCGAGGAACTGGTATCTGAGACGAGCCGAGCCGACGGGGTTCTCCAAATCCGCCAGCGTGTCGGCCGAGTTGAAGTAGTACCGGCCGAAGAAGCCCTTTACCACGGTCCTGCTGTCGCCAAACAGGCTATAGGCGAAACCGGCGCGAGGAGCGATGCTCTTGGACCGTGAGACTTCTCGCGCCTGCACTGTGACCGGAGCGATGAATGCCTGGTAGCGGGGGTCGGCCCAGCCGCGGAGCACAGCGTGGCCGTTGGGCGCGAATGACTGTTCGGGGAAGCTGTCCACGTAGTGTTCGAACCGCAGGCCCACGTTCAAGGAGAGTCGAGAGCTCAGCTTCCAGGTGTCGTTGAGGTACGCCGCGTTATAGACCACGTCGTTCGTGGAGGTGTTTGGCGAGTTGTACAGCTCGAGCTCATTGACCGCCCCGTTGAGGTCGCGGTAGTGAATGTCTCCTGGCTGGGCCCGACCGAAATGCCGACGATCCCGTTTCCATTCGTAGCCGGTCTTGAAATCGTGCGAGCCCGCCCAGCCATCCTGGAAGTACGACAGCGCGATGTTGACCTGCGGCTTGTACCGCTTCTGGTCTTGATACGCGTCGTGGTAACCCGAGCGCTGGTTCGTAGCCGTGTCGATGCGGCCCGGCTGCACATTCGAGGCGAATCCATGTTGGTCCGTCGGATCCAACGGGAAGAAGTTGTACCAGTTTCCAGCCAACGTATCGAGGAACGCCCGACCACCGAGGACGCTCGTCCACTCGAGCTTCATGGGGTAGTTGCGCGACGCCTGATAGCGCGCCGCAGAGATTGGCACCAGTGGACCGAGGTCGCGCAACTCCTGCAGCTTGTTGCGCTTGTTCATGAACCCGATCACCTGGTTGTTGCGGCCCAGCTGGAACGTGCCCTTGAACGTGTAGTTGTTCGTCAGTTTCGATCGCGCGAGCGTGTCGATGCCGAGCGTTGTCTTGTACTGATCGTTCAGCCGGTAGCTATAGAAGAACCACGCCTTCTGTTTCCACAGCGGTCCGCCGACGTTGAAGTTGATGTCGTACTGCCTGTCGATCGGATTGCCGCGCGTGAGCGGAGTGCTCGAGAAGAACCCGTTCTCGTCTCTCTGGTTGGCGACTCTGAACGCATCGGGCACGTTGTCGGTGATCGTCGCGTCACCCTCCCAGTCGCTGTACCAGTTGCCCGAAAACCTGTCACCACCGGACTTGACGGTGATGCTCATGTTCGTGCCACCGCTGAACGCATCGGCGCCGCCGCCCGCGCCGCCCACCTGGAATTCCTCGAAGCTGCCGAAGTCGAAGTAGCCGGCGTTGGCGCCGTTGCCCTCGGTGGTGTCGATGCCTTCGAGCTTGGTCTGATTCTGTCCACCGAAGCCGTAGGTGAGGAATCCGGTCTGCGTGCCGGTGCGCGAGCCCCCGACGTCGTAGCTCGTCATCTGGATGCCGGGCGCCTGCGCCATGGCGGCCCAGATGTCGCGCGCGTTCGGGATTTCCGTGAGCAGTTCCTTGGTGAAGTTCGTGCCGACGATGGTCGACGTGGTATCCACCACCGGTGACTCACCAGTGACCGTCACCGTTTCCTGCACAGTCGCCACGTTCATCTGCTGGTTGACCGCCAAGGTCTGGTTGATGACGACCCGGATGCCTTCACGCTTGACCGACTGGAATCCGGCGAGCTCGAAGTTCAATTCGTACACACCAGGCGGCAGCGCGATGAACCGGTAGCTGCCATCCGACGCGGTGACCTGCACCTGCGGCTGGATGAGCGCCGGGCTCGTCGCGGTGACCGTCACACCCGGGAGGATTGCACCCGTGTTGTCAGTAACTTCCCCGTTAATTCGACCTCGAAAATCCTGCGCGAAGGTGGGAGCTGCCACGAGCAGCAGCGCTGCGCACAAGCAGAACATCCTCAGCCGGTTCAGCCTCATATTTCCTCCAACTCACGAACGCGAGTGAACTCACAAAATACACGCCTGCTCATCGACCACACCCAAACGGTCGACTACGCCCACAGACGGTAATCGCCGAAATGTTAGACCCGCCATCCAGAGATTGCAAGCCGGCTGGATCCGACTGTTTGGATTTGTGTCGCAAGTGCAATCGAGCAGCCTGCCGCCGGGCGTATCGGGTGGCTATACTCCTCTCTCTACCTCCGGAGAAACGTTATGACCCCATACCTCTTTCGCACCACTTCTCAGCAGGTTACGGCGATGCTATTCGCCGCCCTCTCGTTCGTTCCAATAGAAGTCGGCGCCCAGCAGAACGCCGCCGCTGTCGGCACGACGCTGATGCGAGACGCGTCGGTCCAGGCAGCCGTCGAGCAGGCGCGAGTGATCGAAGCGAAGACGCTCGAAGACCAGGTGGCGCTGTGTGAGGTGGAAGCGCCGCCGTTCAAGGAGACCAAACGCGCCGAGGTCTACGCGCGCTTATTCCGTGACGCCGGGCTGAAAAACGTTCGCATCGATAAAGTCGGCAACGTGTTGGGGGAGCGGCCCGGCCGTCAGGCGCGGCCTCACCTCGTGTTTTCCGCACACCTCGACACGGTGTTTCCAGAGGGCACCGATGTTCGGGTGAAACGAGCAGGCACGATCATGCGCGGCCCCGGAATCGGCGACGACTGTCGCGGGTTGGCGGTCGTGCTCGCGGTCGTTCGCTCGATGAACGCCGCAAGCGTTCAGACCGAAGGCAGCATCACATTTGTCGGGACGGTCGGGGAGGAGGGGCTCGGCGATCTTCGTGGTGTGAAGCACCTCTTCAACGAAGGGCTCAAGGGGCAGATCGATCGATTCGTCTCCGTGGACGGCACGGGACTCGGCATCACGCACATCGCGGTCGGCAGCCTCCGGTATCGAGTCACCTTCAAGGGACCCGGTGGTCACAGCTACGGCGCGTTTGGCCTCTCCAACCCCATTCACGCGCTCGGTCGAGCGATGGCCGCGATCGCCGAATTTCAGGTGCCGACCGATCCCAAAACCACGTTCAATGTCGGGCGGATCGGCGGCGGCACATCCGTCAACGCGATTCCATTCGAGGCGTGGATGGAAGTTGACATGCGTTCCGCAGACCCTGCGGCGCTTCACGCGCTGGACACGAAGTTCAAGAAGGCCGTCGACGAAGCAGTGAGCGCGGAGGATGCGCGCTGGAACACGCGCGTGCTGACGGTCGACACGGCGCTGGTCGGAAGCCGCCCTGCCGGCCAGACCTCGCTCGAATCGCCAATCATTCGCGCCGCCGTGTCGGTCACCAGCGCGCTCGGCCTGCCCGTGTCACTCGACGAGGGATCGACCGACTCGAACATCGCGATGAGCATGGGCATTCCGGCGATCACGATCGACGGGGGAGGCCGCGGCCGCGGGAGCCACGCCCTGGACGAGTCCTTCGACTCCACCGACTCGTGGAAGGGGACGCAGCGCGCAGTGCTCCTTGCGATTGCGCTCGCGCAGCGGTAGCACGATCAGCTCTCAGCTCTCGGCTCTCAGTTCCCCAGCTCAGCCCTCGGGTTCCAGGCGTCAGCCGCTCGGGGGTCTTTCCGAAAGCTGCAAGGCGGTAACTAAAGCTGACAGTGATCACTCGGGCTCCCGCGGTGTCGATGCGTGCAACGCTCGAAAGCGCGCCAACTCGACGGCCCGTTGGGTGCGCATCGCGCGATCTGCGGCAATGAGCCACACCACGAAGGCGAGGTGTGGCGCCGCCAGCAGCCCCAGCTCGAGGGCGATCGGCCCGGGCAAGATGACCGCCAGAAAGTTGATCGTGGCCGCGAGTCCGAACACGGGGGCAAACAGCGGATTGCCGCCGGCGCCGGGGACCTTTACCCCAAACGCCATCGCCACGGTTTCCCACGATGGCGTATCTGCTGCTCGCTTGGGCCGCGGCCCGGCCTCCTCGTGAAAAACCTGAAGGTATCGCCCGATTCGCTCTGATCCGAAATGAAGAGTACGGACGGACTCGAACGTGGCAACGAGCACCAGGAGAGGGATGGTTGAGGCGAGCGGATACGGGAGGAGCACGAGGACTGCGATCAGCGCTCCCGCCCATGCAATCGTACCGGCGAGCATCAGCGCCGGCCGCCACGTGCCTCGGTGCGCAATCGTGCCCCGCAACGCCCGGTACTCGTCCGCGTCGCGGCCGTTCATAACCGGCCAGTGTAATTCAAGCCGTACAAACCCTGGTTTCGCATCGTACAAATCCTTGATTCTCAAGGATTGTCTGCTAGAATGCCGATGCTCCTAAGCATGCCGACGACTGGTCCAGCCAAACTTAACGTGTGTTTGACGACCAGCGTCATCGCCGTTTCACTGGTTGCTGTTCTGACGAGCGTGGAGTCGGCGCTTGCTCGGACCGCTGAAGGCGCTGCCGGAGCGCAAGCCACCCCGGCAAGAGCGCAAACCAAATCCAGTTACTCAGCGCCAACCGCAAAGGCTCGCCGCGCGACCGTTTCGCGCGCTCGTGCGCAAGCGGCGGCACGCGCCAAAGATGTGCGGGACGCCCAGACGCCGCGCTTCAGAGTCGATGAGTTCGGTCGTGAAGTGCCGGATGTTCGCGCCGAGGCGGCCATCATCTATAACCCCGAAACCAACGAAGTGCTCTGGGCCGACCACGCCGAGGATCTGCGATCGATTGCGAGCATCACCAAGGTGATGACGGCGCTGGTCTTCCTCGACAGCGGCGCCGACCTCTCGATGCCCGTCACGGTTCAGCGCAGCGACGTGTCGCGAGCCTCCACTACGTATTTGCGCGCCGGCTATAACCTGACCGCGGCCGACCTGTTGAACCTGCTGCTGATTGGATCGGACAACGCCGCAGCGAGGGCGCTGGCCAGGGTTTCTCCGTACGGTCCGGCCGGTTTCATCGACCAGATGAACGAGAAGGCGAAGCTGCTGGGCCTCACGAGCACGCGCTACGCAGACCCATCGGGCCTGCTCGCCGAAAACGTCTCATCGGCGTACGACCTTGCGCGACTGATTGCCTATTCGGCGGCCGACGAGCGGATCGGTGGGATCATGCGCAAGACGTCGTTCACGACCCTTGCCGGCAAACGCACGATCAGCGCGAGCAGCACCAATCAATTGATCAAGAACGGCGACATCGACGTGCTGGGCGGAAAGACCGGCTTCATCTCCCGCTCGGGCTATTGCCTGGCCACGTTGCTCCGACTGCCGCAGACCGGGCAACTGGTGTCGGTGGTCGTGCTCGGGGCGAAATCGAATGCCAGCCGGTTCTGGGAAACGCGCCACTTGTTCAACTGGATGAGCACCCGCTCGAAGAGCGTCGTCGACGCGGGACAGCTCAGCCAGCAGCAGAACTAGCGCCCCTCGAACAGTCTAAAAGCGATAGACCAAGCCGAGCCGGTAGCGTCGGGCTGGGACCAGGCCTGTCGGCCTGAAATAGCTCGAGCCCGAACGCGTGATCCGCGACGTGATCGCGCCGTTGTTCAGCAGGTTGAAGCCCTCGAGAGTGACACCAAGGCGAGTGGATCCCGTCAGCGAGAATCGCTTTTCAAGTTTGACGTCCAGACGAGGCTGTCCCTCGAGCCGCTGGCTCCCGCGCTCCTCGACGAAGAGATCCCTGCGCCCTTGTGGCAACGTGAGGCGAAGCGTTCGCGCGAACGTGAAGCCCGACGTGTAGTAGAAGATGCCGGCCGCTCTGATCTGCCACGGCAGTCGCCAGCCGCCAAGCACTTTGAAGACGTGGGTGTTGTCGCCTCCCAGGATGCCGTCGCGGAGCGGTTGAAAGCGCACGTCCTGATTCGGGTCGTCGAACTCCGATCCGTTTCCGAAGCTGCTGAAATTGTCCTGGGTCCCTTTGATTCTTGAAATCACCCACGACAGATCCAGCATCCGGCCGTCAGACTCGCGGCGCCGGACTCTCAGTTCGACCGCCTTGTAGCGCCGATAGGCCTCGGGCGGATTGGTAATCAGGTACTCGTTGTTCAACGGATCGTCGGTCTGGCGATAGGCCGTGAGCGTGACGCCGGTGTCGTCGCTGTTCCCGCGAATGCCATCGGGCCCCGGATCCGCCTCCTGACTTGTGAAGAACCTGCCGTTCACCAGCACGTCGTCCACGAAGCGGTCGTTCTTACGGTAGATCCCCGTGACGGCGGCGGCCCATCCACGTCCCAGTTCGCGTTCAAAGCCGGCAACGGCCTGGATCATCCGCGGATGGCCGATGTCCTCGTCCATGACGCGGTTTCCGCCAGGCGCTGTGATGCTCAGCGGGCTGATGGGGGCCAGCGTGACCGGATTGAGGTCAGCGTAGTAATAGGGTGCGATTCGGGGACTCAACAGATCGTAGTAGCTGGCTTTGGCGCCGTCGTAGTAGAGACCGTAGTGCGCCTTGGCGACCGTCTTCCCATCGGCGGTGAGCTTGTAGGCAACGCCCAGCCGCGGTGCGACAGGATGCGATCGATAGACCGTCTCGCCGAGCGTGCGATCCGCGCCCAGATGGACGTCAACGCGCAATCCGGCGTCGATCGCCACTCGCGACGACAACAGCCATTGGTCTTGCACGTAGAACGCGGTGCGCGTATTGGCGTCGTCCTTGACGTAGCCTTCCCAGTAGCTGGCGCCGTACGGGACTCCCGCATCGGCATAGATGACGCGCCCACCCGGATAGCCTTGCTGATTCTTGGTGTAGCTGCGCTCGAATTCTGCGCCAAACTTGAAGTTGTGATCCCCGGCAAACCTCGACGAGTACGTGCTCAAGGCGGCGTTGGCCTGATGCCGCTGGCGATTGGCTGAGTAGTAGTAGTACGAGTTCCTCGAAAAGAAATTGTCGGAGACGTCGTACCACCCGGGCGTGTTGAGGCCGTTGTAGGGCTCCAGATCGTAGTACCCGTGAAACCCGGAGTACTTCACGTCGAAGACGCTCTGGGCTGAGAGGATCTTCGTGTAATTCGCATTCCACGATGTCTCAGGGGAGTACTGGCGCACGGTGGCAATCGGCGCCACGATCGCCGAGGCGCCGCGACCGTCGACGGTGTAACTGTCGGCCGACACGAAACCGGTGAGCGTGCCGGTCCCGCCCAATTGAACCGTGGGCTTGAAGAGGAATCGCGGCGATTTCTCCAGGACGGTTCTCGGGCCTCCATCTTCGATGGTCCCGGCAGCCGGGTACCCCGCCGGCGCCGTGCTTGGGCGGTAGTACTGAACACTTCCGAAGAACCACGCACGATCCCTCTTGAAGGGCCCGCCCAGCTGCGCGGTGGTATCGGTGACGTAGTCGGTGGTCCCCGGCGTCAGGTCTGGATTCGCCTCGAGAATCTTGGCGCTCACGTTCGAGTCGGTCAGCCAGTTGTTTTCGTACAGCGTTTCAATGAGCCCTGAATACCTGTTGCTGCCTGAACGGAACAAGCTGTTCGACGCGACGCCGCTGAAGCCACCATACTCGGCGGCGGCGCCAAGGCCGATGATCTGCACTTCCTGGATCCAGTTGTGATTGGCGAAGACCCAAATCGTGCCGCCATACGGATCCCCGAGATCGACTCCGTCGATCTGATACGCATTCGACGATTGACCGCCGCTGCCGTAGGCGTTGAAGGTGTTTGGGTTGACGCCCGGCGCCAGCAGCATCGCCGCGGGTCCGAAGCGGCTGGTGAAGGGCATGTTTTCCATGACCTCTGTCGAGAGATTCCGAGGTTGGGCCGACGAGGTTGGATTCACCATCGGCGGTGCGCTCGACACCGTGACACTCTCGACAAGGCCGGCCACCTCGAGTCGCACATCGATGACGAGCGTTTGGCCGAGCTCCAGGCGAATGTCGGCCAGCCTGGCCGAACTGAAGCCCGCCAACTCGCCTTCGAGCCGGTACACGCCGGGTGCCAGCGACGGGAAGTGATAGGCCCCTTCGGAATCTGATACGGTTCGGCGCAGGCCGCCGATCAGCGCGGGACTCGACGCCGTGAGACTCACTTCTGGCAGCACGCCGCCATTTTCGTCACGAACGACACCGACGAGCGAGGCTGTTTGCCCGATCTGCGCGATGGCGGGAGTGGGGAAGATGCCAACGATCGCCGTCAGTAACCAGATCGACGCTCGTGAACACATGTGAACGGATTGTGCAGTGTCCGAGCGGCTGAATGCAATGAGATTCAGGCGAACCTAGAGCGAGATCGCCAATGAAGTACGTCGTGTCTGGAGCGTCGGCGATTGTCGCGGCCTGCGCGATCTGGTGGGTGGTCCCCCGCGTTTCCGAGCCGTCCACCGCTCGACTGAACGTGTTGATCGTCACGCTGGACACGACGCGGGCAGACCGGCTGGGCGCCTACGGTGATTCGTCCCATGCCACGTCCCACTTCGACCAGCTCGCGCGCGATGGGGTGGTGTTCGAGCGCGCCATCGCTCCGGCCCCATTGACACTGCCCGCGCACGCGACGATCTTCACCGGCGTCGATCCACCGTTCCACGGGGTTCGCGACAACGGCGGGTACCTGCTGGCCGAGACGCAGACGACGCTCGCCGAAGTGCTTCGCGCGGCCGGCTGGGCGACGGGAGCGTTTGTCGGTGCGTTTGTCGTCGATTCGAAATGGGGACTCGACCAGGGGTTCGACGAGTATGTGGATCGATTCGATCTGACCCGAACCAGCGATCACGGCATCTCGATCGCCGACATCTCGCGACCCGCCAGCGAAGTGGTCGACGCGACGCTTTCGTGGCTCGGGACGCACACCGATCGGCCGTTCTTCGCGTGGGTGCACTTCTACGACGCCCATGCGCCGTACGAGCCACCTGAGCCGTGGCGCAGCGAGTTTGCGTCGCGTCCCTACCTCGGCGAGATCGCCTACGCCGATGCGCAACTGGGACGCGTGATCGCCTGGCTTCGTGATCGCGGTCTGCTGGATCGCACCGTCGTGGTCGTCGTCGGCGACCACGGTGAATCTCTCGGCGAGCACTCGGAAGGCACGCACGGGCTCTTTGTCTATGACGCGACGGTCCGCGTTCCGCTCGTCGTCCGCGCCCCGGGTGAGGCGCCTGCCGGCACTCGCATTCCCGCGGTCGTGCGTAGCCAGGACGTGATGCCCACTGTGCTCGCGCTGGTTGGAGTCGACACACCGCCGGCAGTGCGCGGCCGATCGCTCGTCCCGCTCATGACGCAAAAGGTGAAGGACCTCGAGCTCGACGCGTACAGTGAGTCTCTCTACGCGCAAAATCATTTTGGCTGGGCTGCGCCGAGAGCGCTTCGCGCCGGGCGGTACAAGGTGATCGACGCGCCTCGCCCGGAGCTTTACGACCTCGATCGAGATCCAGCAGAGCGATCCAACGTTTTCGACGAGCGGCGTGCGCTTGGGGATCGCCTGCTCGAGCAGCTTCGGCGCATCGACTCTGGAAGGGTGGCGACGAGCTCGCCTGCTCCAGTGGATGCCGAAACGCGAGCGCGACTCGCAGCCCTCGGTTATGTCAGCTCGTCGCCATCGCCTCGTGCCCGCGCCGCGGGGCCGGCGCCGGATCCGAAGGACAAAATCGCAGTCTTCAATCAGCTCCTCGACGCCCAGGACCACCCGTCGGCCGAGACGCTCGCCGCACTGCAGCGAATCGTGAAGGACGATCCACAGATCATCGATGCCTGGACGATGCTCGGGAATGAGTATTTCCGGCGCGAGAGCTTCGGTGAGGCCGTGGCCTCGTATCAGCAGGCGCTCGTGCTCAAGCCTGACAGCGATCTTGCGACCATCAACCTCGCCAATGCGTATCGACGGCTTGGTCAGGACGAGAATGCCATGCTGGGCTACCGCCACTATCTGGAGCGCGATCCGCGCAATGCCTACGTTCATTATCAGTTGGGTGAGGTTCAAGCGGACAGGGGCCTGCTGAGCGACGCGCTCGAGAGTTTCTCGCGCGCCCTCGACAGCGACCCGTCCTTGACCGCGGCGCGGGTGGCGCTGGGAGCGGTTCGCATCAGGCAAGGGGACCTTGGCGCCGGCGAGCGAGAGATTCGAGCCGCCCTCGAGCAGCAACCAGGCGTCCGGCTGGCCCTCTACAATCTCGCGCTGATCGCGGAGCACCGATCGCAATGGGACCAGGCCGAGCAGCTCTACGAGAGAGAGCTCGATGCCCATCCTGACTCGTTCCGTGCGGCGTTCAACCTGGGGCGTCTCTACGAGCGGCGCGGCGATCGGGCGCGGCAGATTTCGGCGTGGCGCAGGGCATTGAGCGCCAATCCACGTTTCTCCGAAGGACATATCTTTCTTGCCAAGGTGTTATTCGAGATGGGCGAAGCGAGCCAAGACGCCTTCGAGCTCGCTCGACGGGGTGTCGATCTCGATCCGCAGGGCCGCTTCGCCGCGCTTGGCTACTACGTCATGGCGGACCTGCGACATCGACAAGGCAACAGCGCCGAAGCGGCGGCGCTCGCCGCAAAAGGCCGCGCGCTTGAAAGCCGCGGGCGCTAAGCTGGATTGAATGGCAGCCCGCGCGGCGCGACCCCTTCGCATCCTGATGATCGCGTCGGAGGCGTTCCCTTTCTCCAAGACCGGGGGACTCGCTGATGTCGCGACCGCGTTGCCTCGAGCGATCGCGCGTCTAGGCCACGACGTCACGCTGGTCACGCCGCGTTACCACGGCGTCGGCGGTGGCGAGAAGGTTGGGTCCCTCACCGTCGACCTGGCAGCCCATTCGTTCAACGTCGAGCTGCTCGAAGCGCCGTCTGATTCCGGCGCTCGCACCCTGCTGGTCGATTGTCCCGAGCTCTACGATCGCACCGGTATCTACGGTGAGCGCGGCGCCGACTATGGCGACAACCCGCTTCGCTATGCGGTGCTGTCGGCCGTCGCGCTGCGATGGGCGCTGAGCCAGCCCGAGCCGCCGCAGATCGTGCATGGTCACGACTGGCAGTCGGGACTCGCGCTCGCGTATCTGCGTCCGATGGTCTCTCGATTGGCGCTCCCGCCGGTGCGCAACCCACCGCGTACGGTGTTCACGATCCACAACCTCGCGTATCAAGGCCTCTTTGACAAGCACTGGGTGCCCAGGCTGTTGCTTGGATGGGAGGGCTTCACTGTTCGCGGGTTCGAGTTCTGGGATCGCGTGAGCTTTCTGAAGTCTGGCGTGAACTTCGCCGACCGCATCACGACGGTCAGCCCGACATACGCCGATGAGATTCAGCGGCCCGAGTACGGCGAAGGTTTTGACGGTATCATTCGCGCCCGGCGCGATGTCCTGGTGGGCATTCTCAACGGCATCGACGTCACGGAGTGGAACGCGGCCGCCGATCGCTTTCTCCCGGCGCCCTTCGATGCCGACCATCTCGCTGGCAAGGGCGCGGCCAAGCGGGCCCTGCTCGAGCGCTTTAGGCTGCCCACCGACGAGGCCTCGCTCGCGCGCCCGGTCATCGGGATGGTGTCGCGCATGGCCAGCCAGAAGGGCCTCGACCTGATCGCGGCAGCCGCCCATGAGCTCGTCGCGCTCGACGCGTCGATCGTGGTCGTGGGCTCCGGAGAGGCGCGCTATCAAGAGATGTGGAATCGTCTGGCTCAAGCGCGCCGCGATCGGATCGGCGTCTTCATCGGGTACGACGAAGAGCGCGCGCATCTGGTCGAAGGCGGCGCCGACATCTTTCTCATGCCGTCGCGCTTCGAGCCGTGCGGTCTGAATCAGATGTACAGCATGCGCTATGGCACCGTGCCGGTTGTGCGTGCGGTCGGTGGTCTCGTCGATACGGTGAAGCCCTACGACCCGCGCAACGGCCGCGGCACCGGGTTTCTCTTCGCGGCCTACCAACCCGGTGCGATGATGCACGCGCTCGCCAACGCGCTCGGCGCGTTTCGCAACAAGAAGATGTGGACGCGCTTGCAGAAGAACGGAATGCGATCGGATTTCTCGTGGGATCGCTCGGCGGACGAGTACGTCACAGTGTATAAAAGAGTGCTGTATCCGAGGCGAAAGGCCGGCATCTAAAAAGGGCAGGGGAACTGATGGCATCAGAGAAGGTGAAGACGTTTACGGACGCGGATTTTGGCGATTCGGTCAAGATCGGTGTGGTCCTGGTGGACTTCTGGGCGGAGTGGTGCGCGCCCTGCCGGCGATTGGCGCCGACGGTCGATCAACTGGCCGAGGACTACACGGGCCGTATGACGGTGGCGAAGATGAACATCGACGAAAACCCCGTGACGCCCAGCCGATTCATGGTGCGCGGCATTCCGACTCTGTTGTTGTTCAAGAACGGCGATCTGAAGGAGACGGTGGTGGGTCTGGCCGCGAAGGACGACCTGGCGCGCATGATCGACAAGCATCTCTAAATCCCTCGCCTATGACTCTGGAGCGTCAGGTCATTGTCATCGGGTCTGGCCCGGCCGGCTTGACGGCCGCCCTCTACTCTGCGCGAGCGAACCTCAGACCCCTGGTCATCGAAGGCATCGAAGCTGGCGGGCAGCTCATGCTCACGACCATGGTCGAAAACTGGCCTGGCTATCGTGACGGCATCATGGGTCCCGACCTGATGACCGAGCTGCGCGCGCAGGCCGAGCGCTTCGGCGCGGAGATCACGCAGGGTGACGTCACGTCGGTCGATCTCTCGCGCCGGCCGTTTACCGTTCACGTCGGCAAGACCGCGTACACGGCGCAAGCCCTCATCATCGCCACTGGCGCTTCGGCCAAATGGCTGGACCTTGGAGTCGACAAGAAGCTCTCAGGCCGTGGGGTTTCGACCTGCGCCACCTGCGATGGGTTCTTCTTCAAAGGGCGTCCTGTCGCGGTCATCGGCGGTGGCGACACGGCGATGGAAGAAGCGATCTATCTCTCGAAGCTCGCCACGTCAGTGACCGTCATCCACCGTCGCGGCGAGCTCCGCGCCTCCGCGGCCATGCAGGACAAGGCGCGCTCCATGCCGAACATCTCATTCATCTGGAACACTGAAGTCGTCGACATCAAAGACGTCGACCGCGGTGAAGTGACGGCGCTGGTTCTACAGAACAACAAGACGGGCGAGCGCAGTGAGCTGGCTGTCGACGGCGTGTTCATCGGCATCGGGCATGTGCCGAACACGCAGCTCTTCAAGGGGATCCTCGCGATGGACGAGGCTGGGTATCTCGTCACTCACGACGGGTCGCGAACGAGCGTGCCCGGTGTGTTCGCGTCGGGGGACGTGCAGGATCACATCTACCGTCAGGCCGTTACGGCCGCGGGTTCCGGGTGCATGGCCGCGATGGATGCGGAGCGTTTCTTGTCCGGCACTTTGCACGAGAGCGAGCAGTGGGCGATTCAGAGCGCTCGATAGAGTTCCAAGGTTCCAAAGTTCCAAGGTTCCAACGTTCAGGGGTTCCAAAAGTTCTGGCGTTCGAACTGAGAACCCTGGAACCTTGGAACTCTGGAACTTTGGAACCTTTCACTCAATCCAGCCTCCACCGACGACAGCATCACCATCGTAAAAGACCACGGCTTGACCGGGTGTGATGGCGGTCTGTGGCCCGTCGAACTCCACTTCGGCGCGATCGTTGTCGAGCGCGCGCACACGTCCGCTTGCCGGCGAGTGGCGGTGCCGGATCTGAGCGGACACCGCTCGCCACGACGCCTCGGGGT
>JBOGIV010000288.1:0-5211 GCA_050747925.1 Vicinamibacterales bacterium
GTCTATTACACCGCGCAGCCCGGTGCGACCATGCACGTCTTCATCATGGGCGCTGACGGCAGCGACGTACATCGCGTCACCACACGAATCCCGACCGGGGGGATGTCCTGGATCTTTCCACACTGGGCGCCAGGAGGAGATCGCCTGTCGGCCTTCGTCATCGGAGGCGGCGGGTTCATGCTGGAGCCGAGCGCAGACGGCACCTGGCGCGAGGTGGAGCTGCCTCGTGTCGGCAGCAACAAAGAAGGGTTCACCTCGGGCGCATGGTCCCAAGACGGACGTCGAATCGTTGGTGTCACCGCTGTTTCCGCTCAGTTGGTCGTGTACGACGTCGATCGTCAGACTTATGAGGAAACCTCCCTGCGTCCGTTTAACGGGCAGCAGGGGCTCACGTGGCTCCCGGATGGTCGTCGCGTACTCGGTGTTCAGAGCGGCAATATCGTCCTGGTCGACGTGGCCACACGAAAAGTCTCAGTGGTGATCGATCCACCAGCCCGCCAGCTCGTCCGACAGCCTCGCCTCACGGCCGCCGGCCGCCGCTTGTTCTATCTGCACACCAACAACGAGTCGGATATCGCGTTGATGACGATCAAATAACGGCCCGCCTTCGCTCGCCCAGAATCGCCTGCGAGCTTCGGCGCGGTCTCACCGAAGCGGCCTGCGGCCGCGGAGGCGGACAGACGGCAGACGGCAGACGCAGGACGGCAGACGGCAAACGGCATACAGGCGGCAGGCGGCGAGGCGGGGAACGAGGCGCCGACGGCCGACCAGGTCGACCGCCGGCAGCAACGCAAGCGAAGCTAGCGGATGCTATCGCGCCACGCCAACGTTTTCTGGTACACACCGACCGCTTTTTCAGAGGGAACGATCGGTCGAATCTGAAACTGAAAAAAAGTGGCCCACGGCGCGATCGCCTCGAGGATGACGTCAGCAGACGAGACCTCAACGATCGCGAGGCCGCCGTTTCCGTCGGCGTAGTCATAGAACCCCTGGAACTCGAATCCTGCGGGCGGCGACCAGCGTTGGAACAACTGCAGCGTGCGCTTGTCGCGTTCTTCGGTGCTTCCGGGGGTAGGCACCCATGTCAGAGCAAACAGCATTATCAACCTCCGCGGGCCATTCTACTGGCAGATGATTGGGCAACGCGAACTCTGAAACCTTGGAACTCAATCCGGAGCTCTACCGGAGCTCAGTTGAGTTGAGTACTCACAGAGGTCAGGCAGACGAGGGAGCCAAATGTTTCTCCCTGATCTCCCCGATCACCTGTGGCGAGCGACTGGTGGTGCTGGCAACTCGAGTGGACTCTGGGGCTAGCTGGTCGCCGCGTCATGCACCAGCGCTCCGCGTTCAAACCGATCTGGCGCGAAGATGGCGATGTCGAACAGCTCGGATCGGCCGAGCCGGACGAGCTCCGACACGATCTTTCCCGTCGCGAGAGACATCATCAGCCCGTGCCCGCTGAACTCGTTGGCGAAGATCAACCCATCCAGCGATGGATGAAAACCGAGCACGGGGTTGTAGCCGGGCGCCATCTCGCATGAGCCAGCCCAGCTCGTCACATCGGTCACCTTCGCGAGCGCAGGGAGGCGGTGCACCATCGCTGGATAGAAGTCGCGAGACCACCTCGCCTCGTCTGGTACGATCGCTCGTTCCAGTTGGTGAAAGCCAGCGTGATCGCATCGCGATCGGGCTCCCAGCTCGCGCATTAGGAACTCACGTCGCTGCCCGGGAGAAGGCGATATATGGGTCGTGTCTTTCAGGCACGCGACGCCAAGCTGGGAGGCAGCGTGGAGTGCTGCCCGGGCGGCGGCCATCGCCCGTTTCTCGGCGCGAGCGTTACCTGACTCCCTTGGAGAATCCGCTGGCTCCGATCGACGTCAAGCAGAGCCTGGCGGGGGAGCGGGCCACAACGAGGTCAGCTCGATCTCGATCGCCTCGAAGGGCTCCGCGTGCACAACGTCGGCGTCGGTGTGCGTCCCAAGGAGCACCCAGCGTCCGCCTTCGAGCCGCAGCCCTTCGAGCGTGCGAACGAGCGGGTCGAGCAGCCACAGGCGTGCGACCCCCTCACGGGCGTAGATGCGCATCTTCCGCGATCGATCGATGCGTTCCGTCGACGGCGAGATGACCTCGCACACCCAGTCGGGCGCCAGCGTCATGAAGGCGGCGTCGGGGAGCGCACGCGCTCGCGTCGCCAGCCGGCCAGGTCGGGGACCAGGATGTCGTCGGCCAGATGCAACTCCGGTTCGTCGAGAATCCACCAGCCGCCCGGTCCGCTGCGTCCGCCCTGGAAGGGACCCCAGATGTGACCCCCGAGGCCCGAGCTCGCGCTGGCATGTCGAAGGGCCGGTCGTGGCGTGACGATCAGCTCACCGTCTAGGATCTCGGCGACCTTGTGATCCGGGACCTCGCAGAGATCCTCGTAGGTCGCACGGCGGCGCGTGGCGATCGGCCCGCTCATGCGCGAAGCTTAGCACGGGCGATCGGCACCTCAGGACGCGGTGCTTTCGGGTGGTGCCGCTCGCAGACTCGATTCGCCGGCCGACAACGCTAATTGGCGCGCGCAGCCCCGCCCTCTGGCGCGGGGTCTAAAGGTTCCAGGGTTCCAACTTACGTCGAACTTTGGGACCCAAGAACATTCGGAACCTTGGAACCGTGGAACCTTGGAACCCTATATCGTCGCTGCGTCGTGCACCAGCGCTCCTCGCTCGAAGCGATCGGGCGCGAAGACGCGAATGTCGAACGTCTCCGATCGGCCCAGGCGGACCAGCTCTGAAACGATCTTTCCCGTCGCGGGCGACATCATCAGACCGTGGCCGCTGAAGCCGTTGGCGAAGATCAATCCATCCAGGGCAGGGTGAAAGCCAAACACTGGGTTGTGGTCCGGCGTCATCTCGTATAAGCCGGCCCAACTGGTCACGTCGGTCACCTTTTCCAGCGCCGGCAGACGCCGCACCATTGCTGGATAGAAGTCGCGCGACCACCTCGGCTCATCTGGCTCGAAGTTCTCGCCCAATCGCTCGTTCCAGTTGGTGAAAGCCAGTGTAATCGCGTCGCGATCGGAGGGTTGAATCGGATCCTCGTGACGCCAATGCACGCCGCCCGGATCGATCAGCATGGGGAATCGATAGGGCCACGTATAAGGCAGCGCACAACGGAAGAGCACCTGCCGCATAGGCGCCACCGGCACCGTGAGGTCGGCCATCGCTGCAAGCTGACCCGCCCACGGACCCGCAGCGTTCACGACGAGGCGTGTCGAGATGAGCAGACCGCTCGCGAGCCGGACGCCGGCGACTCGATGGCCTTCGCGAGTGATGCCCACCACTTCATCGGTTCGATACTCGACATCGGAAGCCGCCGCAGCGCGACGAAATCCCCCGAGCACTTCTCGCGGGTTCGCATAACCATCCTCGGGGCCCAGCACCCCAAACACGATGTCGTCGAGGACGACGCCGGGGACGAGATCGCGAAGCTCCGGCACCGACAGCATCTGCACATGCGCTCCGGCGCGACGCTCTTCCTCGAAGCGCTTCATCAACGTCGAGGCCGAGGCCGCATCTGCCAGAAAGAGATATCCGCGCTGACGAAACCACGCGCGTGGGCGGGACTCTGGCGTGCCAAGCTGTTGGTCGAATACTTTCCATAGCCGGACGCTGAATTGGACCATCTGCACCGTGACCGGCGTGCAGAACTGCTGGCGAATGCCGCCCATCGCCAGGTACGAGGAGGCGCGTCGATAGCTGGCGTCCCGCTCGATCACGATGATGCGGCCCGAAAATCCGTCCTGTCGCAACTGCCACGCGGCGCTCGACCCGACGACACCGCCGCCGACGATGACGACGTCCGCGTGCTCGGTCATTTCGACGGCGCGCCTGGTCGTTGGGCGCTGAAGTAGAGGGCCATGCCGATGGCCAGCAGCACTGCCGCCTGCCCGATGACGTTGACCTGGTCGTTCAGCCAGTTCTGTGTGCCAACCGGCGGCACGAAAATGAGGCCGATTGAAATCAGCGTCGCGGAAAGGCCGCACGCGGCGATGAGCCACATCCCGCCGACGCCGCCGGGGACGCGAGTGGTCGATCGGTCACGTGGTTGATCTCCGTCGTGGATAGTCCTTCTCGTGGTTGATCTCCCTCGCGGTTGGTCGTCCTCGTGGTTGATCGTTCTCGTGGTTGATCCTTCTCGTGGTCGATCGTCCTCGTGGTCGATCGTCCTCGTGGTTAATCCTTCTCGTGGTTGATCGTCCTCGTGGTCAATGGCTCTCGTGGTCGATCGTTCTCGTGGTTGATCTTCCTCGTGGTTGATCTTCCTCGTGGTTAATCCTTCTCGTGGCTGATCGTCCTCGTAGCTGATCTTTCTCGTGGTCTCCGATCGTCGCAACTTGATGAATGATGCGAAGAGGTACAGCGAGTTCGGTGACACGTTAACGTACGTCGTCACAGAGCCACAGAGCCACGGAGCCACCGAGGAATTGATTGGACTCTGTGTCTCGGCGCCTCGCTGGCCAACGTTCGTGAGCGTAACTGTGATGGCCTTAGGAGATCCTCGTCACCGACCGTAGCGCTTCGCGATCGAGATGGTCCTTCATGTCCACGAGTGCGCGCTCCCAGCCGCGGTTCATCAGATCGAAGTAGCGCCGCCATCGCGGCCCCGCGTCTTCGCCACTCTGACTCACCGTGACCATCGTCGATCGCCCGTTCCCGCGCGGGCGGCACTGGACTTCGAGCGCCATCGGGCCTATGGGATCGCCTTCCGGAGGCTGCCAATAAGCGTCGGCGATGAAGAAAGCGGCGTGCGGGCGATAGTCCATGACCGTCCCGTGGAAGACTCCGCCGAGGCGCCCGAGCACTTCGTCGGTGAAGTCGGTCGCGGCCCATTCGATCGCGTACGGCGCGAGGGGCCGCGGCATCGTGACCGATCGCACCGCTTGCCACCACGCCGCGAGATCGGCAGCCTCGAAAAACGCCGCGAGCACCCGCGCCGGCGGCGCCTGCATGAGCAGGCTTTGGGTGACGGTGAGGGCGGGGCGGACCATGGATCAAAAGGCAGAAGGCAGAAGGCAGAAGGCAGAAGCCAAGATTCGCCGACTTAGTAGAGGAAGAACCGCCTGCGCAGTGCCTCGAACCGATCGCAGTCGGCGATCCAGCCCGCCGCGATATCTTCCGCGGTCGCATCATCGTCTATGGCCGTGCGCAGCGCCGGAGAACCGGCCAGGAT
>JBOGIV010000289.1:0-9536 GCA_050747925.1 Vicinamibacterales bacterium
AGATCAGGGAGATCGGGGAGATAGAATTGGATCTGACTGAGATTGACTCCTGATCTCCATGACCTCCCTGTGATTGCTCCTGTTACTCAGACAGGCTCCTGGAAAACACGCCCTCGTAGAATTCGAATCCCTGCCTCGCGGCCCGTCTTCGCTCCGTTTCCTTGAACGCTGCCCGCCATAGCGACGGCCGGCTGCAGGTCATGCGAGAGCTTCGGCTGGCAGGCCACTCAATTGGCTGCCCCAAAGTGTCTCCAAGACTTTGCGTGTGTTGAAGCCAGAAGAGCTTGATCGCGGCGCATGGCGCTCGTGGAACGCGGGCAGTGCCTCGAAGGTAGAGGATGCGGTTGACATCTGGAGGTCCGCTGTGGTCTTCGACAGCGATCGGCGGTGGACACAGCCTGCGCGTTCGCTCGGCGTGGTCGTGTCCACTATACTGGCGAAGCGTTGGATACGCCGTCGATCGGGATCAGTGCGATTGGCTATGCGCTGCCGGACCGCGCGGTCGATCTCGGTACGCTCTACGAGCGCGGGCTGCTCGAGAGTCCTTCGGATGTGCTCGCGCAATTTGGGTTCCAATGGGTTTACATCAGCGATCGGCCCGCTGACGAGCTCGCCCTGATCGCGGTGCGCCGGTTGATCGATGAACACGGGATCGATCCCGAGTCCGTTGACGCGCTCTTCTATGCGGGGGCCATCCCCGAAAGCCATCGTGTTGCGGACCACGGCGGCGCGCTCGAAGGCTTCAACTATCCGGCGTCGCGCCTGCAGTACGAGTGCGGCTTCATCAACGCCACCACGATCGGCGTCGGCCAGGCCGGTTGCACGGGCCTGATGGCCGCCATCGCTCTTGCAGCGGCTCATCTTCGAGCCAACCCCGACGCGATGCGCGTCCTCTGCGTGAGCGCGGACGTGCTGCCCGTGGATCGGAAGCGCGAAATCATCTACAACGTGATTTCGGACGGCGCTTGCGCCCTTTTGGTTGAACGCGATGCCGTGCGCAATCGGATCCTCGCCCATCGCCGCGTGGCGAAGGGCTATTACTGGAATGCCACGACGAGCAAGAACGAAATCGTGGCCGCATATTTTCCAACGGCCCGAACCGTCGTTGGCGACACGCTGGACGCACGCGGGCTAACCGCGAATGACATTGCGCTGATCGTTCCACACAATGTATCGCTGCGGAGCTGGGAGATCCTCCTTCCGCTCCTGGGCATGTCGCCCGATCGGCTGTTCGCGGACAACATTGCGGCGAAAGGCCACGTGATTGCCGCCGACAACTTCATCAACCTGAGAGACGCTCAGGACCGCGGGAGAATCGCCGCCGGCGATCGCCTCCTGCTGTTCAATTTCGGCTTCGGTGCGAACTGGGCGTGTCTGCTCCTGGAGGCGTGACGCGGAGTGCCAACTGGCCAAGTTGTCCTCGTCACTGGCGCCTCCGGCACCTTGGGCCGGCCCTTGGTGTCGAGGCTCGCCGCGATGCCATCGATAAAAGGGATCGTGGCGCTCACCCATGTCGAGTCGCTGACGGCTTGCAGTCCTTCCGTCCGGGTCATGGCCGGCGACGTCACGAAGGATGAGAATCTGGGACTCTCGCCAGCCGATGCTGAAGCCGCGTCGTCCACCGTCACCGCCATCATCCATGCCGCCGCCGACACCCGGTTCGACGCGCCGTTGTTGGAATCGCGGGCGACCAACGTTAACGGCACGCGCAACGTGCTCGCGTTCGCCCGCCGCTGCCCGCGGCTGAGCCGCATCGTCGCGCTCGGTACGACCCATGTGGCTGGTCGACGAACCGGTACCATCCTCGAGGACGAACTGGAGCACGACGCTGGATTCGTCAACACTTACGAAGCCACGAAGTACGAGGCCGAGCATCAGTTGCGGTCGGCCATGCGCGAGCTCCCCGTCGCCGTCGCTCGCATCAGCACCGTCACGGGGGATTCCTCATCAGGGGTCATCGCGAGGAGGCGAGCGATCCACCAGGCCGTGCGATTGATGTATGCGGGCCTGGCACCAATGGTTCCGGGATCCGAAGACAGCCCCGTGGACTTCGTTGCCTTGGACCATGCCGTCCGAGCGGTCGCGTTTCTCGCGACCGACGGCTTCGAGGCTGGTGCGACGTGGCACGTGTGCGCAGGCGTGGACACCGTGCCCCTCAGCGAGCTGCTCGATTTGACGCTGCAAGCATTCCTGGAACATCGCCCGTCGTGGCGGAATCGCGCCATTGAACGCCCGGTGCTCGTCGATCTCCCGACGTTTGAGCTGTTTTGCCAATCCGTCGATCAGCTGGGGGATACGACCCTGCGTACGTCAACGGCGGTCATCGCGCACTTTGCTCCTCAACTGGCTTTTCCGAAACGCTTCGACGATCGTCGCTGTCGCGAGGCCGTGGCGCGCGCCGGGCTGTCGAAGCCTCCAAGCCGCGCCGTCTGGGTGCGCATGGTGAAACACCTGATTCAGCCGGAGAACGCCGATCTCCAAGCGCGCGTTCTGGACTTCGTCCGGACGACGCTGCTGGACGGCCGTGCGGTGTCGATCGACGCTGACACCCATCTGTTCGATGTAGGTCTGATTGACTCGTTGAAGATCCTGCAGCTGATCGCCTTTATCGAGAGTGAAAGCGGGCACACGATTCCCGAGACCGACGTCGTCATGGCCAACTTCCGCAGCGTTCGCACGATGGCCGCCCGTTTCGCGGCCCGGACGTGATGGCCGATCATTTATCGGCCGGCTTCGTGGCGTGCCAGGATGGACGCCTGTCGCTGCGCGGCACCGCAGCGAGCCTCTGCGGCTGGTTTGGCGCACGATTTCTCCAGCTGGCGAAGGATGCCGGCGCCGAGGAGTATCGGTTTGGTCCGTCGATCGCTCGCGCGACGCTGGCTCGCGCGGGCTATCTCGAATCGTTTCCCGAGGGCGCCACGTCGATTGTTGGCGACGCGAACGGCCGCAGCTATTGCTTGTCCCCGGCCGTCTGCTATCACGCGTACGAACAGTTCACCGGGCAGCGGTTCGATCGGCCCCACACCATCACAGCCGAGTCGCCCTGTTTTCGGGAAGCGGATCGAAAGACAGGTGGCGCGGGTCGGCTCTGGGAATTCACCATGCGGGAGGTCGTGTTTGTCGGCGCGCCGGCGTGGGTCACGGCGTGCCGAGACGAGTGGATGTCGCGCACTAGCCACTTCGCGGCGTCGCTGGGTCTCAACGGCTCGCTCGAGCCGGCCACCGATCCGTTTTTTGGCGACGCGGGCCGTGGGAAGCGGCTGCTGCAGCAGCTGAAGGAACTGAAATACGAACTACGCCTGCCTGTGGCGCAGGACCGGCTGCCGGTTGCGTCATTCAACCTTCATGAGACATTCTTCGGCCAGCGTTTTGCGATGACCTTGCCGGACGGGACCGACGCGCATTCCGCCTGTGTGGCCTTCGGTCTCGAACGATGGGTGCTCGCGTTCCTGGAGCAACACGGTCTGGCGGCCGCCAACGCGCTGATTCGGCGCGACGCGAGATGATCTACGACGAATACTTGACCCAGGCCGAGCTTCAGCGCTGGATCCTCGACGCCGACGTCGCCTGGGCGCGAATCGATGTACCGCTGGCACGCACCCAGCCGGACTTGCTGGAACAAGTACGCGATTCGGCGTTGATCGAATCGTATTTTCCCATCTACACAACGCGGCTCATGCGCGCGCTGTGGGATCAGGTGGATGTCACGTCGGTGTTTTCGGTCCAGTTGTACGAATCGTACAAGCACTTCTATGTGCTGAACCGCTATCTCGAACTGGTTGACGCGCACCCGATCAGCGGCGAAGAGCTCATCGCCGTTCGCCGGCCCAACCTGGACACGCCGATCGACGATCCGATTCGCGAGCTGGCGCGCTACATGATCAGCGAGCACTTTGCCGCCTATTTCTTTCTCCGCCTTGCGCGCCAGGCGGCCGAGCCGGTCCTCGCGCAGATTGCCGGGTATATCGCCAGAGACGAGTTCCGCCACACGCAGTTCGCGTTCGACCTTCTCGATGTCCGGCTGAAAGACGATGTGAGTCTGCGCGACCGGGTATTGCAAGCCGGAATGGCCTTCCGTCACGTCGGCGCCGACGTGGTCGCGCACGTGCCGGTATCGGAGAAAAATGATCTCGCCGCAATTCTGACACTGAACAAACGCCTGCGTCGGCTGTGCGGGGTCAGTCTGTCGGAGTTCGCAAAGGGGACGGTTCATGGCAGCGACTGATCGGGAACTGTGGGTTCTCAATTTTTACCGGAACAGCGAGCTGCATGGCGCGCTGTTGATGGGACGGCTGGCGAGGACGCTCACCGACACGGTCCTCCTCGCGCGGGTCACCCGCCACTGCGCGACCGAGGCGCGTCACGCGGCGATGTTGAGCGAGACCATCGCCGAGCTGGGTGGTTCGATCGACCCGCATCTGACAACCGTGCAGGAACACTATTCGGCGAAGGGCGGCGTGCCCCCGTCGATCGTAGACCTGCTGGTGTTGTCGGAGATTCTCGAGCACCGGGTGCTCACCACCTATCGCGCGCACTTGACGCGCGCCGACGTGGCCCCGCCGGTCCGGGAGTGCCTGACGGAGATTCTTCACGAGATGGAAGAGGAAGACGACGGCGAGCACGCCGGCTGGATTGATAACGTGCTGCGGACGCATCCACATGCCGCGGTCGAAACCGCCCATCGCAAGTGGCACGACATCGATACGGCCGTGGCCGGCGAGATTGAGCGGATCGTCGCCGCACGATTCCCGGACCGGCAATCGTGACCGCCGTTGAGACGCGTGTGCGCCGCGTCCTCAGCCGAGTGGGAATGGTGCCCGAGGAGCAGGTGACGCCGGATGCGGTCCTGACCGCGCTCGATATCAAGTCGATCGAGCAGATCGAATGTATCCTCGCCTTGGAGGACGAGTTCCACGTCGAGCTGCCGCCACAGGACCTGCGAGGGCTTCGGACCGTGCAGGACGTAATGGACGCTGTGCAACGGGTGCTCGCCACGCAATGACGGAAGCGGTCCGGCGATTGCGAGCCGGCGTCGCACCGTTCGACGCAGGCCACGAAGCGTTCCGAGCTTCGGTGCGGCGCTTTGTGGCGCAGGAGCTGACGCCCCATGCCCACCGATGGGAACGCAGTGGCCGATTCCCGCGCCGCGCGCTGGCCTCGTGCGGCCGGCGCGGCTACTTGGACCTGGACGCGTCGCGGACCGCCGTGTTGGCCGAGGAACTGGCGGCCTGCGATTCGATGGGCGTTGCGCTCAGCATCTTCGTGCAGGCAGGCTTGGTCGGTCCGCTCGTTGGGCAGCTCGGAACCGTCGCGCAGAAACGACGATGGCTGGCACCGCTTCGCGCGGGACGCTGCTTCGGCGCCTTGGCGGTGACTGAACCGGGCGCGGGATCGGATTTCGCGGGACTGACCTGTCGCGCCACCGCCGGGACTGGCGGGTTCGCCATCGACGGTGAAAAGACGTACATCACCAATGCGGCGGCGGCGGATTTCCTCGTCGTCGCGGCCCGCCTTGGCCCGCGGCCCGACGCGGATCTGACGCTGTTTGTGGTGCCGGCCGATGCTCGCGGTGTTCGCGTGACCCCCCTGGCGGCGCTTGGACTCGGGCCCAGCGCGATGGGCCGCATTTCCTTCACGAAGTGTCGCCTACCGGTCGACGCCATGCTCGGCGAATCCGGCGCCGCCTACGGCTACATCCAGGACGCGCTCAATCGCGAACGACTGTTCGGGGGCATCGGCGCAGTCGCCTGCGCTGCACGCGCGCTGGAAAAGACCGCGGCGTTCCTGAAGACCAGGCGTGCCTTCGGCCGTACGCTGAGCCGATTTCAAACGATTCGGCATCAGCTGGCGGATCATGCTGCCGCGCTCGAGGCGGCGCGGCAACTGAACTACGCGACGTTCGTCCGCTGGCTCGCGGGTGAGGACGTCACCAAAGAGATCGCGATGATCAAGCTGTTCGGCTATCGACAGGCGCAGCTCGCCATCGAGACGTGCCTGCAGATGCACGGAGGCCTCGGGTTCCTTGCCGATCACTGGACCAGCCGCTGGTACCGCGACGCGCGCGCCCTGACCATCGCGGCCGGAACGCCCGAGGTGATGCGCGAGATCATCGCGGCGCACCTGCGACTGTGAACGCGACGTTCTACAACCGCACACGGCGGTCATCGTCCATTCCGTGGTCGTTGATTCGCCGCGGACGCGTGATGGAACTGCCGGTGTATTACCTGCTCCGGCTGAGTTTTCTAGCGCGCGAAGGGCTCGAACGCTCGGGCAGCCATCGATTCGCCGATCATATTTATCGAAGCGTGCCATCGGGCCAGGGCGCGATCGGGCGATGGATCGATGCACGTCTCCTGGGCCTGCCGGCAGTCCGATCGTTCCGCTCGCGATATGTCGCGGCGCGCGACGAGCTCTCAGCGTTTCTGATCACGCGGCTTCAGCGCGATCGGGACCAGACACTCGATATATTGAGCGTGCCGTGCGGCATTCCACGAGAGCTGGCGGATGCCGCCGCGCTGGCCCGCGCACAAATCGGTGAGCTTCCATCTGCCGTGAGGTTCCACGGATTCGATCTAGATCCCGTGGTCCTGGACGAGGCGCGGGATTTCGCCGAGCGGCAGGGGTTGCGACCGTTCGAGACGCATCTGGGCGACGCGCTCGATGAATCCGCGTACCACGGGCGCTTTGACTTTGTGACCTCCACGGGATTGGCCGAATTCCTCCACGACGATGAACTGGCGCGGTTATACGGCATCTTCTTCGACGTGCTCAACCCCGGCGGGCGCCTGATCACCAGCGGCATGCAGCGACGGCGGCTGCCGGATTACTTGCTGCAGATCGCTGAAATCCACACCCATTACCGCGGGCCGGCGGACCTCGAGCGCCTGATCGCGCGCCGGCCGTTCCGTGAGGTCCGAACGCGAAGGGATGCTGTGGGGATCCAGACGATCCTGACGGCCACGAAATGAGCGTCCGGCTGTTTCACCGGGGCGCCCGGATTGTGCTCGTCGTTCGTCGAGGGAGCGCGGGCGTCGAATCGTGGTGCTCACCGCACCTCGCGCCGCGCGAATGGGCACCGATTTTTCGGAGGCGGCTCGACGTGCTGGCGCTGTCGCCCGTCTCCGAGGGCGACACCGCGTTGGCGTGCAGCATCGGCCGAATCGAGTGGACTGCCTTAAGGTATTGGTCCACGATATCGGTACGCCTCGAGCGCGGATCCGCGACCAGACGGACGCTCGTGACCGCGGCCCTGCTGAAAGCGGCGCGGTATGCGTTGCCGGCCGGCGCCGGCCATTGAGGAGGCAACGTGCCCACTGTGACTCAGACCGTTGACATCAGTGCTCCCGTCGACCGCGTGTATTCCTTCCTTGCGGATCGTCCGGAAGCCGCGACATCGTTCATCCCCGGTCTCAATCGTATTTCCAATATTTCGCCGCCCAAGGCAGAGGTCGGCCAGACCTGGGAGTACGAATTCAACTGGTTCGGGCTCGTCATTTCCGGCCAGACGCGCTGCACGAAACTCGATCGTCCGCGCAGCTACCAGTTTCAGACCGTCACCGGGAATCGCAGCACGTGGACGTACGGATTCGAGCCCAGGGGAGCGGCAACCCACGTCACCCTGGAGGTCGAGTACGACCTGCCTCAGAACATGCTCGCCCGATATGCCTCGCAGGGCGCACTGGACAAGATGAACCAGGATCGCGCCGCCGAAGCGCTGTCGAACCTCAAGGGACTGCTCGAAGAATAAACGCGACCTTCAGCAGTTATCTCGCGAAGGCACGCCGCCGGATTACGCGGATTGTGGACACTCGCTGGGGCTGCGTCCAGGCAGGCGAGGCTCCACTTGCGATGTTCTGTATCGCTGAAGCAGCGTAGTGCGAAAGCGGACTTCTTCGCGGCGGAGGCTTCTCTTTCGCCGGACGCGCCGCACCTCGTTGTGGTCCCAAACGATGAGATCCCGGCCTACCCGAGCTTTGACGGTCCAGCGAAGGCGACGGCGTGCCGGTTCCAAGCAGAGTCACCGACAGCGGCTTCACCGACGGCGCCGGCGTGACCGTCGGTTGAGCCAGATCCTCGTCGCCATGTGCCGACGGCACAGCTGAGGCGGCAAGGGCGGTGATGAAGTCGCGGCGTTTCATGGAGTCACCCGGCCGAAGATTAGTGACGAGCGCAGCCCGAGTCCAATTGATTCTGTGGATGCGGTCATAATCTCTGGTCCGAAGGCCGTCGACCGGCCTGTTTGTTGCTTCGTTCCCTCCTCGATCCCTCCGACTGTCGAGTGGTCGAGGACCTTGTCGCGTCGGTGTCTCGAGCGGTGCGCCAGTCGCGATCGCGTAACTGACTCCATTTTCTTGCCATGTTCTCGCGCGCTGGTTACGCTGTCTGGCGCGTGAGCTCGTCATCGTCGCGAACATCAGCCATCCGCGCGTGGTCCGCCAGCAACAGCCGGACCAGGACGGTGCTGATGAATGTCGTGATCGCCGTCATCTATTGGGGCCTTGCCGAGCTGGTCTTGCTGCCCGCCACCGAGGCCGGCCGCATCACGGCCCTTTGGCCACCTGCGGGCCTTGCCGTCGCGCTCGTCTTTCTCGGTGGACGCTCGCTGATTCCGGGCGTCGTTCTCGGCGCCTTCGCCGTCGTGGCGCCGCGAGTGCCGCTTCCGTTCGCCATTCTCATCGCGCTGGCGACCGCCCTCGAACCCCTCATCGATGTCCGAATCCTGCGCGCGCTGAAGTTCGATCACCGGCTCGAGCGGATTCGCGATCCGCTGGTGCTCGCGCTCGTCGCCGGGCCTGCCGGCGCCTTGGTCACTGCAGCGGTTGCCGTGACGCTCACGGCCATGGCTGGTCAGTTGCCGGACAGTCAGCTTCTCTACGGCTTCGGATTGTGGTGGCTCCGCAACTGGCTGGGCGTCGTGCTGACGGCCTCGCTGATCTTCACCTGGGTCAACGCGCGGCCAATTGTCTGGACGTGGCCGCGCATCGTCGAAGGCGTGGGGTTGTTCCTGGCGATGTTCGCCGGCGCGCAATTGATCTTTGGTCTCTGGGGATTTTTTGCCCGCCGGGACGTGCCGATCGCGTTCGTGTTCTTTCCGCTTGTCGGCTGGGCGGGTTTGCGCTTCGGTCCTCGCGGCGCGGCAACCGTCGTGGCACTTATCGCCGCGTTTGCCCTGGGGATCGCCGGGCTTGCCGTCGGACCATTTGCGACGTTTCCGATTCAGTTCATCCAGTTCCTGCTCTTCGTGTTCTTGATGATGGGCTGGCTCAGCGGCCATCTGTTGGCCGCGATGATGGCCGAGCGAGACGATGCGCTGGCCAAACGCCTGGCTCTGGAAGAACAGCTGCGTCATTCGCAGAAGATGGAGGCGGTCGGCCGGCTCGCCGGCGGCATCGCGCACGACTTCAACAATCTGCTGACGGCGATCATCGGATACACGGAGCTCGTGCTCATCTCGCTCGATGCCAAGCACGACGCGCGCTCAGACGCCGAAGAGATCGCACGCTTGTCGATGCGGGCCGCCGATCTCACGCGCCAGA
>JBOGIV010000290.1:0-13904 GCA_050747925.1 Vicinamibacterales bacterium
TCTGAAGCCTTCGGAGGTGTCGTTCGTGATCAAGTCACCCGCGTACTGATTGACCGAGAAGTTGAAGAGGTGGCTCATCGAACGGTAGGTTTCGTCGTGCTCACTGAAAGCGCCGCCGAATACGTGAAAACCCGTATTCAGATAGAAGGAACGCAGATCGCTTCGAAGCACGGCGCCCGGTTCGCCACCCGGCACTCCCTCAACGCCGATGTGTTCATCGAGGATGAGGTGGACGATGAGAGGCAGATTGGCGCGCGGACCCAACTCCGACACACGCCACTGCCGAGCGGCGTTGGCTGGGAGGATCAGCGTTGAAACCAGTACTGTCGCTGCCACCATGGTAATGAGCTGGGTCGCATGTTGCCGGAGCAACCAGATCAGGATGGAAATGACGATGGAGGCGGTTGCGAGAAGTTTGGCCTTGCCGAAACCGTAGATCCAAAAGTCGAGGGCGAACTGAACATCTATGAAGACCGTCAGGACCGCGGCCAGCACGAGGACGTTTGCTCGACCGCCGATGGACGACAGCGCTCCGAGGATGAAACTGAGAAGGCCGAATCCTCCGAGACAAATCAGGATTTCCGGACGACCGAACCCGTACTCGTATTGCTTGATCAACGCGACAAAGGGCGTCAGAAGAACAAGACCAGGTGCAACCGAATGGCGCAGCAACCGCTTGAGGACTGCCAATGCCGACGTCCAGCGCGGCTCGGTTCGGCTGGGCATTGGCTTCATGACTGGTCAACAAATGGTCAGTGGTCGGTTTCGCGTCTTCCCAGAACGAATGTCCTTAGCCGCTGCCAATACAACTTGATCAAGGCGATCGCTCCGACGATGCCGCCCAGAACGAGCTGAAACGCCATGCTGCCGGTGCCCGGATCCAGGTAGGCCTCCACAGACCCAGAAAGATGAGACACGAAGAGAAACACGGCCAGGAAGAACGCGCAATCGAGCGATCGCATTAACGCCTCATCAAGCTACGGTCGCCGTCGACGCAGCTGGTACAACACCCGATCCGTCCCCGGAATTTGCGTCATCGCCTCGACACTGAACCGACGTTCGAAGGCAGCCTCGAATGCCTGCTGCGAGTAGCCATCAAAAATGTCGCCCCTCGATGCCAGCATGCGCCGCACTTGAGAGTCGGTCTTCGGGACGAATTCAATCACGACGTTTCTGGCGATTTGATCGAGCCAGTCGGCAATGCGCGGCAACGGCACATTATTGCCGATCGCAAGGTGATGAATCAGCGCCAAAGCCAACACGAGATCGGCTGGCCCCCGCTCTTGAAGCGACCGACGTTCGCAGCCGGCCCAGCCAACACTAGCGCTCGGATTGGTCAGGTCCATGACCAAAGGCAACAGGTGTTGGTCGCCATCGGCAACACTGCGCAGGTAGTTCGTTTCCACGGCGGCAGCATCTACGTCGAAGGCAATCGTGTCGACACGCTTGGCGCTCGCCAGCCGGCTGAACCGGCCGACATTCGCGCCCAGGTCCCACACCGTCGTCGGCGCCAGACGAAGCATCATCTGATCGACGAGCCGTTCCTTCTCGGCCATCGCCGTCTCTGAGTAATTGGTGTCGTCGTAGTAGCCGATCCACTCCGTTCCAGCGGGTCGCCAGCGCAGATGCTGAATGGCTGTCGCGAGACTGTCGAGTATTCCGACGAGTGCGGATCGGCTCAACGTGCGACCGGATACCGCCGGCGTCTGGCCGCCGTGTCGCTTCTGCGCCCGTGCGTGAAGGTGCACGTGCATCGCCAGTGTGGGTTTGAGACGTGTGCGAGCCGGGAGAAGCTTGCTGGCGAGATCCAGCGGCACACCGTCGAGCAGACTGCGCAGTAACTGGCCGAGCCTGACGTCGCAGTAGCACATCAATGCCAGTGGCGCGAGAAAATGCTGGCAGAACTGGCGGTAGGCCACCCAGGGTCGTCCCTCGACGCTCGGTTCGAACGAGAGGGTGTCGATCAGAATGGGCCGCCCCCGTAGGAATTGCACGTTATACGCACTGGCGTCTTTCAACGACATCCCTAACTTCAACGCCTGTTGCTGAATGCGAAGGGTCAGTAAGGCGGCGTCACGCAGCTGGCTAAACGACCACTCATATGGATACGAGATGAACCGAATGAGCTCGGGCCGAAGCACCTTGTAGGCCGCCCCTCCGACGGGATCGACGGCCAGCTCCTCATGTCGGACGAGCCAGCCACGATCCATCAGATCCTGAGCGAGGCCGGACCGCATCAGCTGGTCATAGTGGGGCCGGTAGCACTTGTTCACTTGCCGGTAGATCACGCCCCCACGAGCAAACACGAACCCGCTCGGATCCCGGAAAGAGCCGCCCACACGTTCACCCTCGCTCCCGGGACCTGACGACCCGATTGCGAGCGCTAACTCACGCATAAAAACGGCTTTGGTCGCAAGACCTGGTCCAGCGTCACATCGTAGAAAGCGTTACGACCCATCACATCGCGGCCTCGCTAGATCAGCGATCACTCTAAGCTAGGCTGACTTTGTTCTACTAATCAACATACTTCTGACGCGTTCCGCACCCGTCTCAGCGGTCGGTCTCCGCCCGCAATCTGCCGCTCTCGACAGGCGGATCGCGTTGGCCCGAGTCCCGACGGCTGGAGACACCAGAAGCGTATCTGTACACAAGCATCAGACACGCACAAGCGACCCCTGGTGAACGATCGACTCGAAGTCGCCCTATCGCCTAATCGTTCCGGCCTGTTGTACCCGGCGCCTCTCCGACGGGCTCAGGACGCTTTCCAGATGCCGCCGGTACTCTGACAGTTTCCCGTCTTCGAACTCGGCCAGATTGCTGTCTGATTCCGGATCGCTCTGCAGATCAAACAGCTCCTCTGTGCCATCTCCGATGTTAAGAATGTACTGCCAGCCTTGAAAGACTACCGATTTCAAAGCTCCCCTTCTCGTGGGGTACCACTCTGGCAGGGACCGCTCGGTCGACCGTGGCGCTTCCGCCAATACGATCTCGCCGTCGTCGGACCCGACTGAGTCGTCTCGCCACAAGATGGGTCTCCCAGGGAAACCAACAGGATCGTGCAGCCCAATCAATTCGAAAATCGTCGCCGGAACGTTGCGTAAACTGACCGGCCGATCGATCTGCCTCCCGCCTGGATTCGGAGGGGACACAATCACCAACGGTACGTGGAGGAGCGCCGGGTACAGGCTGTTGACGTGCTCAAGCAGGTTGTGCTCCCCAAATTGCTCGCCATGGTCCGAGGTGACGATGACCACCGTGTTCTTCAACGTTCCCTGATTCTCGAGCGCATCGACCAGGCGTCCCAGTTGATCGTCCAGGTAAGCGACGGCTCCGTCATACGCATCGTTCAGTTCCTTGATCTCGGCCGGCGACCATTCGGCAAACGGCTTCGAGTCGATGTCCCCGCGAGGACGAGTCCTGGAGAACTTTAGAGCGAACGGTTCAGGGGGAAGATAGTTGCCGTGAGCGTCGCAATAGTTGAGGAACGCGAAGAACGGTCGACCGGGTGGGCGCTCAGAAAACCAAGCTAAAAAGGCTCGATTCACCTCTTCCGCGCTTTTCCGATCGAAGTTGTCATGCGTCTCAAAGTGCTCTTTGACTTTTCCAGCGGCGAGCACCACCCGTCCGAACGACGACTTCATAAAGCTCGTCATCGCGGTCGTTGACTCGACTTCGTAGTGCAGGAATCCCCGAGCGAGGCCGAACGCCGCCTTCCCGTACCACGTGTTTGCTACGAACCCGGCCGTCACGTATCCGTGTCCCGCCAATGCTTCCGCGATGGTCGGGTGCGTCGCGTCCAACGGGCTCGCGATGGCAGCGGAGAGTTCATGTGGATGCCGGCCTGTGAACATGCTGCCATGCGACGGAAGCGTCCAGGGCGCGGTTGCGAACGCCCGATTGAATACGGTCCCACGGCGGGCAAAACGGTCCAGATTTGGTGACGTGGCTCGATGATAGCCATACAGACTGAGGCTCTTGGCTCGAACCGTATCGAGCACGATGAGTAGCACGTTCGGCACGTGCGCGGAAGCTAATGGAAGTCGCGAGAGCGCACTCCGTTCTCGGATCTGCGGCCAGGCGGAGAATCCGATCGACGAGGCGAAGGTCATGATCACCGCGGCAGCGACCGATCGGCTTACCACGCGTTGCAAGAGGTACGCATGGCTTCGTGAGGCCTGGGTCAGCAGGTTGGCTACGCCGGCGGCGAGCACAAGCGTCGCCCAGGGATGGAGCCCCTTGATGAGGATCGCCAGCCAGCCACACATCATGACAAACCAACCCGCGAGGAGGAATGCCCGCATCGGTTTGAAGGATCCTCGGAGGGTGATCCCACAGATCGTGCTGACGACGGAGAACACGATCGCGTAGCCAAGCGGAATCTGCCACATGAACTCGAAGCCCGTCAGCTGGTACTTCGTCACTTCCTTGGCGAAGGTCCAATATGCGATTTCGCCCACGCTCGTGACCGCCGCGAACCACAGCGTGTAGATCACCAGGAACGTGGCGTCATCGTTGCGTCTGGTCTCAATCAGCGGAGACTCCGCTCGCGAGCGCGCCAGGGCTGCCATGAGCCGTCTTCTTATTGGCGGGATACTCGCCACTCCACTCCACAACGATAGGAGCGCCAGCAGGATCTGAATCTTGCCGATCTGGAACAGTTGCCCCGTTGCGAGGTTGACGCCGATCAGTGCCGTGAAGGCGGCCGCCGCGATAATGAGCAACCCCACTCCCACGCGGCCTCGTTGGTTGCGCACAGAAATCTCCTCGTCGACAGTTACTTCAGCTGCCCGCGCAAATACTCGAGAACCGGCTTGGACTCCACGCGCCTCGCCAAGTCGTCCCTTTCCTGAGGGTCGTGAATCCAGTCGTACAGCTCCGACGGCTGGCCGTCCTGTTCAATGAAATGCCAGCGGGAATCGACCACCGAGCGCATCGATCCGAGGCGGCTACGGTCGCGCTCCGGCGCCCACGGTTGATGGTTGAGCTCGGCGAGAGGCAGCGGCCATTCGCCCGGGGGATTCCCCTCCCAGAGCGCCCGAAGCGACGGACTTTTGAACGCTGTTCCCTCAGTCTCGGTCAGTTCCATGACGGTGGCTGGGATCGATGCGTTGGTGACAGGACGGCTGACTCGCACTCCACCAGGCAGGCGCCGGGGCTGCCAGAAAATCAAGGGCACCTGAATCAGCTCACGGTAAAGATGGCTTGTATGGAAAAAGCCCCCGTGCTCGAAGAATTCTTCGCCGTGATCGGACGTCACCACGACGAGCAGGTCGCGGTTGACCGGTCGCTGTTGCAACGCTGACACTAAGCGGCCGAGGTAGTCGTCCACGTACGCTACCGCTCCGTCGTACGCGTCGATCTCGCCCTGAAGCTGGTCGGGCGACAGCGTCTTGGTATTCCGCACCTTCGAGTTCAGCAAGCCGCCCGTGTCGGGCCTTCCAGAGAACTTGCTGCGATATGGCTCGGGCGGCAGATACGGATCGTGGGCGTCGACGTAGTTGATCATCACGAAGAACGGCCGAAGGTCTTGGCCAACCCATCGCAGCACGGCGCCGTTGACGTCTGAGGCGAGCTTGCGCGCGGGCAAGTTCTCGAAACCCAAACGGGGACGAACGAGTCGTGTCGCGATACCACCGTAGGCGGTCCGCCACGCCATGTCCTCGACCGAGTGATAGAAGTCTTCGAAGTGCATGAAGCCGCGACCGAACCCATGCTCTCGCGTGAAGTAGAACGTGTTGGCGGTAAACCCACCCGTTCGATAGCCGCGAGCCTGTAGCGCTTCGGGAAGCGTCGGTGTCCTGATGGGATTGAGCCGGTGTGAAGTGTCCCACTCGAGGCCGTGGTCTCTCGGTGGCAGGCCCGTGAGCATCGAAGCGTGCGATGGCAGAGTGTAGCTCGACGCGGCGAACGCATTCTCGAACAGCACACCCTCGGTGGCCATCCGGTCGAGGTTCGGGCTGGTGTGACGATTGTAGCCATAGCTCGCCAGATGGTCCGAGCGCAGCGTGTCAATCACGACGACCAAGACATCTGGAGGCGAACCGCTCACCACCGGAAGCCGCGCGGTGACGATCTGTTCCTGCAGCCGTCCACCTCCTTCGATACTGACCAGCGCGAGCGCGGTCAACCCAATCAGCCATGGCAGCGCGCGCCGAGTCAGTCCCCATGTCCGCGTTTGGTGGCGAACAACCCATCGAGTGGCTGTCGACGCCAAACCCAACGTGAGGAGAAGGATCGCCGATGGATAGATCCATTCCTTGAGCGTCAAGGCCAGCACCGGGATGCCGGACAACACGAACAGACCAAATATCGACGCGCCGCGAACCCACTCGCTCGCTCGAAACGAGGCCACGACCGCCCCGACGAGAGCGCCGGCGCTGCCGACGAGCAGGCCGTTGAAGACGGCCGCGATCCAAATGATCGGATACCAGGAGTTGTCGAGCACATGCAGCACGACCTGCAGCGCCATATGGCCGACACCTTCGGTCAGGCCCGAACCTAGCCCGAGCGCGAGGGCAAAGACGGCGAGGCCGCGCCGACTCTGCTCCCCCTCCTCGAGCTCTGAGGCGACAAGCGGCGTCGTCACATGTATCCGTCCCGCCTCAACGTCTCGAGCCCGCCACCATCTTCGGTGTCTTGCGCGCGACCCGACCGCTCGGCGATATTGGCGAACTTACCCGTGCGCAACTCTTCGATGATCTCCTTGGGTGTGCGCGCGTCGGATTCGACCGGATTGGTGCAGGGATAGCACCCCAACGATCGATACCGCCGTCCAGATCCTTGGTTGTAGTAGAGCGAGACGGTCGGAATCCCCTCGCGGTCGATGTACTCCCAGATGTTCAACTCCGTCCAGTCGAGGAGCGGATGAATCCGCACGTGGGTGCCCGGGGCGAAGTCGGTCTTGTACTGATTCCAGAACTCCGGCGGCTGATCGGCCACCTCCCAGGTGTTCTCCGTGTTCCGTGGCGAAAAATACCGCTCCTTCGAACGGCTTCCCTCCTCGTCGGCCCGTACGCCCGCGATCACGCCGGTAAACGGCTCGGTGTTCGGATCGACTTCGTACGCGCGCGTGGCTGGGTTGAAGCGATAGCGTGGCCACTCGCCCGACAGCGTTCGCTTCAGCGCTTCGGTTTTGAGGAGACTGCAACAGGTAAGGCGATCGACCGCGCCGTTGGGAAACGTCCGCTTCTCGTCGAGGGCCGCGCGATTCTCTCCATAGATCAGATTCAAGTGCCACTCGGCGGCTAGGCGGTCACGATACGCGATCATCTCCGGAATCTTGAATGACGTATCGATGTGAATGAGGGGAAATGGAGTGTGGCCGAAAAACGCCTTTCGCGCCAGCCACAGCAGCACGGTGCTGTCCTTTCCAATCGACCACAGCATGCCGAGGTGCTTGAAATTGGCGTAGGCCTCGCGAAACAGGAATACGCTCTTGGCTTCGAGTGCGTCGAGATGATCCATCGGGTTACACCTTGCTGGTCCGAAGTCGCAGCATATCCAGCACCTGGCCGCCGGCCTCCTCTACGGAAATCCGGGACGTGTCGAGAACGATTTCGGGCGTGATCGGCGGCTCGTACGGGTCGTTGATGCCGGTGAAGTTCTGAATCTCCCCCCGTCGGGCCTTCGCGTAGAGGCCCTTTACATCGCGGCGCTCGCATTCTTCGAGCGGCGTCGCAACGTACACTTCGACGAAGCTCCCACAGAGGCTGCGAACGAAGTCTCTCGACTCGCGATAGGGCGACACGAACGACGCGACGACAAACACACCGTTCTGTTCGAGCTTGCTGGCCAGGTAGCCGACGCGTCTGATGTGCACGTCCCGATCGGCCTTCGTGAACCCCGTGTTCGGAAAAATGTGTCGGATGGAATCACCGTCGAGTTCCTCCACACGCAGGCCGCGGCGTCTCAGCTCGCGGGCCACCCACCCGGAAATCGTGCTCTTGCCGGATCCCGAGAACCCTGTGAACCAGACGACAACCGGCCGAATCTCTTCCTTGCCAAAACGCAATCGGTCCCACACGCGTTCATGCACCCAATAGATCCCGATCTTTGAGATGAACTCGAGGCCCCCGACTGCGAGCGCGAGCGAGAACCGCCGCGTCATGATCAGCACGAGCACCGTCGTCGCGACCGTGCCCATGACACGCCACGATATCGCCTTCATGACCGATCGCGCGTGCGTCTCACGAAACATCGTCGTCCGGAGTGCTCACGGCGTCAACGGCCACATCCGACTGCGATCGGGATTGTGGCTGTCACCACGGCTGAAAGATCACGCCTTTGTCGCGCAGCAATGTCCATACTCGGTCGACGGCCTGCTCGTCGCTTTCCTGTGGGAACAGCGCCAAATCGTAGGACGCACCGGCCACGCCCGGATCCCCGACCCACACCGTCTCGATTCGATCGGGGTCGACGGTCGTCTTCATCAAGTCCAACTCCTCGGGTGTGAGCTCTTGCGCCGTGACGATCAAGATCATGCCGGCGTCGAGCATCAGATTCGCGACCTCTGCGAGGCGCCGGATATGCTCGTGCCGGTTTTCACGATCGCGGCCAAGATCGGCATCGACGCCGTACAGAACGTTGCCAATGCCCAGGAAGTACACGACGCGGCCCTCCTGGAACAGCCGTGCTTCGAGGCGCTTGGCGAGCTGCTTTCGATCCGCGTCCTTTGGGCCGGTGATGATGAGCAGCGTCGGACGTTGCGCAAACCGCGCCGCTCGGTGCTCCGATGGAATGAAGCTCGGTTCCCACTTGTACTCGCGCAGCAACACCTTCTCTCGCACCGACCCCTGCCGGTCCGGAAGGGCCTCACGCACGACCCCTCCACCGCAAATCTCGTAGGCATCGACAATGACGAACCTGCTCGTCCCGGCGATCGTCGCCGATTCGTCGAAGGCTACGGCACGGTGGCATGCCAGCGTGCACTCAGCGACTTCGTTACGCTCGATCGTCAGTCTGTTCTCGACTTCGCCCAGGCTCGAGGCGTCGATGACCCGGTGAACCTCTTCGAGGCGCATCGACACCTTCGTCGAACCCATCTTCAGCAAGTAGTCGCGTTTCTTGACGAGCGGGCTTTTCCCCAGCCAGAAGAGGCTCACTCGCAGTCGTGAGCTCACGTGCGGGCGCGGCTGACTGGACAGCGCGGCGAGCTCGCCGCGGGAGACGTAGATCTGTTGTCGAAGCGTAAAGCCTACAGCCTGGCCAGCACTCATCAGGTGCTGGGGCGGTCGATTGAACGCCTCCACGCTCTGGATCACGGATCGTTTGCCTGACGGATAGAAGATCACCTCATCGCCCACCCGGGCGGTGCCCGATACGACCGTGCCTGATACAATCCGGCGGTCGTCGTTCCGGTTGGTGAACTTATAGACGTCCTGAACTGGCATTCGAAACGACCCATCGGTGTCGGTGCGCGCGGCCTGGAATGCGTCGAGGATACCGAGTACGGTCGGGCCCGCGTACCACGAGAGTGATTGCGAGTTCCGGGCGATGTTGTCGCCCTCTCGTCCCACCACCGGGATGACTGCTGCCGGCTTGACGCCTATTCGAGCGAGGAAATCTCGATACTCAGCTTCGAGGCGCGCAAAGACGTATTGATCGTGCCCGACCAAGTCCATCTTGTTGACCAGCACCGCGAGCTGCTGGATGCCGAGCATCGACATCATGTAGCCATGCCGACGTGAGTTCTCTTGAACGCCTTCCTTCGCGTCAATCACGAGGAGGGCCGCCTCGGCCCTCGCGGCGCCCGTAACCATATTCCGCAAGAACTCGATGTGACCGGGCGCGTCGATGATGATGTAGTCCCGGCTTGCCGTTTTGAAAAAAACTCTCGCGGAGTCGATGGTGATGCCCTGGGCACGTTCGTCTTTCAGCGCGTCCAGGAGAAAGGCGTACTCGAATGGCTTCGCCGTGCGCTCGCAGAGGGCCTTGACCAGCTCCAGCCTGCCTTGTGGCAGTGAATGCGTGTCGGCCAGCAGTCGCCCGATGATGGTGCTTTTGCCGTGATCGACGTGCCCGCCGATCACGATATTCATCTGCTCGCGACGAATGGCCGGTTGGGTCATTGTTGACACGCTGCCCGCAAACAGGCGCAGCGGTGATCGTACCACGCTCAAGCAGGTCGCTTCCGGCGCGCTAACGGCCGCTGTTGCACGATCCGGCAGAAACCGTCAGAAGGCAATAACCGAGTTGCGAGCATCAGGTTGCGATACGTCCAGACCTCGTCTTCCACCACATCACGACGCCAGTGACACCTTGAACGGCGAAGATCATCGACCCTGCCGTGTACAGAATCTTGATCGGGATCGGGAATCGGCCGCCGGTGTGCAAGGAGGAAAACGTTTGGAGGAGTTCTGGCGAGCGTGGCCTGGCCAGCTGCATACCAATCGCGCCGATGGCGATCGATAGCATCAGCAGAACCCCCAACGCACCTGCCGCGTGATGAAGGTCCAACAGGGCCGGTCTCAGCCCATGCGTGGTCCGCACCGTGATGGTTTTCTTCCTCCACCAGAGATACAGGCCCCCGACATTCAGAATCACGGCAGCCCACGTCGCTATCAGGACGATCAACTGGCCGGGCGCACCGAGCGCCAACGTGTCATGAAGGCGGCTCGCAAGTCGCCGGATCGGATACGAGCCAGGCCAGACGAGAAACGCACCGGTCACGCCGGCGATCGAAAGGACCAGAGAACTCCCGAGACCAAGCCAGCGGTGAGTGATCAGCACCAGTCGGCGAACGCTCGTCATGCCGCCACTGCGGTTTATGTCAACGGTGAGCTGCTCGTCGGTGGTGTCACCAGATCCGGATAGAACCGCCGAGCCGGATACTCACGGCCACTGAGGGCCTGCTGACAATAGTCCACGATCCGCAGCCGAATCGCCGCCGTTACATCTTCATGGCGCGAGGCCTTGCCACTCGCCATGAAGACACCTCTGGCAACCGAGAACATCGTGGGCGGCGCCATCTCGAACATCTCCTCGCGATTCTTCATGTACTGGAAGCTCGATCGCTCTTCGACGCGTCTCTTTTCATCGGCTGAGAGCGAACACCCGAGGAAGGCTGCCACTCGATCGCAGACGGCGACGAAGTTGCTCTTCATCTCTTCGAAGTGAACGAACAGAACGTTGTCCCGACGCTCGGCCCACTCCCACCAGCCGTCAACATGCCTGGGCCACGGCAGCCAATACATCCGGTCGCTGCAGAACCAGCTCGCCAAGGTTGCCACCGGCGGCAGCAGCGGCCCGAGCATCGAGCGATTGAAGTCAACGATGCTCGCAAAGCAGCTGACCGGGTGTCTTGCGACGTAGATGTACTTCGCCTGTTCACTGTACGGGCAAAGCTCGGTCGGCAGGTGGCACTTGATGATCCGGGTCGGCATGTCGCCGACAAGCGGCGCGTCTTCGATCGAGACGCTGTCGACCGCATCGATCCACGGGCTCATCGCGTACATGTGCCCTTGACCGTCCTCGCCGAAGTCTCCGCGGCCGCGGGTGACGATCTGATAGACGATCTGCTGCATCCATGTCGTGCCGCAGCGCATCTGGGTGACGACGAAGACGTCTTCGGGCTGCGGTCGATACTGCTTGGCGCGCGCAAATACCTCGGGGCTACTGACTTTGGTCGGGCCACAGACTCCTTCGTATTCGAACACCGGCATCATTGAGCGTTTTCGATTCATCAGCGCCACGAGATAGACGAGCGGCAAAGCCGGACGGGCATATCGCCGCATCTGCCGCTTTAGCGTGCGACGGGCAGTCAACGGCTGTCCGTAGTAGGCCATTCCTCTGGTGTGTGCGTTCTCCCACCGCAGATACCAGGCCAAATACAGCGCGCTCGCGATGAACAGGGCAACTGCGACCGTTATGAGCCAGATCCAGATCATGCCGCGTTGACGCCAGTCGTAGCGGTACCGCCCATCACGGTTGCGGTGCTAGCAGCATCGTGCCATCGGACGGCACGACTACTTGCGTGCGGAGAATCTCCAGACTCGCCGGAACAAGCCGACCACGCGATTCCAGAACATCAGAAGCACGCCGATCACAGCCCCGAGGACGGACGTCAGGGGCATGATCTGATCCGGGCCAATGTAGAGCAGAGGGAAGTACAACGCAGACTGAACGCCAGAAGGAAGCAGGATGGTGAGACCAATCACGTCAGTCAAGACAGGGGCAAACACGTATCGTCCTCCTTCTCTGGGAGGTGGCATCGTACCATGCCGCTTGCGTCCCCTCAAGACGTAGCGCGAGACGGTTACCGTGCTTCACGTAGCGACACACGTCAGCGGGACTCCTCTAGCGCCGATGCGGCGGGTCATCGGGGCCACGTGGCTGATCGTCGGCGCTCGATTGCTCAGGTTGCGCCGCAGCCGGCAGCGGTACTCCAGGTGCGATGGGACCCGCGACCACGTGGAATCTCGGTTCGGTCGCAGTCGGGCCAGCGATAATCCACACAGGACGGTCCGCATAATAGGCACGCAGCTTTGCCACTGACTCTCGCGTCAATTCACGAGCGTAAATCGGGACGACCCCGTCATTGCCCAACCAAATCGGATTAAGTGGCGCGGCGGAGCCGTAATTGGGCCACAGCCGGCCCCGAATCAGCACCAGACTTCGCCCGAAGGTGTGCTCTGTCGCAAGTCGGCGAATGTCCGGTCGGGCGCCTCGATAGTTCAGGTACTTGTCGAGGCTGCGCCATACCAGGAGGTTCGTCGTGCCGATGGCAGTGGCCAAGACCACAAACGCCCACACGCGCGAAGCCGCGGCGGTCCGGCCGATCTGGACGAAATGTGCCGATAACTCCTGTGCGCCACGAACCGCCAGAACTGTGAAGGGAATAATCGCCATATACCAATAGCGCGCACCAAAGTCAGGACCGCCGCTGAACCAGTAAAGGTTGAGCCCAGCGATGGCCCCTCCAAGCCACACCCACATAAATGCGTCGAGTCTGCGCCGCCTCCATACTCCAAGAAAATAGACTAACGTGATCGACCCGAATGCCCACCCGAACAGGTCGAACTGCACCATGTGCAGGTTCTGATTCGTATTCATCAACACGTCGATTGGACCGTGACCCGGAAGTGCGTCGAGCCCGATCCAACCCCAGTTGCCGATATCGGCTCCAAACCCCAACCGATTGCTGCCTTTGTGGAACTCCGCATCGTAGAACGCGTTCAGCGGCGTTTGAAACGCGTTTCCGGTCACAGATTGGTTATACGCGAGGAACAACGCGACCATCGCTCCTCCACAAACAATGGCCGCAGCAACTGCGGGCACGCGTAACCTTCGCTGTCCGGCAGCCAGCCACCACACGCCCGCGACGAGTGCCACGACGACCGCTTCGAGCGGGCGCGTATGCAAGAGTGCGCCACAGCTCGAGCCGGCCACCGCTCCCCAGGAAACTGCGCCCCTCTGTCGTGCCCGCGAGACACCCAGCATTACGAGCAGAACGAGCACCAGCGAAAGGGCATGGGACATCAGGCTGGCACTTATCCAAAGGAGCCATGGAGAAGCTGCCATCAGAAGGACGACCGCATCTGCAACAGTTCGCTCATAGATGCGACGTACCAGGGCATGAGCCAACAGAATCGCGGTACCGGCCAGCAGCGGGTTGATCATCCAGGGGATGCCGAGCCTGACTCCTACGGAGAGCACCACCGGCCAACCGATCATGTTGGCGTTGAGCCAACGCGTGGGGTCCTGGTACGTCAGGGGAACCATAAAGGCTTCCGCATCCGGTGGCGGCGGAAGCCAGAACTGTCCGAGGGCGAGGTGCTTGGCTTGAAACAGGTAGGTCCATTCATCACCGATGTGAGGGATGCGTTCAAGGACCAACCAGGCCAACATCGACGACACGACGACGACCCAGCCAGCAGCCGCCCACGGCAGCCACTGCCGGCTCGAGG
>JBOGIV010000291.1:0-10266 GCA_050747925.1 Vicinamibacterales bacterium
GTACGGGGCCATGTTCTCGTGGTGGTACACCGAGTTGCCGGACGCTACCCTCTTTCCGCCGGGAATTCACTGGGACGCGCGCGAGCCGGCCTGGTGGGCGGCGGTCGTCCGCGAAGCGCGCGACGCCGGGCTCGGGTGGCTGGCGGTCAACGCCTGGGGCGAAGACACCACCGCCGACCCGGCGTCGTTGGGCCCGCTGCTGACGGCCATCGATCGATCGGCGCCGGGCCTGAAGATCGCGCTCTTCGACGACACGACGTCGGAGGTGCTGCGAAAGAACCAGGCGCGTGGCCGCGGGTGGACCCTTGATGTGCGCTTCGATTTGTCGGACCTGGCCGGAACGGGCGAGGGCGGCCTGCACTACTTCTACGACCAGCAGTGGAAGCGCTTCTTCCAAACCGTTCCTGCGCGTCATCGTCTGACCATCGACGGCCGTCCCGTCGTGTTCATGTGGCACGGCGGCGCCGAATGGTACGCGCGCCAGAACTTCTTCCATGGATTGATCGACGCGCTGCGCGAGGCGACTCGGCGCGACTTCGGGGTCGATCCGTTCGTGATCGTCGAAGAAAGCTGGTCGCGGCTCGATCCCGCCATCCGTGTTGACGGCGTGTTCGACTGGTTTCAGCCGGGACGCTCGTTTGCCACGCTCATGACGTGGAACGGCTTCCGCGTGGGCCAGGTCGTTCCCGGGTATGACTGCAGCCGCTGCACTCCCGCCGGGCCCGTCATCCCGCGGCAGGACGGCAAGTTGTATCAAGCCGCGCTCGAGGCCGTGGCGCCGGGCGCTGATCTGGTGCTCATCGAAGGCATCGACAACGTGGACGAGAACGCCCACGTGCTCGAAACCAGCATCTGGGGCCGCTTGTACCTTGCGATCACCAAGTGGTTCGCTGCGAACGTCCCTTGAAACGTTGCGCGAGTCCCCGCCTGCGCCGATTCAATCTCCTTTGATGTTGACGAACTGCTTCAAGACGTAGTGCACCTCGACCAGGTCCTTCGCGTGTTCCATCACTTCGTCGATGTCCTTGTAGGCGCCAGGAATCTCATCGAGCAGCACATGACTGTGCCGATACTCAATGCCCTCCATCGCGCGCCGCAGATCGTCCAGCGTGAACAACGCGCGCGCCTTCGTGCGTGAGTAGCGGCGGCCGGCGCCATGTGGCGCCGAATGGAAGCTCATCGGATGCTCTTTGCCGCGGACGATGTAGCTGCGCGTGCCCATGGAGCCGGGAATCATGGCCCAGTTGTCTTTGCGGGCTTCGATCGCACCCTTCCTCGTAATCCACGCCTCCTCGCCGAAGTGACGCTCCTTCTGCGTGAAGTTGTGATGTGAATTGATGCGCTGCAACTCGAGATCCTCGTTGCGCGCTTCCGTGCCATGGACCGCACGGCTCAATTCGCTCATCGCGCGATCCATCATCTCGTTGCGGTTGTGCAGCGCGAATTGCTGCGCCCAATTCAGATCGCGAAGGTAGGCGGTGAAGGCCGGGTGACCCTCGGAGAGGTAGGCGAGATCGCGGTCGGGCAGCGTCACCCCTGATTTCTTGCAAAGATCCTGCGCCACTCGAATGAAGTGCTGGCCAATGCGGTTGCCGACGCCGCGTGACCCCGAATGCAACGTCAGCCACACGGCACCGTCAGCATCTTCGGCCAGCTCGATGAAGTGATTGCCGCCGCCCAGGGTCCCGAGCGCGAGCTGCCAGTTCTTGTCGTATTGGTCGGGGGTCGCGCCGCTCGCCCTGGCGAGCTCCTCGAGAACGCCGACCCGCGCCGCCGCCGTTGGAGTGAGCGTGCGATTGTTGCGCCCCGCGCTCATCGGAATGCGGCGCTCGATCCCCTGACGCACGGCGCTGACATCGGGAATGTCGCCTCGCACGAGCGGCGTGCGGACGGCGATCATGCCGCAGCCGATATCGACGCCGACGGCCGCGGGGATGATGGCGCGCTGTGTCGGCAGCACGGTGCCCACCGTCGCGCCCTTGCCGTAGTGACAATCCGGCATCACGGCGACATGCCTGAACACGAACGGCATGCTGGCCGTGTTCAGAATCTGCTGCTGCGCCTCACGCTCAATCGAGCTCCACGGGAGGAAGACGACCGCTTTTTGGTGAACGCGTTCCATGAGTGTGTTCGCGCACGACCGGGCGGCGTACGCAGGAGCGACGTCACATTCTTGCACTCACGTGGCGGCAAGGCCGCCGCCGGGCGACCTTGCGGGTTACAACCGCTTCGTGGTGCTCCGGACTGTTGCCATTCGCTTGTTGCACACCGGCGCGCACTCCCTGATCAACTGGTTCTGCCGCGGCAAGCGCTCGGTCGTGAGCTCGTAGACGAAATGAGTCGGATGGTGACGGTGCATCTCGTGCTTGAGATCGGCTGCGTGCTCGAGCAAGCGCCCTTGGAGGTGTTCGGTCTCTCCCACATAGATCCACGCCCCCGCTTCAAAGATCCCGTACACGCCCCCGACGTTGGGGACGCTCGATCGGATATTCGACGGGGTAAACGCGATGGCCTGAGTCCTGGTGAACGGCATACAAACCCTTCTCAGCGGCACGGCTCGTGCCCGGTTGACGATGTCTCCGCGTACTCGCCTTCGGCGGCGGCGTGACTGAGCACCCAGGCGTGTTCGGCGCTCGCTGACGCTTCGGCGGGAGTCTTACTGTACTCTGGAATCAGACGCGTGCGGCATCTTTCGAGGCTGGCTTCGGTACGCAGCCGCCCAGTGACTCCTCAGCCAACGCGGCCGTCAAGGCGGTGCGCCGACGCGGCGGCGCTGAGGCCATGGAAAACAGGAGATCAGGAGGGAAGGAGAATCGTATTCAAAAGAAAACAATTCTCCTGGTCTCCTGACCTCCTGTTCCAAAATCTCTAGTCTCCTGGTCTCCTGAGCTCCTGTTTTTTCAAGTAACGATCCGGGTGATCGAGTCGCCGCAACCCGGCTCGCAGCGTAGTCGCATTGAAATTCATCAGAAGGCCGGCGGGACATCCAGTGAGTTTGAGGTATGTGATCACCTGAGCGGAGTGGATTGGGTGAAGCGCCTCGACCGCTTTGAGCTCAACGACCAATATCCCTGAAACCAGCACGTCAACTTTCAGTGCGGACCGGATCGGACGCCCCTTGTACTCGATGGGGACACACCGTTCCCGCTCGACCGCGAATCGATTTTCGACGAGCTCGATCATCAGACACTCCCGATACACGGATTCGAGCAATCCCGGACCGAGCGTTCGATGCACCTCGATGGCGCAACCAATCACGCCCTCAGTGATGTCATTGATCTGGTCATCAGTTCGAATCATGCGGGAGAAGTCAGCACAAACCGGGCCAGGGATTCTCTAGAGCTATCCGTACATCGCCGCCGGCAGAAGGTGGGAGATTTTGTGAGTCGAGCCCGATCGGAGGTCGGCAAAAACCGCAAACAGGAGGCTAGGAGATCAGGAGAATCATTCTCCTAACTCCCTGAGATCAGGACACAGGTTTACTGTTTGGTCACCCCAACTATTTGCCGCATCAGCTCTTTGAACCGCGCGTCATTGCGTAGCGGGTCCAGCCTCGGCTCGCCCTTCGAGAACACGACGACGCCGCTCTCGTCACCGCTCTTGATGCGCATGTAGGCGAGCAAGCCAAGAAGGACGCTTCGGCGATCTCCACTGCCGAGATAGGGAGTCAGCCTCGGCGATGGCGTCCGCGTACCGGCCCGCTTCGGCGTACGACATGCTGAGATCGAAATGCGCCTGCTGAAACGTGGCGTCGATGTCGAGCGTGCGTCGGAATTGATCGATGGCCTGATCGAAGCGGCGGGCGACATGCAGCAGCCGTCCGTAGTCCCCTTCGACTCAGCCGCACATTCATGCGGCTTCGCTCAGGCAGGCGCTCGGCACGCTGACACTCGGTCGGTTCACGTGGCTGTGAGGCGAGCGCTCACTCGACGAGACTACTCGTCCGGAATGACCTGCTCGTCGCGCCGGACAGGTGGCCTTGGCCAGCAAACGCGCGCCGTGCGAGCAGTTCCAGCGACTGTCGGCTCGCTTTCTTGCTTCTGGCTTCTTTCTTCTGTCTTCCGCTATGTGCGTCACGCCTTGCGTATGCTTGATGCCGTGTGTCCCTAAGGAATCTGCGTCGCCTGTTGGTGGTCACTGGTGCGGGAATCTCCGCCGAGAGCGGCATCCCGACGTTTCGCGGGCCGGATGGCTACTGGCGGAATCTCGACCCGACGAAACTGGCGACCGAAGCGGCCTTTCGACGCGACCCGTTGCTCGTGTGGGACTGGTATCGCGAGCGGCGAGCTCATGTACGGCGAAGCCAGCCCAACGCGGCTCATGAGGCCGTCGTTCAGCTCACCACACAGTTTCAAGAGTCACTGGTCCTGACGCAGAACGTGGACGACCTTCATGCACGCGCTCGTTGGCGCCATCGGCAGCTAGCAGCCGAGCAGATCGTCCAGATTCACGGCGACATCTTCCTCACGCGTTGCGGTGCCTGCTCATATCGCCATCGCGAGGCGGTCGAAGACGCGCCCGGCGTGCCGACGTGCATGCAGTGCGGGCAGGCGATGCGGCCAGGCGTGGTCTGGTTTGGCGAACACCTGGACCCACCACAGATTCGGCGCGTTGAGAGGTTTCTCGCCGACGGTCCCTGCGACCTGACCATCGTCGTCGGGACGACGGCGACGTTTGGCTACATCATCGATTGGAGCCTCGCGGCACGAGGCGAACGCGGTGAGCTGATCGAGGTGAACCCGGCGGAGTCGGAGTTGTCGAGATACGCGACCGAGACCGTGCGCGAGCCGGCGGCAAAGGCGTTACCTGAAATTGCATTCCGCTTCAGTTGACGGTTCCGAAATGAGGATCGAGTTCGGCTCTCTGGTGCCCACAACCGGTCGAGAGATCCCCTAGACTGATCCGGGCATGGACTTCGAAGAAGCCCACAAGGTGCTGACGGCGGAGCTCGCCATGTACCGCTCATTGGCATATCAACAGCTATGTGATCTCGTCGGAGCACCTAAGAAGACAATTGAAGTCGTTGGCGCGTCGGGCGCTCGTTACTACGTCGACACCTACGCAGCATGGGACGGAAAGCCAAATTCTGACGTCCGTGTTTGTGGGCTAATCGACGATGGCGGCTGGCGAGCCTTTGTTCCGCTCTCGATCGTGTTTGTCATGGAACCGGACGGCACCATCCATGAGGGATAGAGCAATCCCAAATGTCGAGCGCAGCAGCACGCGTCGCGGAAAGCCGATGGCCGACAGCTGATTGCCGATAGCTGATCCGTCCGCGAGGGTATGATCGACGCTCGTATCGTGGACAAGCCGGACGATCACACATCACCAGGACGGTTGCGCGCCCTCTACGGATGGCTCAAGGGCGCGACGCCGGCAACCGATCTCACAGCACCATCATCAACCCCGCCGGCTGCAGGCGACATGCCCGCTCGCATCGGGCACTACGTAATCGAGCGCAAGCTGGGCGAGGGTGGGATGGGCGTCGTCTACGCGGCGCAGGATGGTCGCCTCAAACGCACCGTCGCCTTGAAGATGATCTCGTCGGCCGCCGGCGACGACAAAGCGCGCACGCGCTTCTGGCGAGAGGCTCGAGTTGCCGCCAGCGTCAATCATCCGAACGTCTGCCAGATCTATGAAATCGGCGAAGACGGCGGCCAGTTGTTCATCGCCATGGAACTGCTCGAGGGCGAATCGCTGACCGAGCGCCTGAAGCATGGGCAGCTCAGCATCTCGCAGGCGATGCCGATCGGCCTTGGCATGCTGGCCGCGCTCTCCGCGCTTCACGCGCGCGGCATCGTGCATCGCGACCTCAAGCCGTCGAACGTATTTCTCACGCCGCACGGGGCGAAGCTGCTCGACTTCGGCCTGGCCCGGCCCGAGCTGGAGCCATCGCTCGACTCGATGACGGCCATCACCAACCCAAGCATGGTGATGGGAACGCCAAGCTACATGTCCCCTGAACAAGTGTCGAGCCCGGACGTCGATCACCGGTGCGATCTGTTTGCAGCGGGCGCCATCCTCTTCGAGATGCTGGCGGGACGCCGGGCGTTTGGCGGGCGCACGATGGTCGAAGTGCTCCACGCCACGCTCCACGAACAGCCACCGGCGCTCAGCGGGACTCCCGCCGTGGCCGCCATCGATCGGGTCATCCGTCGCGCGCTGGCGAAGCGTCCGGCCGATCGGCCGGCATCGGCCGACGCCATGGCCGAGGAACTGCGCGCCATTAGCGGTGTGGACGATGACAAGACCGCCGTCCTCGCGCGGCCTCTCACCCGCCTCGTCGTTCTGCCGTTCCGCGTGCTGCGCGCCGATCCCGAGACCGACTTTCTCGCGTTCAGCCTCCCGGATGCGATCGCGGCGTCGCTCTCTGGCCACAGCTCGCTGATCATGCGGTCCAGTGCAACCGCCGCACGCTTCGCGGCGGAGACGCCCGACCTCAAGGCGCTGGCGGCCGAGGCCGACGTGGACCGCGTGGTCATCGGCACGCTGCTGCGCGCCGGCGATCAGTTGCGCGTCGTGGTCCAGTTGGTGGAAGCCCCAGACGGGACGCTGCTCACGTCGCAGACTGTGCAGTCGTCACTCGGAGACTTGTTCCAGCTGCAAGACGATGTGGCTCGACGCGTCGTCGAGGCCCTGTCGCTCCCGCTCACCGGCGAGGTCCCATCATCAACGCGCGACGCGCCGCAGGACGCCCGCGCCTACGAGCTCTACCTCCGCGCGAACGAGCTGGCGCGCAGCCTCGGCGGAATCACCGAGGCCCGCGATCTCTATGAACGATGCCTGGAGCTGGATCCTCGTTTCGCTCCCGCGTGGGCACGCGTCGGTCGCTGCCACCGCCTGATCGGCAAGTTCGTCACCCACGCGCCCGACAGCCGGACACGCGCGCAGCACGCCTTCGATCGCGCGCTCGAGCTCAATCCGCGCCTAACGGTGGCGCACAAGCTCTACGCCAACCTCGAGGCGGAGATCGGCCAGGCCGCGCGAGCGGTCGTGCGCCTGCTGGGTGAGGCCAATCGCCATGGCAACGATCCAGAGCTCTTCGCCGGGCTCGTCCACGCCTGCCGCTACTGCGGACTCTACGACGAGTCCATCGCCGCACACGCCGAGGCGCGCCGACTGGATCCAAACGTCGCGACCAGCATCGGCCATACGCTGGTGTTGACGGGAGACATCGAGCGGCTGCGGGCCGTGGAGCCGCCGCCGCCAGGCACCGGCCGTGAGGAGTGGTTCGGCGCTCGCGTGGCCGGGCACGGATTGGCAGGGCGGCGAGCCGAGGCACTCGAGACCCTGACGGAGCTGCGTCAATCGCCGCGCATGGTTAGCGCGTTTCAGACCTGGGGCGACTTTCTGATGGCGTGGCTCGAGCAGCGACCAGCTGACATGCGTGCCCGCTTGTCAGCTCTGGGCGAACTGAAGATTCAGGACGACCCGGAGGCTCTCTTCCTGCAGGGATGCGCGTTCTGCGATGTCGGCGAACTCGAGGAAGGACTCGGCCTGGTTGGACGCGCCGTCTCGATGGGATACTTCGTCGCTCCAACGCTCTCGCGGGGCCGCCAGTTCGATCCGCTGCGGAGCGATCCGCGCTTCCAGGCAATTCTGGCGGAAGCCGAGGAAGGGCGGCGGCGCGCCCTGCACGACTTCCGCGAGGCTGGAGGACAACGACTCCTCGGCTGATTCGCCCAACGCGGCTCATGCGGCAGTTTCCGCGGGGGCCGCAAGGTTCGCGGTGATCGGCGCCCGCCGCTCTAGCCGCGGCTCGCTGGAACTACTCGCCCGGAAGAAATCTACTCATCACGCCGACCGGGAACTGGAAACCCTGAGCGCCTTGGCGTGGGTTCTGTGTGGGTCTACACTGGTGCCATGTTGGACTGGAAAGATTGTACGGCCGTTGAACGGTCTCCCCACAAGGTGAGTGGCGCGTGGGTGTTCAAGGGCACCCGCGTTCCGGTCCGTGCGTTGTTCGAGAATCTCGAAGAGAGTGCTAGAGTCGATTATTTCTTGAAGTGGTTTCCAGGCGTCACCCGCGAACAGGTCATCGCCGTCCTCGCGCACGCGGAACGCAGCTGGACGCCGGCTTGAACCGCGGCCCTCAACACGATGAGGATCTTGTTCGACCAGGGAACGGGCCGAATCGCGCGATTCGTCTTGGGTCTCTATCGCCTTTTGAGCTTCTACTGAAGCGACTATTGGTGCGCCGGAAGAGTGCTGACGTTCTTGGTGTTTGTATTCCTCCCTGGGGCCTTTTGGTCTATCGGTCTACAGAACACAACCGTCGCGCACTCCGTCGATGCTCCTGTTGTGGTCTCTGACCCTCAGCAAACACACGCGACGCGATTCATCGGAATCGCAATCGACAAGTTCCGAGCCTATGCGAGGCCGTATGTTCAAGCGGTTATTCATTCTCTGGAGGTCTCGACTCTCCGCGACTCAACCACTTTTAGAACACATTCGACTGTGGGATCACTACTTGAAGCCTTGGCTCGAGTCTTCGTTCCTGCCCAGCTTGCGATGTTCCTCTTGGCGCTTCGCAGAAGGTTCCTCCGGGACGAGTAGCTTAGCGATCGCGTTCAGTTCTGGGCCGTCATGCTTTGGACCCGGCGATTCGTCGTAAAACCGAACGGCCAGGCGCACGTGCGATTCAAGTGGGACAGCTCAACCGTGCTGGTCCAGCTCTGGCCGAAGCCAAACGGCAAGGTGTCGGTGTCGATCACCGATAACAACCTGACGACCGCGGCGATGGTGGAGGAACGACGAGCGAAGTGGCGGACGGCGCTGGGCGCGCTGGCCACGTTCCTCGGCGCGCAGGCTGCGATGACGTGAAGGCTGGAGAAGAGGCAGCGGCCTCGACTCCAGCTCTCACCCCTGCGAACGCGACGATCGGCCGGGGGGACCAAGGTCGGATGTTACGCCGCCGGTTCCGGATCCTCGCTGGAACTGCTCGCACGGAAAAAGCTTCGAATCACGCCGACTCTGGAGACCGACAACCGACACGAAGCGGTGACTGGCGTTGTTCGAGCCGAAGGCGAGTTCGCTCGGGAGCCTGAAGGAGCTGAGAGTCGGTTGACCGGTGTGATGAGCAGCTTTCTTCCGGGCGAGTAGTTCCAGCGCGCTGCGCTGACGTCGCGGCGAAGGATTCCGCATGGGACCCACCCTCAATCTCCTCTCGCGCCGTGAATGTTCGGTGCTAGCATCCGACGAGATTCGCTGATCTGTCATTTGGGGGAGGTGCACAATGAGGCGCGTTCTGCTGACCTCACTCGTCCTCGTAGCGATCGCCGCTGTTCCGGCTTTCGGACAGGGAGATCGCAGTCAAATCGCGGGGTTCGTCAAGGACCAATCCGGCGCCGTCATTCCCGGTGCCACCGTCACCATCGTCAACAGCCAGACTCGGCTCGAGTGGACCTCGGTGACCGATGGGCGGGGCTACTACGTCTTTCCCGCGCTTGCGCCGGGCATGTACGAAATCGCGGTCGAACTGCAGGGCTTCAAGAAGTGGATGCAGACCGGCATGACGCTCGACGCGGCGTCCAGTGCCAGGGTGGACGTGAGCCTCGAAACCGGAGTGCTCGCCGAAACGATCACGGTCATGGCCGTCGCCACGCCGCTGCAAAGCGATGTGACGATGCGCAAGACCGTCGAAGCCAAGGACATCGAGCTGATGTCGTTCTCCGGACGCAACCCGATCGGGGTCGTCAGCCTGAAGGCCGGCGTCGTCGGCGGGGCGTTCAACAGCCGCGGCTTCGACGACTTGGGCAACGGCGGCTTCAACATCAACGGCAGCCGCGCCGACGAGAACACGATTTCGGTCGACGGGGCGGTCGCCGTGCGGACCCGATCGACCGGCGCCATCATCGGCATTCAGAACGTTGACGCCGTCCAGGAAGTGCAGGTGCTGACGGCGAACTACATGCCGGAATACGGCCGCGCCAGCGGCGGCCAGATCCGCTTCGTCACCAAGAGCGGGAGCAGCCGCTACACCGGCAGCGGCTCGTTCTTCTTCCGCGACGACTCGCTGCAGGCCAACACCTGGACGCGCAATAGGAGCCCGAACCCGCTCGAGAATAGCGGGCCGCAGGACTTCGACTACAAGCAGTACGCCTACGCGGTGGGCGGTCCAGTGCCCGGCAACGCGTTCAGGAACCGGTTCTTCTTCGGCGCGCAGGAGTATGTCGACTTCTTCCAAATCTCCACCAACACCGCGACGGTGCCGACCGACGCGATGCGGCGCGGGGATTTCAGCGAGCTCCTGAACCCGGCGAATGG
>JBOGIV010000292.1:0-6466 GCA_050747925.1 Vicinamibacterales bacterium
CGGGCTCTCGCGCCAGCACCGACGCGATCACCTCTGAGACTTCGTCGCCGGCAAAGGCTCGCCGGCCGGTCAGCATCTCGTAGAGCACCGCCCCGAACGCCCAGATGTCGGTGCGCTTGTCCACCGCTTTGCCGCGCGCTTGCTCAGGGCTCATGTAGGCGGCCGTGCCAAGCAGCACGCCGACGCCCGTCATCATCGCGGGCGATGTGATCGTTGGCGATAGCGTCACGCTCGCTGACATCGCGTCGGCTGGCGCGAGCGCTTTCGCGAGGCCGAAATCGAGCACCTTCACCATTCCGTCCGGTCGCACTTTGATGTTCGCCGGCTTCAGATCGCGATGGATGATTCCCAACTCGTGCGCGGCCTCCATCGCCTCGGCGATCTGCCGTGCAATCGCCAGCGCCTCGCCGAGCGGAATCGGTCCTTGGTCGATGCGGTCGGCGAGCGTGGGCCCTTCGACAAACTCCATGACCAACGCGCGGATGCCCGCTTGCCCTGACCCTGGCGAAGAGTCGCTTCTCTCCAGTCCGTGAATCTGCGCGATGTTCGGATGGTTGAGCCTGGCCAGCACTTCCGCTTCTCGCTGGAAACGCGCCAGGCGCTCGCTATCGGCTGCGACCGCATCGGGCAAGACCTTGATGGCGACCGTCCGCTTCAAGTTGGTGTCGGTCGCCCGGTATACCAAGCCCATACCGCCCTCGCCGATCAGTGCGGTGACTTCGTAGGGACCGACGCGTGTGCCCGGACCAATCGCCACTCAGCGGTTGATTCTAATCCCGCAGCTCACTTGGGTTGATGATCTCTCCCGGCTTCTCCCACCCGCCCTACCAGGCCTACCTGGCCCACCAGCCCACCGGAACTCGCATCAACTCAAGTGTTCCGGTTTAAAGCGATGGTGTTCGTCAAAGTCGGTGTCGCTGCGGATCGACAGTTGCGCCAGCATGGAGCAGCGACGGGCGCTCGCTCAGAAAGCCGCGGCAGAATTCGTCGCGCACCTGAGACCTGGAGACGTCGCCCAAGTCGTGGACTTCGACAGCCGCGTCGAGATCCTGCAGCCAAGACGGCGGATCTGTCGCCAACGTTCTCCCGCGTGGCGCAGGAGCTTCGCAGCCACTACTTGATCGGGTTTGCTCCAGCAAGCCTCGATGGTAAGGTGCACAAGCTGCAGGTACGCGTGTCCAAGCCGGGTATGACCGTCCGCGCCAGGAGAAGGTATCTGGCCGCGCCGGAGCGGAGCTGATGTGAAGCCACCTTGGAGCGCGTGGCCTTCGGATGGTCACTGTGCTCGCGTTGGTGTGCGCGGTCGCCTTCGCCGGGCTTCACGATTCCGAACGTTGCCACGAACCTGCAGTCCGGCGGAAGTACATCGTCACCGGAGATAGAGTCACGTATTGAGCAGCCGGACTAGGTCGCTCAAACGCGGCGCTGACGAGCGTCCACCCCGCTCCCGGGCACGGCCACCGCCGCTGCGATATACTGACGTATATGGCTTCCCCCACTGCGAGGGCTCTGAGCATGCCGCGTACCGCCAAAGTCTTCATGACCAATCGCAGCCAAGCCGTGCGCTTGCCCAAGGAGTATCAGTTCTCCACCGACGAAGTGTTCATCCGCAAGGAGGGTGAAGACGTCATCCTCTCGGCGCGACCGCAGGACTGGGGGCCATATCTCGAGAGCGCACCGGTCGCGTCGAGCGCGTTCATGGACGAGGTGGAGAATCTGCCCGTCCAGGAGCGCGAGCTCTGATGCCGCGCTACATGCTCGACACGGACACGTGCTCATACATCATGAAGCGCACAAGCAAGCCGCTGCTGCGCCGACTGCAGTCCGTGCCGGTGACCGACGTCTGCATGTCAGTCATCACCAAGTCCGAGTTGCTCTACGGCGTCGAGGTGTCTCCCCGCCGCAGCCACGACGCCGCCGCGCTCGCGGCGTTCCTGCCATACGTCGAAGTGCTGGACTTCCCGGATAACGCGGCCAAGCACTACGCCGAGATTCGCGCGGACTTGAAGAAGCGCGGAGCACTCATCGGCGCCAACGGCCTCCTCATCGCTGCGCACGCGCGCAGCCAGGGGCTCACGCTCGTCACGAACAACACGGCCGAGTTCAAACGCGTGAAGGGATTGGCAATCGCGAACTGGACGATCGCCATGCGACGCAGTCGCTCAACCGGCGACCAGTAGTCAACCTGTCGACCGCGGCGCGCTTCTCACGCGGCCATCACACGGGCCGGTGCACGGGTGCGCGAGCGGCCTTCACTACGATTTGGACGTCGCTCATGAAAGCTCTCACTTTACACGGACAATGCCTTCCGTCTGTGAATCCTGTGATCGTGTCCCAGCAGCCGGCGTACCCTGCACCGCCGGCGCGGGCGTCTGAGCGTTGATAGCGGCGCCCAGACAAACACCAGCGGCTGCCCAAGCAGCAACGTACTGATCGAAATGGCTTCGTATCGATGCCTCCAATCGAAGTGGGAGAAGAATCACAGAGAGGTCAGGGAGATCTCCCTGTGAACTCTCCCCCGCCTCAATTCAAACGGAAGGAGTAGAGCATATCGCCAGCGGCGACCAGTACATGCTGCTTGCCATCGATCAGGAAGGTTTGCGGCGCGTTGGTCACGTTCCCAAGCCGCGCATTCCAGATCGGCGTTCCGTTTGCGGCATCGAAGGCCACGAGGTTGCCGGCGCCGTCCCCGGCGAAGAGGAGCCCACCGCCCGTCGTCAACATCCCGGTGGGTCCACCTCCCCCCGGCAACTGATGCCGCCAGGCAACGCGGCCGGTCTTCGGGTCGATGGCCGTCACGAAGTTCCCGTAGCTGCCGATGCCCGAACCTTGACGGCCGCCAAGCCCCATCGATCCACGCGGATCGGGATCGATCAGGTAGACGACCGACAGGGCGTTGGTTTCGGGCACGTAGAACAGGCCGGTGTCAGGTGAATAGGCCGGCGGCGGCCAATTGGTGATGCTGCCATTCACGATCGCACCCGGTATGGTGGCCACCTTCTCCGGATTGAGCACCGGCCGACCCTTGTCGTCGAGACCCTTCGCCCAATTCGCGAAGCTTCCGAATTTGCCCGTTGCCACGTGCTCGCCGGTGATCCGGTCCACGGTGAAGAAGTAGCCGTTGCGCGCGGCTGTCGACACGAGCTTGCGCGGCCGGCCATTGATCACGGCGTCGATCAAGATCGGTGTCTGCGCCGAATCCCAATCGTGCATGTCGCGCGGCGAGGTCTGGTAGTACCACGCCATCTTTCCGGTATCGATGTTGACCGCGACCAACGAACAGGTGAACAGCCCCACGCCCTCTCCGCGTCCCGCCGGCGTGTACGCCGGCGTGGGATTGCCCGTGCCGAAGATGTAGTTGCGGGTTTCGGGATCGAACACGCCCGGCACCCACACTTGCGCGCCGCCGTGACGTGCGGCATCGAGGCTGGGCCATGTCTCGACCCCCGGATCGCCCGGATTCATCGGCACCGTGTAGAAGATCCACTTCCGCTTCCCTGTCTCCGGGTCGTACGACTGCACGAAGCCAGGCATGTCGAGATCGTTGCCGGTACCGACGATCACGTGGTCTTCGATGATGATCGGCGCCATCGACGAGAAGTACTGCTGATCGAAATCCGAAATCTCGACGCGCCAGTGTTCCTTGCCGGTTCTGGCATCGAGCTTCACGAGATAGTTGTCGTGGAACTCCGAGAAGATGAAATTGCGCCACATGCCGACACCGCGATGGCCGGTATGCGTGCCGCCGCGCGTCTTCCAGTAGTAGTGCCAGAGAATCGTGCCGTCGCGCGCGTCCACCGCCCAGATATTGTCCGGAGACGTTGCGTACAGCACCCCGTCGACCATGACGATCGATCCGCGGAAACTCGGCGGCCCGCCGGTGTTGTATTCGCCCGTGCCCAGCCCGCCGACAATAAGGGGAATCGCCGCACCGCCACCGCGGCCGAACCCGCCTCCTGGTCCCGGAGCCGCGCGGCCCGTGGCGCCCGAGCCTTCGGTGAAGCCGCGCGCGACCCAGGCGAGCGACAGCTGCTTCACATTCGCCTTGGTAATCTGCTTGAGTGGGCTGTACCTGCGTCCGGTCAGGTCTCCCGAATAACTGGGCCACGACTCTGCCGGCGGGCGCGACAACGCAGCGGGATCGAGCCCGCCACTCTGCGCCACCACCAGCACTGGCGCCACAAGCAACCACGTCAACAGCAGTCGGTTGGTCTTCATGATCGTCATTTCAGCGTTGCAAGATAGGCCGTCACGTTGTGCATGTCGCGATCGGTCAGCTCCAACACCAGGCGACGGTGCGGCTCCAGCGGATCGTTGATGTCGACCTTCGGGACCGCGCCCTGGCGACTGAAAGTTCGGCGCGCGCCGTCATCTTGGACCAGAGTGACAATGAAGTCGTCGATGCGAAGGAGTCGCCCGACGACGGGCGCACTTCCGGGCACCGTGACAGTCACCATCACACGACCGGCGCCCGCGTCCCCACCACGACCGCCGCCACCGGAGCGTCCAATCGATCCGCCTGAGACCCACAGGTTTTGGAGCGCCCGCGCGTCGGTCACTCGCGTGGCGATTCCTTGAAGGCTGCGGGTTGCCGAATGGCATCGGCTGCACGCCCGCTCGAAGTACACCTGACCCACCGAGGAATCGCCGACGAGCACATTCAATTCGACTGGCGTCTCCCGTTCGGGCGGCCGTCCTTGACGACCGGCCTGTCCCATGACGCTGTGCAGGAACTCGACGATCGCGAGCAGGTCGGTTTCGGGCAAGGCAGAGGCCGGCATCGTCCCAACCGCGCCGCGTCGTCCATCGCGGACCACCGGTATGATGTCCTCGCCATTCTGGTCGTCGAGAATGACGAGCGATCGCAGCAGGTTCGGGCCGCCCTGATCGCCGCCTCGCAGGTCTGGCCCGTGACACGCGGTGCAGTGCACGCCGTAGAGCGCGCGACCGCGTGCGATGACGGCTGGATCACCAGGCGGCCGCTGCTGTTGTGGGAAGTTCGCGCGCGGCGGCCCCTGACCGGCCTGAAGTGTGTCATCCAGCCCGGCAGCGCCTCCGACCGCCACCAGGACGAGCGCCGCGAACGCAGTCGCCATCCACGCGTGTCTCACTCGCATCGTCGATGCTCCCAAAATCCTGATGTCAACGCGCACACGCTAGTCGGTAAGTGCACGCTTGCAATAGTCGAGGCACTTGGTCACTTCCTTCACCGCGTCCGACCCTTCCGGCGCTTCGTACTCGAACTCGATCGCCGCCGGGAACCGGTACTGCTCCTTCTTCATCAATTGAAGGATGTCCTTGAGCGGCGTATCACCCGTCCCCCATCGCAGATTGCCGGCGCCGTGAGCCGGCGTTTGCCGGTCCTTCAAGTGAACGCTCGCGATCCGGCCGTGAAACTTCCGCAGAAATGGAATCGGGCTCTCTCCAGTGCCCGCCACATAGTGGCCAAGATCGACGTTCGACATGTTCGCCTTCGACACGGCGAATGCCTGATCGAACGCCGTCATCGTCGCTTGCGTGTGCGTGTGATACGCCGCGTAGATCTTCCGCTTCTCGGCGAAGGCGCCGATGCGTTTGAGCGGCTCGACCTCGGTGGGAAGCTCCAGCGTCGTGTGGGTGCAGCCGAGCGCCTCCGCGACGTTGAACACATACTCGAACTCTTCGTCCGACATGTCCGGGTTGAGCACCTTCCAGGCGTAAATCGTCACGCCCGCATCGTTGTACATCCTGCGCAAGGCCTTGAAGCGGTCCATCGAAACCGAAGTCCGCCACTGCTTCAACCGCGCCGCCGCCTCACGCTGTGCGGCCTGCTGCTCGGGCGTCTGCGGTTGACCGCGGCCGCCACCACCGCCACGCCCGGATTGTGGTGCGCCGGCAAAGCTCTCGGCCGGCCCTCCCATCAACTCGATCTCGCTGATGCCCGATTCGACGATGTATCTGAGCGTCGCTTCGGCGCTCTGGTCCGACAGGCTGCGGTAGCTGTATGTGATCGTGCCAATATGGACGCCGGCGATCACCGAGTTCGGCTTTCGCGTCTGCGCCACCGCCTCGAACGGCTGCCGGAGCAGTGTCGCGGCGGGTAGCGCATTGAGCGTCAATCTCCCGAATTCACGTCTGGTGTACTCCATCTCGCACTCCTTACTTGAGCTCTTTGATCGAGATGTTGCGGAACTGCACGAGACTCGGCGGAGACACCCAGACCCCGTCCTTCCTCGCGCCGTGATGCTGCAGCGCGATCGGCCCCTCGGCGGGCACCCCCGGCAGCTCGGCAGCGACGATGACGGGCTCGCCGTTCAGCACGACGTCGAGACGGCTTCCGCGCAGAGTGATTTCGAACGTATTCCATGCGCCGATGTCGCGATCGGCGTTTCGCTTCGGTGTCACCCCCGCACGCACGGCCGGCGGCATCTTCGCATCCGTGCGGTAGCCGTACACCTCCCCCGATCCGATCGGCCAGCTCCAGATG
>JBOGIV010000293.1:0-4311 GCA_050747925.1 Vicinamibacterales bacterium
GCCCGAGTCTGACCCCTTGCAAGTCGTCGCTCAGCGGGCGTTCTGGAGCGCCTGGATCCGGTCCTGAAGCGGCGGGTGCGTCGACAGCAGCGCCATGAAGCCCTTGGCGCCCGCGATCTTCAGGGTCGCCAGCGAGGGCTGACGCGTATCCACGAGCTCTTTGGTCTGCATCAGACGCTGCAGGGCGCCAATCATCTGCGGCCGGCCGGCCAGCTGCGCGCCGCCGGCATCGGCGCGGAACTCTCGCGCCCGCGAGAACCACGCCACGATCATCATGCCGAGAATGCCGAGGAGGATGTCGAGAACGATGGTCACGAGCATGTTCACGAGGTACGAATTCCTCTCGTCCACCATCTGTCTCGCGACGTTGGCGATGATGCGCGCAAAGAACATCACGAACGCGTTCACGACGCCCTGGATCAGCGTCATCGTGACCATGTCGCCGTTCTGAATGTGCGCAATCTCGTGAGCGAGCACGCCCTCGACCTCATCGCGCCTCATCGTCTGGAGTAGACCCGACGACACCGCGACGAGACTGCTGCGCTTGCTCGGCCCGGTCGCAAATGCGTTCACCTCGGGCGAGTTGTAGTACCCCACCTCCGGCATCGGAATGCTGGCGCGAGTCGCGAGCTGCTGAACCGTGCGATGCAGCCAGTCCAGATCGTCTTTACCAGTGCGGCCGTCGATCACTTGCACTCCCATCGCCATCTTGGCAATGAAGCGCGACATCAGCAGCGAAATGAAGGCGCCGCCCATGCCCCATACGAGGCAGAAGACCATGAGGGCGGTGTAGTCGATGCCCGTGGCGGTCAGGTAGCCGCCGACGCCCAGCACGCTGAGCACGATCGACAGCGTGGCCATGATGGCCAGATTCGTCAGGACAAACAGGAGGATGCGTTTCATGGGATCAGGATAGCAAAAAAAAGCAGAAAGCAAACTGTAGAGGGCAGTAGCCGAACGCGCTTAAAGGCTTGGAGACGACTTACTTCACAGGCGCGAAGCCCTCCGAGAGCTTCTTGCGGGCGGTGTCGACTTCGCGGTGGAAGACCATCAGCGCGTCGGCGTTGGCGGTCTTGTCGGTGAAGTTCCAGGTTTTTCCGCCTCGCTGCTTCACGCGGAGGTTCTTCTCCATGTAGTCGACGGCGAAGGTTTCCATCTGACTGAAGCCAAGCGCGAAGGCGTCGCCCTTGTTCGACGTGACATAGCTGACACCGTCAACGGTCGCGACCAGCGTGCCCTCGCACGATCCCATGCCGTGTTTGTGGACGACGGGGATGTGCGTGTCGAGCTTCACTTCTTTGAACCGCAGCGTCACCTCGTTCTCGCCGGCGACCAGATCGACGCTGTGAGTGATCGTGCTGAAGCCGTCGGCCGAGAGATTGATCGTCCGCTGGCCGGGCTCCAGCCTCTCCAGTTGCAGCGGCGTGCTGCCGACGAACGTCCGATCGATGAACACCGAGGCGCCGGGGACATCGCTGTCGATCGTCAACGACGCGCGCAAAGGCGATTTGGCGGCCAGCGCTGGCGGTGGCTCGGCAACGATCTTCTTGGGCGACGCCTTGCGAGGCGCGCTGCCGGTGATGGTCGCGGGTGCGGCATCCGCCGTAGGAGGAGGTGGCTCAACCGTCGGTTCCGGCGCCGCCGCCGGCGGAGCTGATGGCGGAGCCTCGACGGCTGCGGTTGGTTCAACGGCGGGTGGCCGCGATCGCAAATACAACGCGCCGCCGATCGCGAGCACGGCGATCAGCGACAAGATGCCGCCGCCGATCACCGCGGTTCGAGATGCGGATCCAGACTCGCCGTCTCTCACGGGGGTAATGCTAGCATGCGAGAAAGACAGAAGGGCGAGCCCATGAACGCACGATTGCCCATCGTTGTTCTCTGCAGTGTCGTGATCGCGTCGGCCTCCCCCGCGATGCAGCCCTCGCCTGAGTGGTTCCAATGGCGAGGTCCCAATCGCGACGGCATTTCGAGCGAGACCGGACTGCTCAAGACATGGCCGCAGAGCGGGCCGCCGATGGTCTGGAGAGCCGCGGGCGCCGGCGCCGGCTACTCGTCATTTTCAGCGTCAGGAGGACGGCTGTATACGCTCGGCGCGCGCGGCAACACCGAGTACGTCGTCGCATTCGATCACGCGACCGGCAAGAAGGTGTGGGAGCACGCAAACGGCCGCCGCTTCCAGAACGAGCAGGGCGACGGCCCACGCAGCACGCCAACCGTCGATGGCGATCGGCTGTACGTCCTTGGTGGCAGCGGCGACCTCACCTGCCTGGAGGCCGCAACCGGACGGCGCATCTGGTCGCTGAACCTGGTCCAGAGCTTCGGTGGCGTGAATCCATATTGGGGGTACAGCGAATCACCGCTGATTGTTGGCGATCGCATCCTCGTGAACGCGGGCGGCAATCGCGCGTCGATTGTCGCCGTCTCGAAGGCCGATGGGCAGACGCTCTGGCAGCAACACAGCGATGAGGCCGGCTACTCGTCGCCGATGCTGTTGCGCACGGGCAGCCTCGCGCAGGTGGTGTTTTTCACGGGCAGCCGCGTCCTGGCCGTGGACCCGCGTGACGGCCGGCTGCTGTGGTCGTACCCGAAGGTTGCCAACAACACGGCCAATATTGCGACGCCGATCGTTCGCGGCAATCGGGTGTTCGTGTCGTCGGACTATGGCACCGGCGGGGCGTTGCTCGACGTGAAAGCCGCCGGGAATATCGCGTCAGCCAGCGAGGTGTATTTCACGCGCGAGATGCGCAATCATCACGCCTCGTCCCTCCTGATCGGCGATCACATTTACGGGTTTTCGAGCAGCATCCTGACCTCGCTCCGGTTCGATACGGGCATGATGGCGTGGCGCGATCGCAGCGTTGGCAAAGGCTCGCTCATCTACGCAGACGAGCGGCTCTATCTCTTCGGCCTCGAGGGTGTGGTCGGCCTGGCCGAAGCCTCGCCCGTTGGCTATCGCGAACATGGGCGATTCCGCCTGCCGCAGCTCAGCGGACAACCGACCTACTCCGATCTCGTCATCGCGCACGGGTTCTTGATCGTTCGCGATCAGGACATCGTGTATGCGTACGACGTGAGGGGTCGTTAGGCCGGGTGGGCCGGGTGAGCCGGGTAGGCCGGGTGAGCCGGGTAGGCCGGGTGAGCCGGGTGGGCCTGGTCAGCCGCGTCAGCCTGGTGGGTCCGGCGGGCCGACCACGTGATCACTGTTCGGAGTCGTCTTCGAGTTCTGGTCGACCCCAACTCGGCCGCCCTACCCGACCCACCCGGCCTACCCGGCCGACCAGGCCCTATCTGCGAGGACACGTCGTGGCCTGCAAGAAACTCAGTAGCGCCGGCCCTGCCGTCTGATCGTCACGACGCAACTGCACCACGACTCGTTCGTGGCTCGATCCGGGGATGACCACCTCGCGCGCCGCGATGCCGGCCCTGAGAAGACGCTGCGCGAGCAGGGCTGCCTGGTGGCGCAGCGGTGGGATGTCGCCTTCGGCGTACAAGACCAGAAACGGAGGCGCGTTCGCGCTCAGGTGCGTCACCGGCGATGCGTCGCGTCTCCACGCGCCGTTGAGGACGCCAGCCCCCCATCGATCCGCGTAGTACGCCGGGTCGGCGCCGAGCTTGTAGGTCTCGTCGTCGCTCATGTCGTAGCCCGCGCCGCTGGCGGCGATGACGCCGCAAACTCCTGCGACGTCGCCTCCGGCGTTTGCGAGCCACTCGGGTTCGAGCGCGACGCGGGTCGCGAGCTGGGCGCCGGCCGAATGACCCATCAAGAAGACGGCGCCTGGTCGCGCGCCTCGGGCGTCAATCGACTTCTGCACGAACGCCACCGCGCGCGCCACGTCGGCCGCCTGCGTCCGCCAGTCCACGTCGAAGAGCCGGCGATAGCTGATCACCGCGGTTGCGAATCCTCGTGCCGCCAGAAATCGCCCGATGTTTCGGTACACATCCGCGCCGCCGCTGGTGAGCGAGCGATCGCCCGTCGTCCACCCGCCGCCGTGCACGAAGACGACCGCCGAGAAGTCGGGAGCGCTGGGCAGAAACAAGTCCAACTGGCGCTTGGGATCGGTTGGCGCGGATGGATCGTAGGCGATGTCGCTGATGGTCCGTTCAGGCGGAAGCGTCGTCTCGCGATACACGAACGGAATCGCGGCCCAATACACGGGCTCCCACCGCATAGCCCACAAGATGAAAACAATGCCAAGCGGCACGAGCACGCCCCGGAGAATCCAGCGACGCATCGGGGATCATTATCGGCAACTTTCTGAGGCCCATCGACAAACCTAAAGGTTTGTCGCCACGGTCTGTCCACGCGAG
>JBOGIV010000294.1:0-5694 GCA_050747925.1 Vicinamibacterales bacterium
GGGTGCAGACGCCGGCACGCGAGTTCTTCATCGAGCCCCACCTGATCGCCCCGTTCATCCACTGGCTCCAGCGGAACGCACAACGCAGACTGATTCGCAATTTTACGGTGTGGGGCCTGCTCACCAGGCCCGATGCAGCCCGAGTCGAGACGTTTCTCGACGAGGTCCGCCTGCTGTCCAGTGTAGAAATGCATCGTCTGTTTCCGAACAGCGATGTCCTGAAGGAACGCCTCGGTCCTCTCACGAAGAGCTACATCGCAATTCGTCAGGACTCCTGAATGAACGGTTCCGCACCAGCGCGTCACATTTCACTGCGCGGTCTTGCGCAACTCCAACAACGGAGTGCTGGCATCTCGGGCCGGCGTCGCGTCCACGCCTGAAACCGTCTTCTTCAACAACTCGTCAGGAAAGCCGTCCTGCCACAGAAACACCCGTCGTCCCGAGTTGAGCAGCTCATCAATAAGCACTGGCGCGTCACGTCCCTGGTCGGCGTGAACGTCGAGGACGACAATATCGCGGCTGAGAAGGAGCGGACCGACGGCATCTTTGTTGCCCCAATAGACGACCAATGCGGAATGGTCGGGAACCGCTTGCTCGTACGCGACGGTTCTCGACAGATTCCATCCCCGCACAGTGTGCGCCATCGCGACATCGTCCAGGAGATGCAGTGTCAATCCCCAGCCGAGCGCCACGCCGGCCATCCACATGAGCGCAACCCGCACCGAGTACCCAGTGCCGTCGAGCCACCAGAGGATCGCAAGAACTCCAGCGAGCAGCATCGGAATCTTGAGTAAGGCGATGTTTCGAGCAACCCCGAGCGCGCTTCGTTCGCCATCCGCTGGGGTGCCAAGAAGAATCATCATGACGAGCAGCGCGCCGCAAAGGAGACCTTCGCCAATGCCTCTGCTGCTGGTGAAACGCCCATCCAAAGACCAGGCGAACGCCACAGCCGCCAGCGGCAAGAGCTCGAGCAGATAACGAGCGTTGAACGCCAGGCCTTCGTGCCGGTTGGGTCCAGCGAGCGCAAAAACCGCAACGGTCGCGGCCACAACGAGCGACATCATACGGAGTTGACGTTGCCGTTCTGGCATCTCCTTGGCTGGACGCCAGGCAAGGACCATCATCACCAGTCCGAGGACAACCCAAGGCGCCGACTGCAGGAACGCCTTTTTGACCGAAACGCCGAGCATGAGGTGAGCGCCTGTAAGGGGGCCGTACGACAGCCACACGTTCTCGGTTCCAGGAAGGCGCGGGCGCACCGAATAATCCACAATCTGCGCCCATGACAACGTCGCGATGGTTACGAGCTTGTTGCTAACGACCGACGCCGCAGGCAGGTCGAGATAGCCTGGCCCTTTGCTGATCGGGTTCCAGGAGTCGAGACGGGCGTGATTGATTAACGCGCTCGCGCCGATTGGAACCACGGCTCCGAGAACAAACGCCCGCATTGCCGCGAAGCGTTTTGGTGCCCATAAAGCCACGGCGCCGCCCACAACGCCGACGAGGACGGCGTTCTGGTAGCGAATGCCTGTGGCCAGACCAAGCAGGGCTCCGGCGATCGCAGCGGGTGACACGCGCCCGCCGTCGATCACGCGGCCGGCCGCGGCGATAGCCACCGTGCACAAGCAGAAACTCAACGCTTGCGGCCACACGCCTTGGGAATACTCCATCGCGTATCCCCCAAGCGCGAATGCCGCTGCGGCTATCCACGATGTCGACGGGTGAATCGCATATCGCCGCGCATAGGTAAAGACCGTGAGGATCGTGGCGAGGTAGGCCACGGTATTGAGAGACACCAACCCACGCCAGCCGAGCCACGAAAACGGAATCGCGATCAGCCCGTACAACGGCGGCGTCACTGGAGCCACTGGCGTGCGGGTCACGACTCGCGAATGCGCCGCTGGATCGAAAAACAGGAGCTCGCGGCTTGGCGTCAAACCCTCCGTGTTAGCAACGGTCACATGCCCCTGGCGTGCCGCCAAAACCGTGACGAGATAGTTCAGATCATCGACGATGAAGACACTTGGTGTAACCGTCAGCGTCAAGACGAGACCCAACCCGATGAGTGACGCGATGAGGGACGTCGGGGCCCGCCGGAACGCACCTGACGGTAGAAGTCGATTGCTCACGCTCGAATGCGAAAGCGTAGCACGCGCGGTGCAGAGCGCACGCGATCGCTATAATCCAGTCGCGTGATCACCCCTTCCCGGCTCGGTGAGCCGTCGTGGAGAACCGCGTAGCCAACGCCCCCTCGACCGCTGAGACAAGGCCGCCGCGATTGTGGTTCACGCGGCGCGAGATACACGCTCAGCTGACGCTCCTCGTAATCGCTCTCTGGACGGTCGGAGCGATCGAGTTCTCGATGCCCGGCCGGATCCTGGGTGACCGCATACAGGCGAGAGGGGCGGACTTCGCGCACTTCTATTCGCTGGCCCGGCTGAGCGCCGCTGGGCAACTCAGCCGATTCGCCGATGGCGACCTCATCCGCAACGTCCAAATCGCAGTGGTTCCCTCCTCGGAACAGCAATGGTTTCCACCTGCATACGGCCCGCAGGTCGCGCTTTTCCTGACGCCGCTGGGCTATCTGAGCTATGAGCAGGCGCTCGTGGTCTGGATGGTGGCGACGGCACTGGTCTACCTGCTCATCGTCAGGACGCTCGTCAACCGTGCCGCGCGGCTCCGAGACTTCCGCGATATCGCGCGGCTCGCTGCGATCGCGTTCCCGCCGTTCTGGAGCCTGATGCTGCACGGGCAGCTGGCCGTCTTTGCGGCGTTGCTCGTGACGCTCGCGTATCGTTTTCTTCAAGCTGGCCATACCGGGGCAGCGGGCATCGCCTTGGGTTTGATGGTCTACAAGCCGTCTCTGGCGGTGCCGATATGGGCGGTGCTCTTGCTGTCGGGCCAGTGGGTCATGCTGCTCGCGGCAACATTGGCGGCCATCGTCGAATTGGGCACCGGCATCGTCGCCGCGGGCCCGGGATCGCTGGGCGCCTACCACTACATGCTTGAACGGTCAGGCACTTTCGCCCTGCAGCTGCGCGCGCAGCCGACCGAACTTCACTCGTGGCACAACTTCTGGCTGCTTCTCTTGCCTACGCATGAGGCGACCGCGCTGGTGCTGTACGCTCTCACAGGAACTCTGAGCATTGGCCTTGCGGCTTTGGCGTGGAGACGAACTGCCTCGACAGCAGTTCGGTTCTCCTCACTCCTCCTCGCCACGGTGCTGGCTTCGCCACATCTCTACACGTACGACCTCGTCATTCTGATGCCCGTGTGGCTCTGGCTTACCGATCGCTTCCTGGCGGATCGGAGAGTGCCTCCCTTCGTTGGATGGGTGCTTTATGCAGGCTACGCGGCGCCGCTCTTCGGATTCGCGACCCGCGTCGTGCCCGTTCAGATGTCTACACTCTGCTACGCGGCGCTGCTTGCTATCCTGGCGGCAGGTTTCCTGAATCCCGTGCCGATTACATCCTCGCGTCAGGTCTCGTGAGCCACTCCGCCCTTGATTCGGCGGCAATGACCAATGTCGTCGCTGGCGGATTGCTGGCGGCGTTGAGCCTGACGCTCTCTCTCGAGGCTGTGGTCAGCGATGCCGTCGCGCAGGATTGGCTCCCGTTCCGCGTCGCCGCAAGCCTGGCGCCGTCTTCGCGCTGGTCCGACATCTATCCCGAGGGCGCAATCAGTCAGCTGTTCGACGTCCCTGGAGCGTTGCGAGCCGCCGCGGCCGCCCACGTCGAACGTGACGGACCACCCGCGATCTCCGGCAACGCTCTGACGGCCTTCGTGTCGCCTCCGCCGGCCGCATTCCTGCTGTGGCCGCTGACGATGGTGTCTTCGCCCACCGCCCTCATTCTGAGTCGATTGGCGCTCGCGCTGCCGCTCGTGGCAACGATGATCGTCTTCGCCGCCGTCGGATGCCGCGACCCGGACATGCGGCTTCGATGGAGCCTGCTCTGTCTTGTGGCGTATCCACTGCTGAGCTACACGGTCGGCATCGGACAGCCATCGGCGTGGCTGTTTGCCGCCGTCGGCGCGTCACTCGTCACCGTGCGTTGGGTCGATGTGATGGGAGCTGTCGCGCTTGGTCTGGCAGCCATGACGAAAGCCACGCCGGTTGGCGTCGCGATCGCGTTAATGGTACTGGGTCGACGACGGCTTGGAGGAGTCCGGCTGGGCGTTGCCGCTGTTGTTACCGCGCTGACCGCGCCTCGATCGGGTGTCGATGCCTGGCAGCGCTTCGCCAGCATCGGGAGCCACATCGGACGTTCGGTCGTCACCGACTGGAACAACGCGTCCATCGACGCCGACGTCATCGATGGCTGACCGGCCGAGCCGTCGTGTCGTTCACCACGCCAGCAGTCGGTCTCGGCCTGACGCTGGTTGCACTCAAGATGGCAGCGGTCGGCGCGCTGATCTGGCTGGCCTGGCGACATCGGCGAGAACCACGCCACCGAATCGCATCGGTGTGGATCGCGTGGCTCATCGTGAGCCCCATGCTTTGGCTGCATTATCTCGTGGCGCTGGTGCCGCTCGCTGGAACCGTGCCGAGACAGCGATTTCTTGTAGTACTTGTCTGCGTCGCGACATTGTCTCTGTCGCTGGTGATTCGCACACGAGCTAATCCAGTGGTCTTGGGTCACATCGTGACGCTCGCCTGGCTGGTCGCAGCGGCCGCCCTGACCTGGCGGACCAGACTGGAAGCTGAACTGCCACCGGCCTCCTCGGGAGGTCGACGAGTCTGATGCCAACGCCATGGTGAGCGATCGGACTCTTCGCTTCGTCCTCCGTTCCGAAGCGCGCGTTGCGCTTCTTGGAGACTTGATTCGCTCTATCACTGCGGTCATTGCCGTGGGTGTCGTCGGCTGGTATCTCGCCTATTACACGGCGTTAAGTCGGACGGTGTTTGTCGACCTCCACATGAACGACTTCGGCAAGTTCTACTACTCGGCGCGCGCGTTTCTGGAAGGTGCGGATATGTACGCACCGACGCCGGCGACCGCCATGCCAGTGGGACAGGGCCGGACGCTCGAGTTTGCGAACATGAATCCGCCTCACTTTCACCTGCTCGTGTTGCCCATCGCCCGACTTCAGCCGCTGCCCGCGATCCTCGTGTGGACCCTGGTGAGCGTGCTCGGCCTCGCCATCAGCGTGCGCGCGGTGGCGCGTGAGATCGGGATTCGGTGGACGGCGAGCAGGATTCTCTGGGCGCTACTCGGAATTCTCGTGTGCTCAGCGACCGAGGCGACGATCCTCACCGGTCAAGTCTCATTCGTCCTGCTGCTTCCTCTCACGCTGGCCTGGGTTGCGGCGCGGCGCGGGCGATGGAGGGCGAGTGCCGTCTGGCTGGGGGTCCTCGCGAGCCTCAAGCCCTTCTTCGTCGTCTTCGCGATTTACCTGATCGTGAAACGTCGGGTCGCGGCCACCTTGACGATGGGCGCGGCCGCACTCGCCTGTTCCCTTCTCGGTCTGGCTGTGTTCGGATGGGACGCGTACCGGTCATGGGTGAGCGCACTGCGCGGCATCCAGTGGACGTGGGCTGTGATGAATGCGTCGCTGCATGCCCCGCTCGCTCGCGCGCTCACCAACAATCCGTTCTTCACACCGCTGGCGCTGGCTCCAGAAGCGGTGACCCCGATCGGCGTGGCTCTCGGATTGGTGGCCGCCACAATCGCCTTTGTCGTCATCGCACGGGAC
>JBOGIV010000295.1:0-19526 GCA_050747925.1 Vicinamibacterales bacterium
CGGGTCGTACTGCGTCTTGACTGCGACAAGGCGGTCCCACCGTTCGCAATATGCCTCAGGGACCCGGTCTTGCTCGTCGCCGCTCATGAAGTTGACATAGACGCCGGGCGACATGGACGGCCGCAACTCGGCAAACAGGTTGCGTATCCACCCGACGTTGGCGGCATCGGCCGCGGCATCAGACCAGCTCCCCAGCAGGTTGACGATGAACGGAGCGCTGCGATCGCCGAATGCCGTCTCCCCAGCGTCAATGCGCGCGGCCGCGCCACCAAGGTACGCGAGTTCGATCTGATTTGTCGGCGAAGGACTGGTCGTCAGCGCGTCTACCATGCTGTCAATGGATTGGTTGCTGAGAGATGTGAAGTAGCCCGATTTGGTGTAGTACCTCCGACCGTGAGGGAACTCGGCATCCGCCATGGTCTGCAACGTGAGGAATGAGATTTCATGCTTGTTGACCGCCACTGGATGACAGACGGCGAGAGCGCGATCCACATGCGGGAGTCCTTCTTCGGGATCGCCGATCCAGACCACAGACTGGCTCGCGACCGGACGCCCTTGCACGTTCGCAGGAATGTGTTCGGCGTCTGGCGCCATCGTCAGAGAGATGCCCCATCTCAGGTTGTCGGGGGCTTCGGGCATGAAATCCCGCCAGTGTTGCAGAAGACGAGGAATATCATCACCCACGCACATGCCTGCGCCGAACACCACGGACGTGACCGGGTGAAGTCTCACTTCGAACTCGGTGACCACGCCGAAGTTTCCACCGCCTCCGCGGAGGGCCCAAAATAAGTCGGGATTGTCCTTCGCGTTTGCGCGGACGACGGATCCGTCTGCGATGATTAGTGTAAAGGCTTCAACGTTGTCACAGGAAAGGGCGTGCAAACGGTTGAGCCATCCGGTACCACCTCCGAGGACAAGGCCGGCAGCACCGGTGTGCGACACCACGCCGGCCGGAAAGGCGAGGCCCACCTGTTGAGTGGCCGAATCGATCGTGCCGAGAAGGCAACCACCGCTGAATCGAGCGCGGCGAGTCTTCTGGTTGACGCTGACCTTGCGCATGCCGGACAAATCGATGACCAGACCCTCGTCACACGAGCCAAATCCGGCAAGGCTGTGACCACCACAGCGAACTGCCGTGAGCACACGAGCCGCGGCGGCGGCTCGCACGGCAGCCCGCACATCTGGAATACCCGTACAGCGGGCAATCAACCCGGGCTGGCGAGCGACCATGCCGTTCCAAATGCCCCGGGCTTTGGTATATCCGTCGTCGCCCGGGCGCAGCAGGTCGCCCTTGAATTGGCGCTGGAGTTCGGAGGAGAGCTCTGCGATGGCTCCTGTCACTTGTCTCTTCTACGGCTCAAAGACGCGTGGGTATCGGTACGGCGAGGATGGGCACCAATCCCAAGACGTCGGTCCACAAGCTCGTTCGGCCAGACGTACGGTACTCCGCCATCTGGTCTCCGCCCTTCAACGGAGCGAAGCCGGAGAACCTGGCACGATCTGCTGGAAGTCGACCAGCGGCCGCTCGCCCAACACTTCCGCCCGAATCGTATGAACAACGGTGTCAGATCGGCGACACCTGGCCGCGCGCGTCAGCCGCGGCTCCTGCCACGAGCCCAGCCGCCGCGAGCATCGCGAGCGCGAAACGTCTTCGCCTCATGGAACACACCGCGTCAGCAAGGGTGTGGGCACGCAGCGGGCGGAAGAGCCATCCGGAACGGCCGTTCGCATCAAGCCCCGCAACAGGGGCAGGTCGGCCCGCCCGCTGGAAAGAGTCCGCTGCCGCCGGGGCCTACGGGTTCAGCGTCGGCAACAGTCAGTCGGCTGCTGACCGCCGCACCTGCGAGCTGTTGTCTGTTTCGCTGTTCCTCTCGTGCGGCATTCGCGGCCTTCGCTCCGCGATAGCCGGTGACGATCTCGTACCGGCGGGTGTCGACCGTGGTATCGATGCGGATCGTGTTCGGCGCCGTCACTTCGAACCGCTTGAACGGCTCGCCATCACAGAACACGACGACATCGTCTGTGTTCGGAATATTGGTGACGCGCCAGCTCGTCTCCGTTCCTCGTCGATCTGCGGAGGCTGGATAGGTGCCCACGTAGAGCGTTCCGCTCGTGCTGTCGTTCCACGCTTGGTACACCCCGAGCGAGGGAAAGTCGATGCCCTCGACGGTTGGCGCGCCGAACTTGTCCAGGTGCGGCGCCTCGAACGCTCGCAACCAATCCCCGCCATTGCCGACCTCGGACACCATCATCATCGCGCTCTGTTGCCCGCGCGGATACCCCTCATTCAGCTGGAACCACCAGCCGAACTTCTCATTCGCGTCGCCAAAAAAACGAGGCTCATATTCCCGTTCGGCCGCCGCGGCCAGCCGCGCCACGGCCGTGTGATCACTCAGCTCGCGCGCCATGAGCAGGCCGGCCGACGAGGCTCTGATCGGGACGCGAGGGTTGTTCCATCCCGCCCGATTTGCCGCCGCCTCGTAGATGAAGGCCGCCAGCTGACGGTCCTGAGGCAGGACGAGAAACGCCGTGGCGACTCCGGCGGCGGGACCGCCGTTGGCCTTATGGTTGACGATCGGGTCGTAATAGCTGGTGATCCAATCCAGCTTGCCGTCTTTCGATACCCCGATGTAATTCTTCTTCGCGTACTCCAGAAAGTTCTCAACGGCGCGGTGGGTCTGCTTGGCGAAGACCTTGTCATAGAGAGACAGGCCCAAGCCCGCGGCGCTGTTGCAGAAGAACCAGATTTTCGTGTTCTCGCAGTGCGGACCCTCCGGATGGGCACGGTACTGACGCTCCAGCCGCTCGGCGATGCGATGGTGGTCCCACTCGAACGGCTCGTCTCCGTAACCCGTGACCTTGAACGACCGCGCCCATTTGTCGTCCCCCGACACGTACTTGTAAATTGACAGCACGAGGTTGAACCAACCGCGGAAGAACAGATTGCCGTCAGCCCCGATGGGGTCAGGCTGCAAGCCCCCGGGCCCGATGCCATTCGCCGTCCATCCGATCCGGTTGTAGCGCCCGCGCAGACGCTCGGGGATCTGATTCATGACCTGCGGCGGGTAATTCTTCCGCTTCGGATCGTCACCAATCTGCGTCAGCCAGTCGATGGCGCCCCAGTACGTCGGATAGCGGCTCGCCAGTCCGTCAACGACGCGCGTGTAGGCTTCGCGCCACGCTGGCGTCTGATCCGCCATGAGGAGGATCGCATAGGTTGAGTAGGCGAGGTCGAAGCGGCCATAGCTCAACACGACCGGAGCGGTGTACCGATCCCACCACGGGTGCGGCACACCGTTGCTGCTCCAGTCATCGGTGGTCGTGGCCTTCTGCCAGAGAAACCGAAGCCAGCCGAGCGTCCGCCGATTGAGCGTGGGAAAGACAGGACGGGGCATGGGCTCGGGAATCTCTAGGATCTGCGCTCGAGCTGCGAGCTGTTCGCTCGCGCGAATGACGTTCGAGGACAACGCCGCGCCGCCCGCCGCCGTGCCGAGCTGCTTCACGAAGTGGCGCCGGGACTGCTTGTCGAAGGTCATGCCTGTTCCTCTCCGGAGAGCGAAAACACTCGCGGCGATCCTCTCATGCCTGGATCTTCGTTTGGTGCCTAGCGCGGAGCGGTGCCGGGGAGTGGAAAGAGGACCTGGATTCTCATCGCACTTATTTCTACCATCCCGCGTGCGTCGGCCTCCAGCAGATAGCCCTCGCTGGCCAGCCGGGTTGCGGCTGCTCGAAAACGCTCCATGTACTCGGCGGCGGAGCGATACCGCTCCTCCACTGAGGGCCGCGCGTCGCGCGTCATCAGCCGCTGCCACCGGGTGCGGGCGAAGGGCCACCAGAACGTCGACATATCGCCGCAGTTGTTATCGAGGGGAGCATTCCATCCCCCGAAGGTCCCGAGCGGCGCCTCCACGGCCGGCAGTCGCAGGCCCCCCCACGGCGTTGCCGTCCGCATCCTGTCGCGGCAGCATCGTGGTGGCGTTCGGCTGATCCGGCGGCGGCGGAGACACGTTGGGCGCGGCTTCGGCTGCTTCGAGCGCGAGCAGTCGGTTCGGGGGCAGAGATTCGCCGCCGCGCGCCCATCGCACCAAGCCGACGAGCCCCGCTCGGAGCAGCGGGTGCCAGTCCAGGTTCGCCCGCGGCATGTCGCAGTTGCCCTCGAGGATGATGCTGTGCGATCCGCCGGTGATGTCCCAGACCCGCACCGACTGCGGAATCGGCGTGTCGGTCGCGCCGGAGGGACCCGTGCGCACCAGCGACAGTCGCCGGCGGTGGTAGTCGCCTTGCACGTTGGTGGCGAGAATTTTCGGAGCCGCTTCGCCCCGCGCGGCGAGCGGTCCCAGCAGCTCCGTGTAGGTGAACGGAAACACCGCGCTGTCGCCCACGAGTGTGGCGCGCACGACAGCGGGATCCGAACCCGCTGGGGGAATGAACGGCATCGTGCCGACCTGCCCGACATGCAGGTGGAGCGCGTCGAACACCATGCGGCCGGACGTCCGATTGAAGCCGTGGTAGAGGAACGACTTGAGGAAACGTGCGGTCTGCGACGAGCCCGACGCGACGGCCAAATCGACGCGCCCCGCGATGGGGTTCGGGATGCCTGCCTTGTCGCCGCCCTCGAACCGCAGGAATCCGGCAAAGTCGCGAATCGCCGTAAAGCCCACGGCCAGCAGCGGCGCCGGCTTGCCGTCGGGACCAGGGACTTCCGGAAGCGTGATGCCCTGGCCGTGCTGCCAGCTCACGACCGCGATGATGAAGCCCTGGTCTTCGAGGAATCCGTTGCCGACCTCGAGGCCGCGAACCACCGATTCCAGCGGACTGTTATACAGGCCGTGCACGACCGGACGGCCGTTGTTCTCAACGTCGAAGAGCAGCACTCGATTGCCGGCCGTGCCTCCTTCAGGCGCTACGACAATGAAGTCGCTGGCGTATTCGATGCGTCCGTCCGGGCGACGAGGCGCCTTGTCGAGGTTCGGGATCGGCTCGGTCGCGGGATCGAGACTGCCGACAAACGTGCCGCTGATCTTCACATACGGGCCGGTGGCCGCGGTGTGGAAGCTCTCACGGGTGAGCACGAGGATGCGATCGACGCTGGCGGCTGCGTCCAGCTGACCGGCGAGCACTCCAACAATCGACAGCGCGAGCACGAGTTTCACGTGCACGGTTGGTTCCTCCTGGCTGCGCATGGACGCGCGCGACTCTCCAGTCTAGCGTCGACTTCTTCATCCTCCACTTTTATAGACGATTCGCCGGCTATTGGCGGCGCTCTTGTCTGTTCCTCACCTTGCGACGCCGGATGCCGGCGGTGGGCCTGTGGAGTCGGCAGCGGAAGCACCGCCCCATCGGTAGCGTGGGAGACGGTAGGCACGCGTCGGCGCGTTGCTGCGATTCAACCTGCGGGCGCCGAGCGCAGTCAAACTCGATGCGATCGGTCGTCACTGGGAGTCTGTCTGCGTAACAAGAGTAATCACGGGGAGGTCATGGAGATCAGGGAGTCAACCTTTTTCAGGTCCAATTCCATCTCCCCGATCTCCCTAACCTCCCTGTGATTCTCCCCCTAGAGAGGAGATGCGACGATCGGTACAGTGGATCAAGCAAGACCACCGAGGCAGACCATGCCCAGAACTTTCGGATATGTCCTGACATCGCTCGCCATCGTGATTGGCGGGAACAGCCAGCGCGCTTTGCCTGGCGCTGAATCTCAGGTAGACGCTTACGGCGCGCCGGGTGGGCCAACAGCATCGGCCACCAATCAGGCATCGTCGCAATTCGACCGGCCCACCGGGATCTACGCGATCGGCCTGCGCGGCCAGCCGCCGCCACGTGAACTACTGGAGACACCATTCGTGGATGGCGTTGCCCTGGCGCAAGAGTGGAGAACCGTGGAGCCGACCAAGGACGGCTACGATTTTTCCACCATTGACGCGACTCTGGCCATGCTCGAACCGTACAAAAAAAAGCTCGTGCTGACTATCTTTCCCTTCCGGGCGCCGGACTACCTCATCAATGATCCCCAGGCGCAAACCTACCTCGTGGCGCACGCCGGGCCAAATATTACGTTGCCTGTCCCCTGGGAGGCGATAGGGTTGGCGCGTTACGAAGCGCTGTTTCGGGCGTTGGCTGAGCATCTCGTGCGTGATGAGGGGCAGGACGGATCCACGGTCCGGTTCGGCGATCACTCGCTCATGGCCGGCATGCCGGCATGGCCCATGGGGATGAACGGCATTCGTGATGTTTGTCTGGCCGGCGGCCGCTGCCCGGCGATTTACGACGTGCCGAATTACTCTCGTGACGCGCTGACCAATGGCATCCGCCGCTCGCTTCGCGTGGTCGTGGATCAGTTCCCCAACCAATTTCACTACGTTCCGCTTTTTCGGATCAGCGACCGGACGTCATGGCCCCCGCTGGATGAACATCTGCTGGCCGTGATCAAGCAGGATTTCTTCAGCGACTCACAACCGCCGCGGATGGGCCTCTATCAGGAAAACCTCAGTTGTCGGGGGCCCAACACGGCCGGCGCCGCTGCTCTCTTTCAGGAGCAGAACAACACCTACACCATGATCCAAGCGCTCCAGTCGTGGCTGACGCTCGCCCCCTACAATAGCTCCGGCTCGACAGACCCCTGCCTGGTGACAACCGGTAGTGGGCTAATGGCGTGTTGCTTATCGCCGTCGACTCGTTAGCGATCGGCGTCCGAGCGGTGAGCGCACAGGGCCGAAAGGCTTCCTAGCGCGTTGGATATTTTTCCGATGAATGCGCTCGATTGTCTCGGCTCCGAGCGCGACGAGACGAGCTTCGTACTCGGTCATGATCACACCGCCAACCTTTAGACGTAGCACGCCATAAGCAGGAGGGATGGACTCGACGGTGTGACCTTGAGTCTTCAGCTTGGCCGTGATGTTGTCACGATGCATGATGAGTAGAGAGAATCACTGAGCTTTAGGCACACCCATTTCGTCATCGGGTGTTCCCCAATCACTCTCGGCGAGTTCGAGGTACTTGCGGACGCGCGCCAAGTGGGACGGGCGCATCGCATCACCCGTCACTCGGACCTGAACGCTGATGTTGCCATTCGCGAACGGAACGGTAAGCAGAAAGACACCTGCTTCAGGCTGTCGGCTTCCCATTCCAGCCTGCTTAGAGGCATTTTGGGTCGGGCTGCTAGTCTCAGTGCTTTCCATTTCCTCGTCCTCAGTGCCGTCTTCTGAGGGAGTGTAGCCTGAGGCAGTCGGTTTGGCAAGCTTGAGAGTGTCACGCCACGACTTGAGCGCCTTGTGAGCACCCTCATCGCTAAACTCTTTTTTGGTAATGAGATAGGAGCGGATTGCATCATCAGATCCGTCCTTATGTGTTGTCCATAGCTCTCGAAACAGCCTAGGTGCGCCAGCGGCCTCGCTAAGCGCCTGTTCCTGTTCCACAGGCGTGCCGTGGGCAATACGAACGGCGCGGTCACTAAGTCGAACATGGCCTGCATCAGGCTTGTCCACTAGCCCGTACTGCCGTAACGCAGCAATGGCAACACGGGCCGGTCCGCTGAGGCTCCCATAGCCCAAAGCCTTCGCGGCGGTCTCATGCGAAATGGGAGTCCGGCGCTCCTTGTCCCATAGCTTCTTCGCCGCCAGCACCGCCTGGCCGAGCCCGATCGCGGGATAGTTCGGACTCCGCATCTTTCCAGCCATACAACCCCTCCGACTACGAAGATACGGCAGCACGAAGGCTACGGTCAAGGGCTAATTTTAACAACAAGTCAGATTAGTCTACTTGACAAGCCTTAGGCTATGTGCTTAAATAGCCTCATGATCACGATTCGCGGGCCACCACTAAGCACAAGAGCCTAGGTAAATGCTCAGGGAACGGGCACCTACCTAGGCTCTAAGCGGCTCGGCCGGTCGCGCTAACGACCGGTCGAGCCCATCCAAACCGCGCGGATTAGGGCCGCACGATCTGAACCTAGACTCGATTATCGGCCCACCGCGCTTCACGAGCAAGGGGCCGACCATGACCTGTAAGAAGTGCGAGCACGGAACAGCCAAGCGATTCGGATTCACCAAAGCCAAGACCGCCCGCTATCGCTGTCGCCACTGCGGCGCGACCTTCACCGAGCCGAAAGCTAACCCGCTCGGCACACACACCACGAGTCTCGATGACGCGGAAAAGGTGTTCACGTTGCTCACCGAGGGCATGAGTATCCGCGCGGTGTCCCGTGTCACTGGCATTCACAAGACCACAATCCTGAGTCTTCTCCAGACCGTTGGCGAGAAGTGCGAGAACGTGTTGCGGTCGAAGATCGTTGACGTGCGCCCCGCTTACGTGCAGGCCGACGAAGCGTGGACATTTGTTCAGAAGAAACAAAAACGGCTCACGTCAGATGATCCGACCGAACGCGGCGATCAATACGTGTGGCTCGGAATGGACTCTGACCGCAAGCTGATCATCGCGCATCACGTCGGTAAGCGTGACCATGTGAACGCCTACGAATTCATCGGTCGTCTCGGTCTTCGGATCGCACCGGCCCATCATTTTCAGATCACGACGGACGGGCTGGAAGGCTACATCCCTGCAGTCGAAGAGACGTTTGGAAGCGACGTAGATTTTGCGCAGCTCGTAAAGAACTACGCGAAACCAGCGACAGACGGACCAGACTGGTTCCGTCCGTCATCGAAGGTCATCTCCACCACGAAGGTGCCGATCATCGGCAGTCCGAAAGCGTCGCGCGTGAGCACATCCCACATCGAACGGGCGAATTTAACCGTGAGAATGCACCTGCGACGATTCACTAGATTAAGCAATGGGTTCTCAAAGACGCTCGCGAATCTTAAGGCAGCGGTGGCCGTATTTGTGGCGTGGTACAACTTCTGCCGCGTGCATCAGACCCTTCGGGTGACGCCAGCGATGGAATGCGGCATCACTGATCACGTGTGGAGCGTGCGCGAGTTGCTCGCAGCCTAGTAACCGAGAGTGAAGAAACCACTCCCGTTATAAACGAACACGCACTGGCTTAGGATGTCGCGCCCAATGAGGGCGTGAAATCCTTGTGGGATCAAAAGCTCTGAGGCGACTACAGGCAGGGTCAGACTCAACAGAGGAGAGCCCTTCGGCGGTCCTGGAATTATGAATGCAACATCGTACTGATCGACGCTGACCGGGTTCGCGCCGGTAGTCGGAGTGTTTACAAGAATCGTCCCGGTAGGAGTCAGCCCGAGCGCAGTGAGCACGGATGGATCGACCGCGGTTCCGCTTGCGCCAGTATCTAGAAGGCCCCTGATCGAGACAGTATTAGGCACCTGCTGATTCGCTGCGAGCAGCGCATTCCTCCTAGGCAAGCTGACGCCCACGATTGCGTCAACTATCGGTCCGCTAGGCGACACCTGTAAGGTGAAGTGCGACACTGGCTCAGCTGGCGCGCTTAACAGGAGTGATGTGTCGCGAGATGAAAAGAGCGTGCTCGATAGCCTCGATCCGCTTCACGAGAAACGGATCGAGGCCAAACTTGGCATACCCCTGTTTCAGCGCATCGTCGTAGCTGTCAAACATGTCGATGACATCGTCCCCATGAATCAGGACGTACTTGCCAGCATGCGCCTTCAGCTCTTCCAGCTTTTCTCTATATGCCGCGAGTTCTTTTTCGAGAGCCATGCTTGGGAGCCTCCGCAACTCCGAGGAGTCTATACCAGTCTATCGGCATGACGCGGCCGTGTGATTGTACAAGATTTCACAATATTGCGGCTCGATGAGATCATGCGATTGAGCTGTGGTCAGCAACACACCATTAGCCCACTACCTGACAACCGTCCCCAACGACCGCACGACAGCTGTCAGCGGGCCTGAGGTGGGCATTCAGCACGCCTATCAGACGTTCGGCGTCCGGTATTTCGAGATCTACCTGGCAGACCTGCTGCACCCGGGATTTGCCGACGAATTCGAGCAATGGAGCAAAACTCTCATGAGATCACCGTGAAATGAACCAGTGTGCCTGCACGCGCATGAGCAGATCTCGCGTGCCGCGCGCCCGAGCGGAGTAACAGCCAGCCTGGAGTGATCGCCAAAGGGGAGCACCCACCTGACTAGAAAACTTGACTCCCAGAAATTCATGCAGTTGAGTCAAGTTTTCTCGCCCGGCCGGAGGCCGGGCAAAACCAACACTGCCCTAGCGAGGCGGAGCCATACCGCACATGCTTGGGGGTCTGAGGCGGAGCCTCGCTAGCCTGGCCTACCGCCTGGTGAACAGCAGTCCCCGTACCCGACCCGCATCGAGCGTGAAGCCGTTCACCCGCCCGCTCGGATCCCGATCGGGGAGGATCACGACACCAGTGCGTTCCAGCCGGAGTCGATCGGGACCGCCGGCCACGATCACCGCGGCGGGCCGATCGCCCGCCTCGACGATGAGCCGTTCGCCATCCTCGCGAATGAGGTAGACGGCATCGAGCTCACGGTCTTGGGCCTTCGCCATGGAGGCGGCAGAGCAGAGGACGACAAACGCGAGGAGGATGGCACGAATGGGCGCACGCATCACCGTGTCCCCATAATCGTCACGAACTCGGCCCACGGAATGACGGGTCCATGGATCGGCACGATGGTCGAGACGTCGAGTTTCAGCCGCTGCACGTTGTTCAAGAACGTTTTGGCCGCCGCGGTGGGCGGCAGCACCGGCGCACCGGTCGCCGGCGGATTGTACATGTCGGCCTCGATCACGATCTTTTCTTTGGGGAGGTACGCGACCAACATGCCGTCGACATGATCGAGGCCCTGAATGCGGTGGACATCCATCGTCCGCGTGCCGTCGCTCAAGGTGTATTTCTCGATCACCGTTTCAAAGCGGTAGCCTTCGGCGGCCTCCTCGGGCGGATACAGCGACAGTCTGTCGGGCTGGAGTGTCCGCTGCGCCGAGAGCGAGAAGAGCTCCTGGCCGTAGAAATCGCGGTTGCCCTGGTAGGTAATAATCGCCGACCCCTCGTCATGAACGTAGGTGCGGAGCCCACCGGAGTGATCGAAGTGATGGTGCGTGTTCACCACGTAGCTGATCGGCTTGTTGGGCATCAGCTTCCTGACCTCTGCGATCACCGCGAGCGAGCGTTCCTCGTTCAGGGGCGCTTCGACCACGGCGACGAACTCGCGGAACTCGACGGCCACGCTGTGGTGAGATCCACCGCCCAGGGAATAGAGACCGTCGGCCAGCTTCTGTGATTCGACGCGTACTGGTGGCAGCGTGGCCTTTTGCACCGCGTCGGGGACGGTAATGGCATCGCCACACGCGTTCGGTTGAACACTGCCGATGGTCAAGTCGAATCCATGGTGGCCACCTCTGACGACCGGGTTGCCGCTCGACGTATCGTCCAAGTCATCATGGTGATGAAACCTGGTGGGGAACTTCACCGTGCCGAAGTCCCGGTATCTGCTGTACACGCTCTCGTAGTACATGTCCCCGATCACCGGATTGGGAATCCAGGTCTGCACCCGTTCGATCAGGTTCTCGGCATTGATCGTCGCGTTCACTCGGTACTTCCCGAGAGCCATGATCGAGACCATGGTGACGCGTTGTCTGCCGCCACCCTCCCCACCTTCGTACCGCGACAGCATCACCGGGTTGGTTGCGACCATGGCGGCTTTGAGGAAGCCGTGCGGGGTGAGCCAGAGATCAAGCTGGCGCTGGGCCGCCGCTGCCGGCTGTGGAATCGTGTTGGCGCCCTGCACCGTCCAGGCGTAGTTACCGCTGACCAGGTTGATCTGCCGCACCTCGCCCTGGAGTGGGATGCCTCCGCCGCCACGGGCAGGAAACGTGCCTTGCCGCCGCACCTGTTCTTCTCTCGCGGACCTGGTGTCGAAGTTGACGATCTTGGTGTAGCTCGCCAGCTCCACGCGCGGCCAATCATCTCTCGGGGTGTAGTTCTGGCCCACGGCTCCGACATAGCCGCTTCCGGAGTAGGTGACGCATTGCAGGGTATCGGCACCAATGGTCTGGGCGACCGCCTGCAGGACTGCCTTCGCATCCTGCGCAGTCAGAGTGCCGCCTGTCTGCGCGACGAGGACCAACAACAGAACGAGAACCGAGAGCTTTGTGGCCATGGCTGCCTCCCTTCTACGGCAAGTGAACGTCGATGCGAGACAGCACGTCGCCGCATAGATCGCGAGCGCTGGCGCGCGAACTCGACCATAGGCGGGGCGTTCGAGTCCATCGACGATTCGAGCGTTGACGGTCACAGGGCAGAGCTCACGCGCCCACCGCCTGCCCGATCGTACTCGCGCGAAACGCGCCGGGCAGGCGCCCCGTGCGCGCCCTGAAGAACTTGACAAAGTTGGTGGGCTCGGAAAACCCGAGCGCGTCGCCGATGGCCGCGACCGTCATCGTGGTATGCGCAAGCAGTCGACGGGCCTCGAGCGAGACACGGGCGTCGATGAGCGCCTTGGCCGATGCCCCGAGCACGGAGCGGCAGGTGCGATCGAGGGTCTTCGGTGAACAGCCGAGGTGCATCGCGTAGTCGTTCACGTTACGCGTCACGCGATAGGAGCGTTCGAGATCCGACTCGAAGCGGCGCGCACGCGCGCGCGCCGCCGGAACCACGTCGCTCACGTGCGCCGTAGAGAGCTGACCGCGGCGGGCGAGCTCGAGAAGTACGACAGACACGAGGTGGCGCATCAGCGCCGCGCCGAGCGGCCCCCGGTCGGTGCTCATGTAGGTTTCCTCGAGCTTGAGAAACCACGTCTCGATCGCCTCCATGTCTCGTCCACCCAGCCGTAGTGCCGACGGCCACGCGACATCGTCGAAGAACCGCTCTTGCCACAGCGCTCCCACATTGGGCCGCTCGGGAAACAGGAAGCTCGACGTAAAGAGGAGGATCACGGCCTCCACCCCTGGCCTCAACGCCAATCGCTGGACTTGGCGAGGCTGTACCGCAATCACCGTGCCGCGCCGGCACCGGTGGGTCACGAAGTCAACCGTGTGCGTAGTCTGTCCGTCAACGTAGAGCGCGACGAGATGGAAGCCCAGCCGCTGCACCGCACCAAGGTGATCGGCGGATGCCCGGCGCATCAACTCAGACGCTCGGAGCACCTCGACGTCGAGCCTCGCGTGCGACGAGCTCTTGAACTCGACGCGCACCGGCTCGGCACTCTGTCCATTTTTGACCATAGCTTGGTAGGTTAGCACCTTTGAGCCACGCCAGCCCTCACCTACCCTGCAAGGGTCGCAACACGTCTTCACACACCGGAGGCGCCATGAGCCAACGCAAGACGCAGGTCACTCGTCTGCTCCGCAGCATCGAAACCGGGGAGCAGGGCCCCGCCGCCGTCATCAACCCCCACAAGTACATCCAGCACAACCTCGGCGTCGCCGACGGTCTCGCGGGCTTCGCCGCCGCGCTGCGGCACCTCCCCAAGGGTTCGGCGCGCGTGAAGACGGTGCGGGTGTTCGAAGACGGCGACTTCGTGTTCACCCATACCGACTACAACTTCTTTGGCCCCAAGATCGGCTTCGACGTGTTTCGCTTCGAGAACGGCCAGATCGTCGAGCATTGGGACAACTTGCAAGCGACGCCCACCTCGCCCAATCCCAGCGGCCGCTCGATGATTGATGGTCCGACGGTGGCGACCGATCTCGACAAGACCCAGGCCAACAAGCAACTCGTGCGTGACTTCCTCGCGGACATCCTCGTCAACGGCAGGATGGACAAGCTCGCCGGCTACTTCGACCAAGACCACTACGTTCAGCACAACCCCGGCGTGGCCGACGGCCTGAGCGGGCTCGGCGCCGCGCTGGAGGCGATGGCGAAGGAGGGCATCACGATGAAGTACAGCGCGGTCCACAGGGTGCTGGGGGAGGGCAACTTCGTCCTCGCGATGAGCGAAGGCACGCTCGGAGGGACGCCGACCACGTTCTACGATCTCTTCCGCGTCGAGAACGGAAAGATCGCCGAGCACTGGGACGTCATCGAGCCGCTCGCGCCGAACGAGACATGGCAGAACCAGAACGGCAAATTCTAGCGTCCAGCCTGGCGAGTGGAGGGAAAACGGGCCAGCTCCCAGCCGGCTTGCCATACTTTTGTCACCGTTCCGCTGCGACTCTGGAGCAACGAATCTCGTCCAAGCGAGACAGGAGAGAGAAACATGGAATCACCTGCGAAGATTACCCGTCTGCTCCCCGTCCTGGCGACCATCGGCGTCCTGGCCGTCTCAGTTTTTGGGGCGCCCGCGATGGCCGACGGCCAGGACGATCTCGATGCTCGAGTCAGGAGATTCCTCGACGCGAACAGAGGACAGTGGAGGGATATGAACGTCCCAGCGGTGGACGGCCAGACGTTCCACGACATCATCGTCAAGAACAAGTACACTCGCGCGCTCGAGATCGGCACATCAACGGGTCACTCCGGCATCTGGATCGCGTGGGCGCTCAGCAAGACTGGAGGCAGGCTCATCACGATCGACCTCGATGAGCGCCGCCATCGCCTGGCCCTGGCGAACTTCGAAGCGGCGGGGCTCTCGAAATTCATCGATGCCCGGCTCGGGGATGCGCATGCGATTGTTCCCGCCCTGCCGGGCCCCTTCGACTTTGTCTTCAGCGACGCGGACAAAGACTGGTACAAGAACTACCTGATCGCGGTGCTGCCAAAACTCGAGGTCGGGGGTTGCTACGCGACCCACAACGTCTCGACGGGAAGACGGGGAGGGGGAGCCGAGGGCGACTATCTGGATTACCTGCGCGGCCTGCCCAATTTGGAGACGACGCTCGACAGCAGGGGCGCAGGCATGGCGATCAGCTACAAGAAATCGAGGTAAGTGCACAAGCTCGCCAAGATCACTGTCCGAACGGCAAGTACGTCGCCACGGGATCGTCAAGCCGCACCAGGCCGTCGTCCCGCAACGCCACCAGCAATGTCGCGGTCAACGTCTTCGTGATCGAACCCAGTTGATAGAGGGTGGCGGGGGTCGCCGGTCTTTTGGCGGTCGGTCACACTGAACGCTCTGGCATAGACCAGGTCGGCGCCGGCCACGACCCCAACACTGTAGCTGGGGACATCATGTGTCTTGATGAGGTCACCGACGATTGTGGCAATCGCCGACGTCGTAGATTCATCAGGAGACGAAGCGACGGTTGCTTGTCCCTCGCGTGGTGGGACTCCTTTCCGGTGTGCCGCGACTCTCCCAGCTGCGACACGATTTCAGGTCATCCAGGCGGGCCTCAGTCCTTTGTCCTCGCCCTGCCTGCGTCGCGACCTCGCTGAACAGCCTCCGCTCGAGCTACGGCGGTCCGCCAAAGCCTTGTCGCAGGCGGAAACTCGGAGAACCATCGTGCGAGCGAAGGCGTTCCGCCTGCCGGCGGCGCGCTGAATGGATGAGCCGCGCGCCAAGCAGCGCACCAACGATGATTCCGTAATAGATCGGATTGGTCGTGTCGAGCTTGACCTTCCAGAAGTAATGCAGCACGGCGGCAAGGGCGGTGATGTAGATCAGCCGGTGCAGCAGGTTCCAGTTCCTGCCGCCCATCCGTCGAATCCATCCCGTCGTCGAGGTGATCGCCAGTGGGATCATCAGCACGAACGCCGTAAATCCAGCGGTGATGTACGGCCGTTTCTTGACGTCATCCCACAATCCATCGAACTGCAATTGATGATCGAGGATGAAGTAGGTCATGAAGTGCAGTGACCCGTAGAAGAAGGCGAAGAGGCCGATGGCTCGCCGGTACTGAATGAGTTGGTTGATGCCCGTCAACCAGCGAAGCGGCGACACCAGCAGGGTGGCGACGATGAGCCGCAAGGTCCAGATGCCCGTCGTGTTGGTGACGTCTTCGACCGGGTTGGCGCTCAGCTCACCGCGGAAGGCGTGCCAGATGAGCAACCCGAGCGGCGTGAGGCAGGCGGCGAAAAGGACGGGCTTGAAGACGCGCCGCCGAAGCTGAGTTTGGGTCACTCGCTAGCCGATCCCCGATCCCCGATCCCCGATCCCCGATCCCTGATCCCTGATCCCTGATCCCTGATCCCTGATCCCTGATCAGTAGTACTTCCTCAGATCCATGCCCTCGTACAACTTCGCGACATGCTCGCCGTAGCCGTTGAAGGGCAACGTCTTGCGGCGGAAGAACTCGCCCAGCCGGCGCTCGCTTCCCTGTGACCACCGCGGATGATCGACGGCTGGGTTCACGTTGGCGTAAAAACCGTACTCTGAGGCCTGCTGCTGTTTCCACGTGTTGAGCGGCTCGGTCTCCGAGAAGCGCACGCGGACGATGGACTTGATGCTCTTGAAGCCGTACTTCCAGGGAATCACCAGACGAAGCGGCGCGCCATTCTGGTTGGGCAACACCTCGCCGTAAAGGCCAAGTCCCAGCAGCGTGAGTGGATGCATCGCCTCGTCCATGCGGAGCCCTTCGACATACGGCCAGCGCAGCGCCGGCTCGGTCTGACCCGGCATCTGCTTCGGGTCGACCAGCGTCTTGAACTCCACGTAGTTCGCCTTGCTGGTGGGCTCGAATCGCTTGAGGAACTCGCTGAGGGGATAGCCGATCCACGGCACGACAATCGACCAGGCCTCAACGCATCGCAGACGATAAATGCGCTCCTCGAGCGGCGCCCACTTCATGATGTCGTCAATGTTGTAGGTGCCCGGCTTCCCACACTGCCCTTCGACGACCACGCTCCAGGGCCTCGGCCGGAGACTGTGCGCGTAGCGCGAGGGGTCAGCCTTGTCGAGGCCGAACTCGTAGAAGTTGTTGTAGGTCGTGATGTCTTTGTAGGAGTTCAGCTTCTCGTCCGTGCTGAACGGACTCTTCTTGAGATCCGTGAGCTTCTGCGCCGCGGGATTCTGTGCGGCCGCCGTCGGGGTGCCGGTAAGAACAGGGCCGAGGCCGTTGGTCGCAACAACCATCGCCGTGCTGCCAGCCACCTGGAGGAATTCCCGGCGCCGCAGATAGAGCTCCTTCGGCGTGACCTCGGATTCGCGGATGTCTGGGGCCTTCTTGATCAGCATGGGCAGCCTTCTTCTCCAGGCAACCCTAAAACGGTTGCCTCCACATTATCTCTCTGTCTCTCTATAGTCTTGAACCCCACCGGTTGTTCCCCGATTCCGATGTGGGATATTAGTTCCGTGTCGCCAGTCCGCCGCCTGATCCTCGCCGCAGGCCTCGTCTTCGGGCTCGCGGCGCGGCCGTCGGCCCAGCTCCGGCTGGCAGACGACTCCGACCGCGCGGCGTTTCGATCCTGGTTCGTTTTGCTCGCCGATGCGCAGTTCGAGCGGCCCACGCTCGATGTCACGGACTGCGCCGCGCTCGTTCGCCACGCCTTCCGTGAAGCGCTACGCGCGCACACGCCGGAGTGGGTGCGACAAGCGGCCCTTCCCTTCGCGCCGCAGTTCGCCGATGTTCGATCGGCACCGCGCGCAGGTCCCGAGGGTTGGCCGCTTTTTCGTATCTCGGATGGACCCGCACCCGTGTATGCCGAGTTCGCCGACGCGAGCACCATCGTTCGGCTGAACAGCCGGCCTCTCGGCCGTGCCGTCACCGCCGTGCGGCCAGGCGATCTCATCTACTTCCGGCAGCCCGGACAGAGGCAACCCGATCACTTGATGGTCTTCGTCGGGCGATCGTTCTTCGAGGAGGAGGGCGACGACTGGATCGTGTATCACACAGGTCCCTCCGACGAAGGCGCCGGCGAAGTGAGAAAGGCCCGGCTCTCAACTCTTCTCGCGCATCCGGCGCCGCGCTGGAGGCCGCTCGCATCGAACCCGAACTTCGTCGGCGTCTTTCGACTTGCACCACTATGAAGAGAAAACCATTCTGTCCGCCTCCGCGGCCAGAGGCCGCTTCGGCGAGACCTGGCAGGACTTCACTCCACTCACCGCGCTTGACTACGTGCTTCGTCCTGCTCGGGCTCTCCCTTCTGCTGGCGCGCTCCAGCGCTGCGCAGTCGCCCGCCGCTGACGAACGACCGGCGTTCTCGTTGTCCACGAGCCAGGTCTTTACGACCAAGGACGCGCCCAACTTCTATTTGACCTTCCGGCGAATCCCAAGACTTGACGTTCGTGTCTACAAGGTGCGCGATCCGTTTGCCTTCTTCGCAAGCCTGAAAGATCCCCATCAGCTCGGCAGCAACGAGCCATACGTGCCGCAGGAGCGCAGTTGGATTGAGCGACTCGCCGAGTGGAAACGATCGCAGCGGCAATCGGTCCGGGGTTTTGCCCGCGGCCAGATCAGCCACGACTACCGATCCAACCGGCGCGCGTCCTCAGACAAGACCGAAGCCGCGCAACGCGTGACGCTCAACGTCAACACGTTTGCCCAGGTGCCGCTGCTCAATCCCGATCAACTGGTCACATCCTGGCGTGAGTTGCTGCCCAATCACCGGGATCCCGAGGTACGGCGTGTGCCGCTGGACGTCAAGAACGCTCCAGGCATCTACGTCGTCGAAGCGGTCCACGAGTTGCTGCGAGCCTACACGGTTGTGATCGTGTCGGACGTGGGGCTGGTGACGAAGACCTCTCCCGGGCAGCTCGTGATGTTCGCGGCCAATCGATTCACGGGCGAGCCGGCGGCGGGTTGTGGCGTGCGCGTGCTGGCCAGTCAGAAAACGCTCGCCGAGGGTCAGACCTCGGCCGATGGCCTGTTCGAAGCGGCTCTGCCCGACGAGAAGCTGGACGATGTGATCGGCGTCGCGCAGTGTGGCGATCAAATGGCGGCGACCGATCCAGGTTCCTGGTCGCTCCAAGAGCCGGCGCGAGAGCTGGTCGGCTACATCTACACCGATAAGCCGATCTATCGACCGGGTCACACGGTTCGAGTGAAAGGCGTGCTGCGGTGGAAGCACGCTGATGCGCTGGTTGCATTCGATCGGCCCGACGCGGAACTTGTCGCCTCGGACGCCAACGACAAAGTGATCTTCAGGCGCTCGCTGAAGGTGGATGGGTTTGGCGCCGTCCACGCCGAGTTCCTGGTGCCCGCGACGGCAGCGCTCGGTATTTATCAGCTGCGCATTCAGAGTGGCGAGGCGCAAGCCTCGAGTGGGTTCGAGGTTCAGGAGTATCGCAAACCCGAGTTCGACGTGATCGTCACGCCCGCCACGCGCTTCGCGCTTCAAGGATCCGAGGCCGTCGTGGCGGTGCAGGCCCGTTACTACTTCGGCCAGCCGGTCGCCAATGCGCAGGTTCGCTACGTCGTGAACAGGCAGCCCTACTATTCGCCGCTGCGCTGGGATGATGGGTTCGAAGGCGGCGAATCGAGCGGCTGGTACGGCGGCGAGCAAATCCTGCAAGGCGACCTGCGACTCGACGCCAACGGCCAGGCCGAGATCCGCGTGCCGCTCGAGGAGGATGAGCAGAACCGAGACTTCAGCGCACGGATCGAGGCGCAGGTGACCGACTCGGCCGGCCGGCTGGTCTCCGGCAACTCGGTCGTGCACGCCACCTACGGCACGTTCTTGCTGTCGGCGCAGATGAACCTCTCGGTCTTCAAAGCAGGCAGCCGTGTCGAGACGTCGGTTCGCGCCATCGACTATTTCGGCGTGGCGCAAGCCAACGTGCCCCTCGGTTTCGTGCTCGAGCGGCTCGAATAC
>JBOGIV010000296.1:0-11615 GCA_050747925.1 Vicinamibacterales bacterium
GATGGGCGACGGCCAGCAGCACGTCGGGATTGTGTGGATCGATCCCCACGTCGCTGATGCCGGTGTTCTCGCTGATCTCCAGCACCTTGGTCCAGGTGGCGCCGCCGTCGGTGGTTTTGTAGAGCCCTCGATCGCCGCCCGCGCTCCACAACGGGCCGTACGCGGCCACGAAGACGACCTTGGAGTCGCGCGGATCGATCACGATGCGCCCGACCTGTTCCGACGACTTCAAGCCCACATTCCGCCACGTCTTGCCCGCGTCGTCGCTTCGATAGACGCCGTCGCCGTAGCCGACGCTGCGCTGGTTGTTGGCCTCGCCCGTGCCCACCCAGATGGTGCTGGGATTCTTCGGATCGATGACCACCGTGCCGATTGAATAGCTGCCCTCGTTCTGGAAGATGGGCGCGAAGGTAATGCCGGCGTTGGTGGTCTTCCACACTCCGCCCGACGATACCCCGATGTACCAGGTCTGTTTGTTCTCGGAGTGCACGGCAATCGAGCCAATCCGACCCGACATGATCGCCGGACCGATCGAACGCAGGCGGAAGTCCTCGAACGTCGCCGGCGCCCACGGGTCCTGACTGCGGGCGGCGTCGCCGGTTTGCGCCGGGGGCTCCTGAGCGGAGACCACCAAAGTCGCGCAGAGTGCAATCGCGAACAGGAGCAGTTTTCTCATGGCGGTGGGATGTTACCGCAGGCATCGTTTCTCGCGCGAGCCGGCCTCTCGAGCGGGACGTCGGGAATTCGCCGTTCGTCCCACGATGTGCGGCGTCGAGCACACCGCGTCGCCCCGCGACCGGTCACGTCAAGTACGCCAAGGCGTCGCCGGTTTCGAGAACAACGCTTCATCGACCTTGACGTTGTGCTCCACCTTGGTGATTCTGCCTGTTGCCCGACATCACGCGGTTGCCCTGCAGATTGTCCATCACGTAGCCCGACGTGCCGTCGAATCGCGTGTCGAGGACGAACGCGCCGGCGCCGAGAGACGACAAGTCGATCTGGATCAACGAACGCGACTTGTTCGGCGCCGCGTTCAACACTTCGATGGAGCCCGCCGCTTCTCCTCCCGGCGTCGCAAGCGAGATGGTCCCGACCGCCGAGCGCGATTTCACTTTCGCGAGCGCTGCGCGTCCGCCGGTCGCGGTCACCGATCGCTCGATCGCGGCATCTGCCGTCTGAGCCGAGGCGAGTTGTGCCCATGCCAACGACACCAACACCACAACGGAAATCCTGAATGTGATACTCATGAGTAGTTCTCCGATCGCCCTGGATGTTACGCCCCGCGACCGCGCCTCGCCAGCGGTTTGGCCCCGATATGACTCCAGTTTCTCGACGTCATAGTCGGCTTCCAGTGGATAATCCGACGGTCGGCGGCGGTCTCGTGGTCGCCCCGTCCTTCAATTGCCTCTGGACAACGGGACTCGTATCGCCTCCTTTGAAATCCTCGCCTTGCTCGGTGCAGGAGGCATGGGTGAGGTCTATCGAGCCCGCGATCACAAGCTGAATCGCGACGTCGCGCTGAAGATCGTCAACGCCCGGCTCACGCAGGACGAAGGGCTCCGACGCTTTGTGCGCGAGGCGCAGTCGCTCGCCGCGCTCAACCACCCGCACATCGCGCAGATTTACGGTCTGGAAGACAGCACCGATGTTCGCGCGCTCGTGATGGAGCTGGTCGACGGTGAGGATCTCGCCGAGCGCCTCGGGCGAGGCCCGCTGCCGCTGGACGAATCGCTGAGCATCGCGCGACAGATCGCCGACGCCCTCGAAGCGGCCCACGATGTCGGCATCGTGCACCGCGATCTCAAGCCAGCCAATGTGAAAGTCCGAGCTGACGGCGCGGCGAAGGTACTGGACTTCGGCCTCGCGAAAGCTTTCGACGCGGCAGACGGCAGCCGGCGGCCGGCAGCCGATCACCTGACGCATTCGCCGACCTTCACATCTCCGGGAGTCACCGCCGCTGGTGTCATTCTCGGCACCGCGTCGTACATGAGCCCCGAGCAGGCACGCGGGAAACCCGTCGACAAACGCGCCGACATCTGGGCGTTCGGTGTCGTGCTCTTCGAGATGCTGACCGGGCGTGTCTGCTTTCCGGGCGAGACGGTCACCGACGCGCTGGCCGCGGTCGTCTCTCGCGATCCGGATTGGTCGGTGCTGCCACGGTCTGTGCCCGAGAGAGTCGTCGAGCTCCTGCGACGCTGCCTCGACAAAGATCCGCGAACTCGATTGCGCGACATTGGTGAAGCGCGCGTCGCATTGAGCGCGCCGATGCCGAACACGTCGGCCGCTGCACCGTCGACGTCCGCGGCTCGCTCGAGGGTCGGCAGCCGCATCGCGTGGGCAGTAGCGGCGGTGTCGATCGCCATCGGGGCGGCCGGCTGGCTCACGCGACCGGCACCCGACCTCACGCTCCGCAAGTTGGAGCTCGCGCTTCCGGGAGATGGCTTCGGTTTTGCTCTGAGTCCCAACGGTCGACACGTCGCGTTCCGACAGCAGAGCAGGATCGTCGTCAGTGATCTCGATCGTCTGGAGTTACGGAACCTTGCCGAGTCCTCGCCCCCCGCTCGCAACGCGATCTTCTGGTCTCCCGACTCGCTGTTCATCGGGTACAGCGACGCAGACGGCAGGCTCTGGAGCGTACCGACGAGCGGCGGCACGCCGCGGTTGATTTGCACGATTCCTGAAACGCGACAGCTCATGGGGGCGGCGTGGCTCACAAACGCCACGATTGCGTTCTCGGTGTGGCGCGGCAATCTCTACCACGTCGCAGCGACCGGCGGGCCAGCGTCGCCGCTGCTCACCATTGACCCCAAGACGGAAATCGACGTTCACGAAGTGGTGGGGTTGCCAGACGGCCGTGTACTCGCGGCGACGCATCTGAACACACCTGACCCCACTAATCTGTCGTATCGCATCGAGATCGTGACCCCAACGTCGCGAACGGTCGCCTTCGATGCGCCGCTGCTTCCCATTGCGAGAACCAGCAACGGCTACCTGCTCACGCGTCGAGCCGACGTCAACGCCGGCGTCTGGGCATTTCGCGATACCGGTCGATGGCCGCTGCGCATCGAGGATGGCTTCCTCGCCGCGCCTGGTGCCGAGCAACCGTCGGGAGCAAATGACGGGTCGCTCCTCTATTCGCTGTCATCGTCGGGCGCCCAGTTGCGCGAGCTGGTGTGGGTCGATCGCAGCGGTCAGGTCCTCGGGCAGGTCGGAACCGCCCAACCCGTGTTGTCCTCGCCCGCCTTGTCACCCGATGGACAACGCGTCGCGTTTGCGACTCACGACGGCTCCAACTTCGACGTGTACGTGCACGATCTGACCAACAACATTCCGTCTCGCGTGACGACAGAAGCCGACGAGCAGGTGCTGCCATCGTGGTTTCCTGGCGGACGAGGACTCCTGTTTGCCGAATGGGGGCGCACGGAACGCCGCATGGTGATGAGAAACGCCGACGGCTCCGGCCCTCGACAGGAGCTTGGCGTCGGCAACTCGCCAATTGTGGCGCCAGATGGACGACACATCCTGTTCACCATCGATGAGCAAGGGGTTGGGCGTTTGCGATATTCGACGCTCTCGAGCGATGGGACGCTCGGACCACCGGAGAAGATCTTCAACGCACCCGAACCAGATATCAGGGCCGCTCGATTCTCACCGGATGGTACGCTGATCGTCTACGTCGAGCGGATGGTCGGCAGCGCGATGGAGCTATCCATCACCCGGTTTCCTTCAGGTGAGGGACGATGGCAGGTTTCCCCTGGCGGCGGCCGCGCCGCGGTGTGGGCGCGGACGGGAGAGCTGTTCTTCGCCGCCGGCGCCGGCACTGGCGGCCCGAAACAGATGATGGTGACATCGGTCAAGAGCGGCCAACAGGTAACCGTCGCGTCTCCGGTGACGCTGTTCTCGTTGCCCGAAGACTTCGACACGCCGTCGGCGGGACCGCATTACGACGTCACGGCTGACGGCAAACGGCTGTTGATGGTTCGCACGCGCCGAGCGGCTGGTCAGGCGACCGTGCGCTGGGTGCTCGTGCAAAACTGGCTGAGCGAGTTCGAGAAGTAAGCGTCGGAGGTGATCCGCCTCTGTGTGAGGCCTTCACGGCTGAGTATCCATGGCAAAACTTCGCGTCCACGGTTTCTCGATCTCCCTTGACGGCTATGGAGCCGGTCCGAATCAAAATCTCGAGAACCCGCTTGGCGTGGGCGGCCTCGCTCTGCATGAGTGGATGGTCGCGACACGCGCGTTCAAGGAGATGCACGGAGAGAAGGGCGGATCGCTGGGCGTCGATAACGATCTTGCCGCGCGCGGCTCCGTCAATATCGGCGCGTGGATTATGGGACGCAACATGTTCGGGCCGATCCGTGGCCCCTGGCCTGACGACAAGTGGCGAGGATGGTGGGGTGACAACCCGCCGTATCACACGCCGGTCTTCGTGCTCACCGCACATCCGCGCGGCCCGCTGCGCATGGCCGGCGATACCGAGTTTCACTTTGTCACCGGCGGTATCCCCGACGCGCTGCAACAGGCCGTGGCCGCAGCGAAGGGACAAGACGTGCGACTCGGCGGCGGGGTATCGACGATCCGGCAGTGTCTGCGTGCCGGTCTGATCGACGAGATGCACCTCGCGATCTCTCCCGTTCTCCTCGGGAAAGGAGAACACTGGCTCGCAGACATCGATCTTCCTGCGTTGGGTTACGCCGGCGCCGAACATGTCCCGACGGCCAAGGCGACACATGTGGTGCTGACAAAGAGCCGCTGAGAGGACGTCATGCCTTTTCGAATTCGCATCGCCGGTTTTCTCATCACCATCCTGATGACGGCGCCGGCCGTCGCTCAGCAGCGCTTCACCCTCGAGTTGGTGCGCAACGTCGTTGCCGTCGGCAGTCCGCGGATCTCACCGGATGGAAGGACGGTCGCGATTGTGGTGACCCGCTCGAACTACACGGACAATCGAAACGAGTCGGAGCTTTACGCGGTGGACGTCGCGACCGGCGCGAGTCGGCCCTTGACGTTCGAGCGGCGCGCGGTGGCGGAGCCTCGCTGGTCGCCGGATGGAAGAACGTTGGCGTTTCTGGCGCCGGATGCCTCCGATCGCCAGCAGGTATGGCTACTGCCGACGCAAGGCGGCGAAGCCCGCCGATTGACGCAGTCGCCAACCGGCGTCCAGCACTATGCCTGGCGGCCAGACGGACAAGGCATTGCCTTTGCCGCCGACGATGAAGCGCCCAAGCTAGAAGGCGAGGCACGACATGTGGGCGCCTTTCGCGTCGGCGACCAGGATCTGTTCCTGCGGGAGCGGGTGCGCCCGCAACACATCTGGCTGCAGATGTTGGGAGATGCCGAGGCGAAGCCGCTGACAAGTGGTGAGTGGTCGCTCGAGTTTGTATTGCCGCCCGGCAGTCCGCCCTCGCGGCTGAGTTGGTCGCCAGACGGCAAACGCATTGCCTTCGCACGCGTCCCGGTACCCGAATCCGGCAAGCTCGATTTCGTCAGCGTCTGGGTCCTCGATGTGGCGACAGGAAAGTTGACATCGCTGACTGGCGCCGACCAATTCCAGAACAACCCGACGTTTTCGCCCGATGGCGCGGCGATCACTTACTGGTACCCGCGCGACGGGCGGTACGACTTGAATTGGGTGAACGAGATATACATCGCGGCCGCTGCCGGTGGCGCCGGCCGGAGCCTGACGCGCGCCATCGATCGCAATCTCTATGCAGCGGAATGGATGCCTGGAGGCAAAGAGCTGGTCGTCGCCGGCAACGACAAAGCGACCGTCGGCGTGTGGGTGCAGCCCGTCGACGGCTCGGCCACCCAGATCGATCTCGGCGACCTTGTCGTCTCGGGCGCTTACGGGTACGAGCTTACGGTGAGTAAATCCGGAGCGATCTTTTTCGTGGCAACGACTGCCGGTCGACCGCCTGAGCTCTACCTGATGGAGAAACCTTCCTGGAAACCGCGGCGGCTGACCGACTTCAATCAGTGGGCCGGCTCGGTGTCGTGGGCGCCGATGGAACGGGTCACGTGGAAGGGACCGGACGGTTTCGACGAAGACGGTGTGCTCGTGTTGCCTCCGGACTTCTCGCCGTCCATGTCGTATCCGTTGGTGCTGAACATTCACGGCGGGCCAACTGCCGCCTCAAAGGTGAGCTTCAACGCGCTCGCGCAGTTGATGGCAGCTGAGGGATGGGTCGTGTTCATGCCGAACTACCGCGGCAGCGATAATCTCGGCAACGCGTACTTTTCGGCCATCCTCGGTGATTGGGGCCGCGGGCCGGGTCGCGACGTGATGGCCGGAATCGCCGAGGTCAGGAAGCGCCGCCACATCGATCCCCGCCGCACCGCCGTCACCGGCTGGTCGTATGGCGGCTACATGACGACGTGGTTGCTCGGCAACTATCCGGATGAATGGAAGGTGGGAATGGCCGGTGCGCCGGTGACGAGCTTTGCCGATGAATACAACCTGTCCGACGGCAACGTTATTTGGCGCTACCTGTTTGGCGGTTCACCGTGGAACGACACGTTCGCCGAGAAGTACCGCGAACAATCGCCAATTACCTACGCGACGAAGATCAAGGCGCCGACGCTCATCATGTCGAACATGGAGGACTTCCGGGTGCCGCCGACGCAGGCGCTCGCGCTCTATCACGCTCTCAAGGACAGCGGCGTCGAAACCGAGTTTATTGGTTTTCGCGGGCGTACCCATGCCTCGTCCGATCCCGTCAATGCGCGCGAGCGAATGCGCCTGTGGATTGACTGGGTGAAGCGTCACATCGGCAGCGGGCCGTCGACGGTGGTTCGCCGCTGAAACGCAATCGGAGACATTCGACTCGGATGCCCACTCGCGTCGTCGCATGCATCGCGTCGGTTGTGGTCCTGACGACGGGGGTTCGCGCCGCCGCGCCGACCCGCGACGAAATCCTCAAGGCGGCACGCAGCGTCATCGCCGAGGCGCGGTACGCCACCTTTGTCACCATCGACGAGGCCGGCCAGCCACAATCGCGCGTTGTCGACCCGTTCGAGCCCGAGTCGGACTTCATCATCTGGATCGGCACCAACGCGCTCACCCGCAAGGTGGCACATCTGGCCGCCAACCCGCGAGTCACGCTGCTCTACTTCGACAGGGCGCGCCAGAGCTACGTGGCGGTCAACGGCACCGCGGCCGTCGTTGGCGAGGTTTCAGAGAAAGCGAAGCACTGGAAGGACGCCTGGAAGGCGTTCTACAAGGACGCGTACCGCGGCGACGACTATGTGGTGATCCGCGTCACGCCCGCCCACCTCGAGATTGTGGCCGAGCCGCTCGGCATGAAGAGCGATCCCACGACCTGGCGGCCAGTCAGCCTGGATTTCAAGTAACCTCCGCTCACCAAAGGATCGTTGTGCTTCAGCAGGGCATCACCATCGGCGGCATCCCGATTCCGTCCCGCGAGCCCTGGTTTCTCGCGTTCATCGCCGTGCATGTTGCCGCTGGGATCGTCGCCACCGCTGCCGGAGCTCTTGCCATGCTCAGCCGCAAGCAGCCAGGTCGTCATCCCAGGGCCGGAACCATCTACTTTTGGGCGTTAGTCGTGGTCGCAGCAACGATGGCGGTGCTGACCGTGGCGCGCTGGCCGGCCAACAATCACCTGGCGGTTCTCGGCGTCCTCTCCTTGGGCAGCGCCATCACAGGTCGACGCGCGCGTCGCCAGCATCGACCCGGCTGGCGGCGGGTCCATATTCCGGCCATGGGACTCTCGTATGTCTTCATGCTCACAGCCTTCTACGTCGACAACGGACCGCATCTCCCCTTGTGGAATCGGCTGCCTGGGTGGGCGTTTTGGGTTTCCCCAACGGCGATTGGGACGCCGATAATCGGGTGGGCGCTTCGACGGCACTCGAATTAGGTGAGACTCCGCCAACTCAGCACGATCAGGATCGTGCGGACGACAGCAAGCATTGGCGGAATCGGCAGGGCGAATCCCCAACGGTCAGTTCTGACCCTGTGCCCGCCGCTTGAGGACTGCTTCCGTCGCGCCGGCGGCGATCTGGGCGGCGAGCTCGCGCGGATCGGTTCGCCTCCCGCGATACGTGCCCACCCAGATCTTGCGATCGATGGTGGCGTCAACCAGCCGTGGTTGAATCAGCAGCCCATCGCCCTCGATTTCGACGGCGGCCTCCATGGTGGTCTGCGCGCCCAACGCGTCGCCGATCTCGTGCATCGGCTTGCGAACGCCCTGGAACTGGCGCGCGCTCGTTCGTGACACAACCGACAGCTTGCCCAAACGCGCCAACGCCGTCGTGACTTCATCGGTCATCCGATCGGCAAGCCGCAGATCGAACTTGCTGCCCGAGAACGCTTCGAACGGCAGCACGGCGATCGAGATACCTGGGGCGATGCCCGGTGCCTCGGCGAGTGAACGCCATCCCGCAAACATCGCGACCACGAGGGCGACGGCCGCCGCCAGTATGATCATCGCCGTCCGCCGCGATCGAGGGTATGGAGAGGATCCGCTGTTCTCGTCGGCAGACGCACTCGTAGCCGGGCAGTCGACCGCGCGTTAGGAGCTCGTGCAGAATTGGCTCAGCGAGTTCGACCCGTAGAAGTCGAAGACCAACGCCGTCCAGGCCGGACGCGAGTAGTCATCGGAGGTGACCTCCGATGACCCAGCCCATGACGCGGAGGTCCCTGGCCGTCGAGCCGGGCGGATGCTGGGCCGGCGATGGCTGGCCCTGCCGGTCGGTAGTTCGAGTGCGATTCGAACCCGAACGACGCTACGAACAGCTCGGCTTTCGTGGGGCGTCGTGCAGCCGTGAAACTCAAACATGAGTGAGTACAGGAGGGTCGTTATGCCGCGCAACCGTCGCGTAATCCGTCAGCTGGGCCTCATGGTGTTGTCGGTCGGTATCTCTGCCGTGATGACCGCCGCGGTTGCCGGACAGACGGGTCAACCCCCAAAGAAGTTCCTCACTGCGCCACTCGTCATCGAAGACCAAGGCAGCTTCTTCATCGGCGGGGTGCAGAAGGTGAGCGACTACGCCACCCCTCCTCCGGTGACAGCACCCGGCGCCAAGCCCGCTGCACCGACAGGGCCCCAGCAGATCACGATCGGCCAGATGTACGTGCAGTTCCAGATCCCGGCGAAGAAGAACGGCGTGGGCTGGCCGGTCATTATGGTGCACGGATCCAGTCACACGGCAGCGTGTCTGGAATCGACACCGGACGGGCGCGAGGGCTGGTATCCCTACTTCGTCCGGAAGGGGATTTCGACCTACGTCGTTGACCAGTCCGGTCGTGGCCGATCAGGTTTCGACCAGTCTGTCGTTCACGAAGGCGAGGCCAGGATCGAAGGTGGCGATGTCATCGGTGGAAAGGATCTGATCCCGGGTTTTGGCAGGATCACCGACAACGGAGCGTGGACCGCGTGGTTTGGTCATCTCGTCCCGGCAGACTCGACCATCCTCACCGGGAAGCTGATTCCGCATGCCGATGCTGCCGACCCCAATCCCACTCCGGACGCCTACCGCCATGTCGCACCGCTCTTCCCCATCGACGCGGTGGATCGAGGGCTCGTTTCCCGCACCGGGGCGATCGGATCATCGCCGGCAACGCCCGACGGCCGCTACGCACTCGAGTACTACAAACAGCTGGTCCCCAATGCGGAGGTGACGCTCCCGGGTTCGACGTGCAAGACGTGCGAGCCGACGACGCTGTCGCCGGCCAATACGTGGACGCCGCAGAATCTCGCGCTGCTGGTCGAGCGGCTCGGCGGCGCCATCGTCGCGACCCACTCACAGTCCGGCATCATGGGCCATCACATGACGCGCATCCTGAAGGAACGCGGTCACCTGAACCTGGTGAAGGGTCTGATCACGATCGAGGGATCGTGCTCGATGCCGAACAGCGGACTCTCGGCGGCAGACTTCGACGACATCCCATACATGGCCTTGAAGGGAGACTACGCGACGGTAAGTGCGGGGTGTCAGGACACGGTGAACGCCATCAACGCGCGGCGGGCGTCGAAGCTCGGCACGGCCAAGGCCGACTATCTGAAGCTGGACGAGATGGGCATGCTCGGCGTCACGCACATGATGATGCTGGACAAGAACAACCTCGAGATCGCCGACGTGATCCTGGACTGGGTGAATCGCAACGTGCGCCGCGTCGGAGCGCGCAAGTGACACAACATCATCGTTTCCTCATGGCTTCATCACGACCAGCGATCGTCAGCGCGCGCACAGTGACACCTCTAGGGGTGTCGCGTGCGGCTCTGCGTGTTCATGTTCGTGGCTGTGATGAACGTCGGGACCAATGCCATTCACGGTCTCGACGCGGCCGGCGCCACGCCGTTCCGATCGGCTGCCCCGGGTGAGATCGTCGTCTCGGTCGCGGCAAATGGCCACGGCCCGTTCGCCTTTCTCCTCGACACCGGTTCGAGCCACTCCTCCATTTCCGAATCTCTCTCGCGGCGTTTGGGAACGCCGCTCGTCGCTCAGGCATTGGTCACCTCACCGATCGGCGGGCGGATGCGCACGATCGCGGCGCTGGACCGGATGGAGGTGGGTCCCACAGCGACCCGTGGCGTCCTGGCGTCGGTCGTGCCAGACGAAGATCTCGACGCGCGCGGCGTCATCGACGGTGTTATCGGCCAGGACGTCCTGACGACACGTCGTTACACGATCGACTTTCAGCAGCGCCGTGTTCTCTGGCACACGCCCGCTGAACCGGCTCCGCCGGGTGCCGCGTCGTTCACGCTCCATCCGGCCGCCGGAGTCTTTCTCGTCGAGCTTCCTCAGGACGGTCCGTCCCTTTATCTGGTACCAGACAGCGGCAGCCAGGGACTGGTCCTTTATCGGCGTGACGACCGTCGTCTGCCACCGCTGAGGCCTGCCGGCCGCACTCGCCTGAGCACCACGACCTCCACGGCGGAGGCGCAAACGATTCGGGTCGCAGAGCTCCGAGTTGGTCAGATGAGCTTCGTCGATGTGCCGGCGGTCTTGATTGATCAGCATCACACGACATCCCAGGGCGATGGATTCCTGCCGTTGCATCTCTTCGAGCGGGTGACGTTCGATGGACCCGCGCGCCGGTTGACCGTGCGGTAGCAGACCTCCGCCAGCCACTTGATCCGTTCGGTCCTCACAACGTACCGTGGCGATTCAGGTATGGAGCCGATCACCTACCGCTTCGGCGATTTCTCGGTCGACCTACCCAGGATGGCGCTGTCGCGAAACGGCCAACCGTTGCTCGTCGAGCCGAAAGCGTTCGACGTTCTGTGCGTGCTCATCGAGCATCGGGATCGGTTGGTCACCAAAGACGAGTTGCTCGACGCCGTCTGGAAGGACACGTTCGTCACCCCCAATGTCTTGACGCGCGTCGTCGCACAGTTGCGAAAGGCCCTCGGTGATGATGCGCAAGAAGCGCGCTACATCGAAACGGTGACCAAACGCGGCTACCGCTTCATCGCCGCGATTACGATCGAAGCCAGCTCCGAGACGCCGGTCGGCGTTCGTGCGACCAGCCCGGCATCGATCCCAGCGCAAATCGCGAAGTTCACTTCATCCACGGCGTTCACCGGCGTGGCCATGCTCTTCGCGATTGTCCTCCTCGTGGCACTTGCGATTCGTGGGGGCACCAGACCCGA
>JBOGIV010000297.1:0-10752 GCA_050747925.1 Vicinamibacterales bacterium
CAAGGCTACGGCGGTCCGCCGAAGCGATTCGAGCGAAGGCGGAAGGGTCGCCTCTACAATCCTACCGGCCCCACCGGCGCCGCCCGTCCTAATCAGAATTCGACGCGGACGTTGACTTGCGCGACGCGCGGCGAGTTCGTCTGCGAGCTGACTCGGCCAAACGCGGCACTCGTGATGTTCGCGTTGATCCCGCCGAACACGACCGTGTTGAAGACATTGAACACTTCCAGGCCCACAACAAGCTTGAAACGTGAGAGCCGGAAATCGCGACGCACGCTGAGGTCCTGATTGAAGAAGCTTGGATTCCTCAAGCCGAACGCGAGGGTTCGCGGTGTATCGCCGAAGGTGAAGGCGGATGGCGAGACGAAGGCATTGCGGTCGATGTACGACGGCGGATTGGCGCCGAGGACGTCGCCGTCGCCGAAGTTCCCGTTGATTCGGACGGGTCCTGTGAAGCTCGGATTGAAACTTGCGTAGCACGTGCCGGCATTTGGCAGGTTGCACGCAGCGCCGATCGAGCCGAGCGGCCGTCCCGATCGGAACTGCGTAATGCCAGACACGTGCCAGCCTTTGAGGATCGCACTGACGACGCGGTGGCCACTCCCCAGCCGGCCGTTCGAACCAAACGGCAGGTTGTACACGACCATCGCGTTGATGACGTGCGGCTGGTCGTTCACCCCGACGGCCCAATCCTGATCGAAGTTGTAGCCGGTCCTCGCGGAGAGATTGTCTTCGGTGCGGCTCAACGTGTAGTTGACGTTGACGATGAGCCCGTCGGCCGACAGCCGCTTTTCCGCCGTGAACTGCAGCGAGTGGTAGCGTGAGCTCGCGACGTTCCCATACACGTCGGTCACGCCGGAGTACTGCGGAAACGGTCTCAACATCTGAACGATGGTGCCCGAGTAGTTCGGATACGGCATCGTGATGGTTGGCACGATGGCCTGCGCCGCGGCAATGTTGGCGGCAGTGGCCTGCTGCGTGAGCAAGTTACCAAGCACGAGGTACTTGGGGTCGAGTTGATTGGCAAAGTACCCGCGCCCGCTGCCACCCAGGAAGTCACCGCGGCTCCCGGCGTACGATGCCGAGACCGTCAGCGTCGGCGCGAGCGCGAACTGGAGCCCGGCGTTCCAGTTCTGATAGCGCGGTGGGCGTCCCCCTATCTTGGGGTCACCGTATGTCACTGTGCCCCCCGATCCGCGGCCGACGACGAACCCAGCGTTGAGCGACGGATCGAAGAACGGTGGCGCCTGATACGCGGGGACACCGTTGTTCCAGTTGTAGGCGGCGTCGACACCGTTGGGGCTCGGGAACGCCGGGCCGGCGGAGAAACCCAGCATCCCGGTGCCGTTTCGCGCGCCGGCACGTCCCCCGACCGCGCCACGACGCGAGTAGTTGATCCCGTAGGCTGCGCGCATCACGAGGCGAGGACTGAGGCTGTAAGCGGCGCCGATTCGCGGGCCGATGGCGCCATAGTACGTTTCGATCGGCGTGCGGCAATGACAGCTGTTCGGGCCGTCACCGACAAACTGCAACGCGCCAGGGTACCCGCCCACTGCCGGATTCGGCAACGTGGCGTTCATGAAGGACCAGCGATCGTAGAGCTCCGTGTACGGCTTCATGATGTCGTAGCGGAGCCCGAGATTGAGCGTCAGGTCGGGCGTGATCTTGAAGTCGTCTTGCGCCCAGGCGGCGTAGGTGTAGAACCGCCCGCTCGTCGCCACCACTGAATCCTCTGTGATCGACGTCGCGTTCAACTCGCCCAGCAGGAAGCTCGCGTTGGCGTTGCCCGTCGCCGTTTGCAGCGTCCCGCCTGCGAAACCGGCCGTCTGGACATTGCTGAATCCGAATGTGGCGATGCTGCCGTACGCGCGCTCACGTTCGTCGGCGTCCATACGCTGGGCCTGGACGCCGAAGGTCATGGCGTGCCTGCCACTGGTCCACGTCAGGTTGTCCTGGAACGTAAAGTTATTGAGATATTCGGTGAACGCGCGCGCGTCGGTTCCGCGCCACTGGGTCGGCGCATTGGGGCCAGCGAAGGCGATTTCAGGGAACGAGGAGTCGGCCTCGCCGGGAGGCAGGCCCCTGAGCCCCGCCTTGATCGGATATTGGCCCTCGACGGTGGCGTTGAAGATCGGCACCGACAGTCGAGAGGCGCCAAGGCTCGCCTGGTTGACCCACCGCGGCCCCAGCACGACGGTGTGCTTGATTTGCGCGCTCGTCGGGATCTCCTCGACCAGCCGCGTTTCGGTGTACGGCAGCGGAAGCGCTGTTTGCGCGTTGGTGCCGCCTCGATACGGAGTCGCTTGGCGGCGCTTCCCATGGGCCATGAGCACCGACATCTGTTGGCGCGAGGTGAGCGTGAGGTCCACCTTGACGGTCACGTTGTCGTTGTTGAAGCCGATGGGAAGATTGCCACCGAGGTAGTTGTTCTGCAGACCGGTGCTGGTCGGTTCGGGAAGAAACGACTGAAAGTAGCGCGAAATCGGCGAGATGCGATCTGGCGGAATGAGGTTTCCCGGAAACGGATCGCGGACGAACCCGGCACCCGCTGGGTTCGGCCGAGTGGTTCGCGGGTCGAATATCTGGACAGGCAGCGCGCTGAAATCTCCGGCACGCTGCGCCATCGTCGGGATGGACACGAGTCGCGAGGGCGTTTCGCGCCGATCCTTGTACCCGTCGTACGCCAGGAAGAAGAACGCGCGGTTCTTGCGGATTGGTCCGCCAGAAGTCAAGCCGAACTCGTGCTGGTTGTCGTCCGGCTTGGTGGTGGCGAAGAAGGCTTTCGCGTCCAGCGCCTTGTGACGGAAATACTCGAACACGCCGGCGCGGAATCGATTCGTGCCCGACTTGACCACGTAGTTCGACACGCCCTGGCCGTTGTACATCACCGTCGCGCCGCTGGTTTCCACCTGGAATTGCTCGATGGCTTCCACCGAAATCCCATACGACAGGTTGCGACCCTCGCCTTGGACCACCGCATTGGTGATCGGGAGGCCTTCGACGTAGGTGTCGTTGGTGAAGTCCTGGCCGCCCATCACGTTTCCCCACCGTCCGATCGACTGCACGCCGGGCATCAGAAACATGAAGGCCGTTGGGTCGCGCGGCCCACCCGTATTCATCACGAGCGGAAGGGCCGTGTAAACCTCATTGCGGAGCGTCTGTCCGAGCCGCGCGTCGGCGGTCGCCAGCGGCGCCGGCGACGCCGTGACGACGACCTCCTGTGTCACACCGCCAACCTGCAGCGTCACGTTGAGGCCGACGACGCCGAGTGCGTCCACGATGAGGCCCTCCTGGACGAACGTCTGGAAGCCGTCGAGCGTAACCGTCAGACGGTACTCGCCCGGCGCCAGCGGGGCGACCACATATACGCCCGCTTCGGTGGCTTGCCGTGTCGTCGCCACGCCGGTGGCGACGTGGATGGCCGTGACGGTCGCTCCAGGAAGCGCGCCCCTGGATGAATCCAGGACCGTACCCTGGATGGAACCGCCGCCACCGATCTGCGCCGCGGAGGGCGAAGGTATGGAAAGCGAGAGAACCGCCGCGAACAAGATCGTGTGCTTAGACATGACCCACCCCCACTACTGCTTCATCCAAGCCGGCGTGACCCCGAACCAGACGACGGTGGCGACGAGCATCCACACCTTCACCGCACCAATGTCGACGTAACCATAGAAGAACAACACCGCTGGTACGATGGAGCCGGCGAGTGCCGCGAGCGACAGCGCGAACGCAATCGTCTTCACGGGCGCACTCCTGACGCTCGCGCCGGCAGCGGAGCGGGCGCGGCACGCTGCAGCAGCCGACTCAATGTGATGTAGAAAAACGCCGCGATGAACCATCCCGGCAGGCTCACGAAGTAGATCTGCACGCCGGCCGCGCGGACCAGCGTGATACACGCCGCGATGGCCAGGGCCCATGTCAGCGCCGCCGCCCAGTTGAAGCCGATGCCGGCGCGCTCGGCATAGTCGGACTCAAACCCGAATCGGCGGCTCAGCCAGAAATCGACAAAGACGATCGCGCCCATCGGCATGAGCACCATCCCGTAAAGCGCCACGAAATCGAGCAGCCGCATCGCAATTGCGGGGAACATGCCAGCGACGGTCGTCACCGCGCCGGTTAACAGCGTGACCGTGTAGCGCGACGATCGCGGAACGATGGCTTGGAATGCCAACCCGGCTCGATAGATCGTCGGGTTCGCCGTCGTCCAACCCGCGACGACCACGCAGACGAGTCCGGCGATGCCGCACGCGTTGTAGGCGAGCGGTCCGGGAAGCACAGCAGTGTTGCCAGGATCGGTTCGGAGCTGGACCACGTAGAGAATCGACGCCGCGATCCAGGCGACGTAGTGGCCAAGATACATGCCGGCCGCACTCGCCACGCCATACCACGACCGTCGCGCGTAACGGAACACCGTCAGGTCGGCCATGCCGATGTGCATCGCCATGTTGCAAAACCACGCGAAGAACATCGTGTGCCAGAAGGTGAACTTCACCTGTCCTGGCAGCGGATCGCCACCTGGCCAGATCGTGGTCTTTGCCTCCGTCCAGAGATCGCCGAGAGAATCGACCCCCAGCTGACGCAGGCCGACGAGGCCGAAGGCGATGAAGACGAGCACCATCCACGGCGACGCGATGTTGGCCACGTGCGCAACCCACGCGTAGCCATAGGCGGCGACCATGGTCATTGCGGCGCCGATGACGAGCACCGTCAGGACCCAGGCCAGGCCGGTCGGGTACAGATCGGTCAACTGCGGCATCGCGAGATCGAAGAGCACACCCACGGCGGTCGCGGAAACGGTGACCATCGAACCAGCCAGGAAGCAGAACATCAGGCCGTTGGCGAAGTTGTAAAGGATGACGAGCTGCGAGCCGCAAATCTTCTCGAGCTGGTAATAGAGCGTCAGACGCGCGCGAGTGGCGATGGGCGCTGTCAGAAACGTCCAGCTCAGGACGGCCAGCAGATTGCCGACAAACAAGCCGACGATGAGGTCGAAGGCGCCGACGCCGGCCGCGACGAAGAGCGGACCGATCATGAGCTCGGTCCCGGCGGTATGCTCGCCGGCGTACTGGCCGACGAAGCTTCTCAGCCCGAGCCAGGCCCGCGGCGGAACCGGGGTTCGTTCGTACTCATCGACCGGCTCGTCGATGGTCCGGCTTGGATCGGCGCTCATGCCGGGTCTACGGTCGGCCCGCAACCGGATGCCGACAAGTTCGTACCGCCGGGCGTCGGAAGTTTCGTATTGGTGAACAATCAGCCGTAGGGCCGTTCGCGAACGGGCCCCTACACTAATGCCTCGCGTAGAGATCGACGCCCATCAGCGCGTCGTTCGGATAGAAATGGTCGACGTTCTCGCGCGTGATGACGTGATGTTTGACAAAGGCGGCCGGTGACACAGGGCGGCGCGCCAGAATGTCGAGGGCGAGGCGAATCAGCCCCTCGCCATATTTCTCGGGGAAATAGCCGACCGACGCGACCAGCGGCGTGCTCGCGCGTCGCAACTCGGCTCGCGCGTCTGGCTCGGCGTTCTGGCCGGCGATCGCGCACGATTTCAGAAGCCCGGCTTCCTCGAATGCCCGCGCCGCACCGAGTGCGCTCGGGTCGTTGGCGGCCGCGACGAGGATGCGCTTCCCCTTCGACGCGCGGAGATGTCGCCGCACGCGTTCGAGAGCGGTCTTGAACTGCCCATCGCCGTCGACCGACACGACGGGCCAGTTCGTCGCGTCGTGCAGCACCTCCCTGATGCCGGCAAGGGCCCCGCGGATCCGCGAGGCGGGCAACGAGCCGGCGCGCGCCAGTCCCACGAGCAGCATCTCATCCGCGCGGCCGTCCCACCGTTGACGCGCCCACTTGCCGAGATACCGGCCCGCCAGCAGCCCCGCCTCGTAGTTGTTGGCGCCGAAATAGGTCGCGCCCGGATGCGGAATGTCAATCGCGATGAGCGGAATCTTCGCTTCGTGGTATTTCGCCGCGATGGCCGGCGCCACTGACTCGTCGGTTTGAAACTCGATGACGAGATCGACGCCGTCGCGAATCAGCCACTCGGCGTTCTTGAGGGCGACCTTCGGCTGATACCGGTTGTCGACGACAACCAGATCGACACGCTCGCGCTCGGCGGCGTGAAGCAGGCTGCGATGGACCTCGTGGACGAACGAACTGTCCTGCCCCTGCGAGGCATACCCAATGCGGTAGCGCTTGCGCCGCCTGATCTCCGAGGTGAGGCGGTAGCGATGGCCGTCGACCTTCTCGATGAAGCCGCAGTGCCGGAGCGTGTACAGGAGCCGGAAGCACATCCCCTTGTTGAACCCGGTTCGATCCACGACGTCGCGGAGGCGAAGGCTCTCGCCAGGGTGCTGAAACGCCCACAGGATGTCGGACGCGTGCACCAGTGATTTCACCAGGTACGCGTCGCGTCTGGCCGGTGGCCGCGGCGGTGGCTGACGAGCGCGGGGAGGCACGGCGTTTTGTATAGCACAACGCGCGGATCTTCCAACGGAGGCCCTTGCGCTCATCGGCGTCAACGCCGGATGCTCAACGTGTGACCGACCTAGAGGACCTCTGGCGCGACGAAGACACCCGCCGTCTCAGCGAGCCCGAACTGCTGCGATACCGCTCCAACCTGCTTGGCCGAGATCTGCGCATCACCAACTTCGGCGGCGGTAACACATCGGCGAAAGTGCGGATGACCGATCCGCTCACAGGCGAGAGCGTTGACGTCCTCTGGGTCAAGGGGTCTGGCGGCGACCTGGGCTCGGCGACCCTGGACAGCTTTGCCACGTTGTACCTCGACAAACTCGAAGGACTCACCCGCTCGTATCGCGGACGCGAGCACGAAGACGAGATGCCCGCGCGCTTCGCGCACTGCACGTTCAACCTCAACCCGCAAGCGCCCAGCATCGATACGGCGCTGCACGCGCTGGTTCCGCATCGCCACGTGGATCACCTGCATGCCGACGCCGTCATCGCGCTGGCCGCCTCGGCCAATGGCCAGCAGCTGACACGCGAGGTGTTTGGCGACGAGCTGGCGTGGGTGGACTGGCAGCGGCCGGGGTTCGATCTCGGCGTGAAGGTCGGCGGCATCGCGCGGGAGCGACCCGATCTGAAAGGACTCGTCCTCGGCGGTCACGGTCTGATGACCTGGGGATCTTCCGCGCGGGAGTGTTACTCCACGACGCTGGCGGTGATCCGCCGAGCGACGGAGTGGTTGAACACGCACAGCAGGGCCCGGGCACTCGGAGTTCCTGTTGTCGCCGGGCTCGAGCAGGCTGATCGCCACAGATTGCTCGACGCGCTGGCCCCGGCGCTGCGAGGACGGCTGTCACCACTCGGCTTCAAAGTGATGCACTACGCCGACTCGCCCGACGTGTTGGAGTTTGTGTCGGCGGCAGGCTGTGCGAGCCTCGCCGCGCGAGGCACCACCTGCCCCGATCATTTCCTTCGCACTCGCGTGCGCCCGATGTTCGTGCCGTTTGCGCCGGAGCGCGAGACAGTGATCGAACTGCTCGAGCGATTGCCGACTGTGGTGGCACAGTACCGCGCCGACTACACGGCGTACTACGAGCGGTGCAAACGGGAGGGCTCGCCGGCCATGCGCGACCCTCATCCGGTAATCGTGCTGGTCCCTGGTCTCGGGTTGCTCGCCTTTCAGAAGGACAAGGGCACAGCCCGCATCGCCGCCGAGTTCTACGAGAGCACGATGCGCATCGTGCGCTGGGCGGAGGGAGTCGATCGTTACGCCCCGATCAACGAACAGGACGCCTTCGATATCGAGTATTGGTCACTCGAAGAGGCCAAACTGCGACGCGCCCCCGCGGGACGTAGCCTCGACGGGCGTGTCGCTCTGATCACGGGGGGCGCGGGAGGCATCGGGTCGGCGGTCGCGGCCCGGCTTCTCACCGAAGGCGCAGCGGTCGTGCTGATCGACCTGGACGCCGGGCCGCTCGACGAAACGCGTGCGGCCCTCGTCGCTCTCCATGGTTCCGACCGCATCCGCACCGTCGAGTGTGATGTGACCAACGAGGCGGCCGTGATGCGCGCGATCTCGCACACCGTCCGCGAGTACGGCGGACTCGACATCCTCGTGGCCAACGCCGGCATCGCGTCGGCGGCGCCGATCGACGAGACGCCACTCCCGATGTGGCAGCACACGCTCGATGTCCTGACGACCGGGTACTTTCTGGTGGCTCGGGAGGCGTTCCGTGTGATGAAACAGCAGCAACTCGGCGGATCGATGGTGTTCGTGGGCAGCAAGAACGCGCTGGTGGCCTCGGCTGGAGCATCGGCGTACGGCGCCGCGAAGGCCGCCGCGATCCACCTCGCCCGCTCGCTGGCGGCGGAGGGAGCGGCATTCGGGATCCGCGCCAACGTCGTGAATCCGGACGCGGTGATTCGCGGCTCACGCATCTGGAGTGGCGCCTGGCGCGCCGAGCGCGCCGCCGCCAATCAGATCGATCCGGATGAGGTCGAGGAGTTCTACCGACAGCGGAGCCTCCTCAAGCGCAGCGTCTTCCCGGAGGATGTGGCCGAGGCGGTGTACTTCTTTGCGTCCGATCGATCCGCGAAATCGACCGGGAACATCCTGAACGTGGACGGAGGTATGCTCGCCGCGTTTCCGCGGTGAGCTGAATCAGCTGTGACCGACGCCACAATCGCCGCGTGTACGACCGCAGACAATCTCGCCAAATTCCCTGCGGTCGAAGAAGACTACGCGCACCTCGCGCGTCAACTCTTCAGGCGCGGGATTCTGATCGATCGCCTGCTGGATCAGGCTCTCCGGTTTCGCGTCGCGATTCCATCGTGGGCACTCGCCGCGGGTGGAACGCGCTTTGCCGGGTTCCCGCTCGCGGGCGAGCCGCGAACGATCGTCGAGCGACTCGAGGATTGCGCCCAGATCAACAGTCTGGTGCGCGCGACAAACGGTGTCTCGCTCCACTTCCCGTGGGATCTGACCGACCCGCTGTCCGACCTTCAGGCCGCGGTCGACGTCAGCGGACTGCATATCGACTCCACCAACTCGAACACGTTTCAGGATCAACCCGGCCAGCGTCACTCATATCAGTTCGGCACCCTCACGCCAGACGCGGCCGTTCGCCAACAGGCCATCGAGCACAACATTCACTGCCTGAGTCTCGCCGATCGACTCGGCGCGAGAGCCCACACACAGTGTGGATTGGCGATGGCGGGTCGCGGTGCCGGCATGAGATGAAGCGGTAGCCCGAGATCGCGAAACAAGGTCTCGTCCCATTCACATCGCTCGGCATTCAACAGCTGCGTCGTCGAGGCGTTGGTGGGTTCGCCCGACCGCGAGCCACAGAGAACGTGGTGACAAAGATCGGGAATCATCAGCAACTGGGCCGCGTCTGACGGCAGCCCCTCGCTGACGTGCGCGACGAGCTGGAAGAGGGTATTGAACGGAAGCCGCTGGATTCCCGTCACCGCGAAGATCCGGTTGGCTGACACGCGGGCGAAGACCTTGGCGGGAATCCCGAGCGTCCGATCGTCGCGATAACAGATCGGATCCTCGAGCAGCCGACCCTCGCGATCGACAACACCATAGTCCACTCCCCAACCATCAACGCCAATCGAATCAAGGACGGCACCTTGGCGTTGCGCGGCTTCTCTGGCTCGCGTGACGCCGTCACGAAGGCCCGCAAACAGCGCGCGAGCGTCCCACCTGAGGTGCCCGAGGTGGAGGCGCGGCGAATAAGTGAACCGGTGAACCTCCTGAAGGGAGAGCGATGGTTGGTCGAGGCCGCCCACGAACACGCGGCCGCTGCCGGCGCCGAGATCGACGGCGGCTCGGAAGATCTCCGGCTTCCGCAAGACATTTTCCAAGGCCACCATCGTAACGTTTGAAGCAAGTTTCGGCGGGCCTTGGAAGATGTCTCGCCCCGCGGAGCGGGGCAAGGCAACGCTGCCCCTAGCGAAGCGGAGCCGCCAGATCGCTTCTCGTCGGTTTGAAGCGGAGCTTCGCTAGGCCTCGAGATGAAAGACCTCCCAAAGCTCAACCGTCATCGGGCTGTCGTCGTCTCTCGTGGGCATGAGCTCTCGCATATAGCGCCACCAGCGTCGACAGACATCGGTCGTGGCGATGGCAGTCCACTGCTCCTCGCTCACGACTTCGACATAGCCGAAGAGATCCAGGGTTTCGGGATCGAGGTAGATGGAATAGGTGCGCACGCCGTGGTCGATCAGCACGTCGGCAAGCTCTTGCCAGATAGGCGAGTGCCGGCGCTCATATTCGGCGTTCTGCCCTGGGAACACCGACGCGCGAAAGGCTTTGCGGATCACACCGGACAGTTTGGAACCTCCCGGAGCGTCCGGTACGCTCGTTCGAGCGGGCGATGTGAATTTCACATAGCAAAACCCTTGTGACCTTCGACTACGAAGTCGGCTCGACCCAAAGGAGTGGCTGACGAACGAAGAAGTTGCGAATCACTTCTTCGACCGTCGAATCAGCTGGCAGCTTCTTCCACAATTCCAGATACCGCTGCTCTCCGAGTGCGAACCCGGCAAACAACAGCGATGGATGCCGCATCGGCCACTCGGCGTGATACATCACGTCTGGCTTGTGGGACCACTTCTTCTTGTCGGCGATGTACGGGAACAGGAACGCGACGGCCTTCTTGATGCCACGGCCATCCGCCAGGTCGTACGTCCACAGATTGTCAGTCCCGTCACGACTAACGTCGTGCCCGACACTTGCGGGTGACAGGATCTGGCAGATGGTCGTCATCGCGTCGAGGTTGAAGAGCG
>JBOGIV010000298.1:0-7001 GCA_050747925.1 Vicinamibacterales bacterium
ACCCGGCCCACCTGGCCTACCCGGCCCACCTGGCCTACCCGGCCTAATGGTGTTCGTCCACAGCCGTCGCCGCGCTCAAGTAGATCGCTGCGAGGGTCATGAAGATGAACGCCTGCAACGTGCCGACGATGAGGCCGAGGAACTGGATCGGCAGCGGAAGCAGGAAGGGCACGAGGCTGGCGATGATCAGCACGACGACGTGCTCGCCGAAGATGTTGCCAAACAACCGTAGTGTGAGCGACAGCACCCGCGACATGTGGCTGATGATCTCGATGATGAAAATCAACGGGCTGAAGACGAGTGGCACCCCGGGCATGACCGCGAAGTGCTTCACGTATGAGACGACTCCTTGAGCCTTGATTCCGTGGAAGTGATAGTAGAGGACCACCGTCAACGCGCAAGCGAACGGCACGTTGATGTTGCTGGTCGGGGCTCCGAGTCCTGGAATCTGGCCCATCATGTTGCCGACCCAGATGAACACGAAGATGGCGCCGAGAAGTGGCAGGAACTCCCGCCCCTTGGGTCCAAGGTTGCTCTCGAGGACCGACAGGAAGAACGACACCATGTCTTCGAGAATGATCTGAAGCTTGCCCGGGTTATCCACGCTGAGCCGGGAACGGATGATCAGGCCCAGCACCAGCACGAACAGGACGATCAGCCCGCTGAACACGAGGTGGTCTGGCGCGTGAATCCCGAGCGGCGCGAGCAGCGAGTTGATGAGGGCCGCTATCGGGGACGGATGTTCAAGGGCTTCCACAGCCCTGGATTGTACTAGATTTCACAAAGTCCGCGTTCGGAGAGGGAGGCGACCCTTGCGGAGGTCGCCTCCGGTCGATCGCTATCGGTATCTGAGGCTTTTTTCCCGAAGGTGCAAGCCGAACGAGCGGCCGCCAAACACCGCGAACTCCTCGACTTCGCCCCGCACCCGCACCCGCGCGCCTTTCGACGGGATCCGGGTGTTGTCGGAGAGCACGAGCATCTCTCCCGATCCGTCGCTCAATCGATAGGCTTTGAAGGGCACCATCGGGATCCCCCAGGCCGAGGTCACGATGCCTTCGATCGTGACGTTTCTGTCCACATAGCGGCCCGGGTTGGTCTGCAGTTGCGCAATCGAGCGTTCGCCGACAAACGATGCGCATGCGCTCAACGAAGTGACCAGCGCGAGAGCCACAGCCGGAACAACGAAGCGACTGCGAGACATGGCGGCCTCCGTAGTCGGGCACCGCGTTGGCAGTGCCTCGACATCGAAACGGTCGCGGACGAATCGTGAACGTTGACGGCCAAGAAGCGGCGATGCCAGCGCCTGCCTGATAGTTCGCTCCTTGGTGATCCGCCGCGACCTGAGGGCCGTTAGTTCAAGGAACATGCCACGGCGTTCACTGAGGGAACGCCGCTCATCTGGCTCGGCGGCGTCTCAATGGACGGACGCCCTGTCCACGGTTCAATACACTCCGAGGTATCGATTCATCTCCCACGGCGAGACGTGACGGATGTACTCGCCCCACTCCTCGCGTTTGGCTTCGAGGAAGTGATTGAAGATATGCTCGCCCAGCGTTTGCTGCATCAGCGTGTTCTTCTCGAATTCGTCGAGCGCCTCGCTCAGGTTGGCCGGCAGGTCGTCGATGCGCAGATGCCTGCGCTCGCGGTGGCTCATCGTGTAGATGTTCTTGTTCACCGGCGGTCCGGGATCGATCTTCTGTTCGATCCCGTCGAGCCCCGAGCGCAGCATCACGGCCAGCGCGAGATACGGATTGCAGGACGGATCCGGCAAGCGAAGCTCGACGCGTGTCGAGATCCCGCGCGCGGCGGGCACCCGCACAAGCGGACTCCGATTCTTCTCCGACCACGCGATCGCGGTCGGCGCTTCGTATCCGGGCACGAGCCGCTTGTAGGAGTTCACCAGCGGGTTGGTAATCGCGCAGTAGCCCTTTGCGTGGTGCAGCAAACCGCCGACATAGTTGAGGCAGGCCTCACTCAATTGCCACTCGCGATCCGCGTCGTAGAACGCGTTCTTCCCATCGGCGAACAGCGATTGATGCGTGTGCATACCCGACCCGGCAACACCGAAGAGCGGCTTGGGCATGAAGGTCGCGTGGAGGTTGTTGCGCAGCGCCACATTCTTGACCATGAAGCGGCACGTGCTCACGTTATCCGCCGTCGCCAGCACATCGTCATAGTGAAAGTCGATTTCGTGCTGACCCGGCGCCACTTCGTGGTGCGCCGCTTCCACGTGCATGCCCATCTGCTCGAGCGCGACCACGATCTCGCGCCGCACATCTTCGCCAAGATCGATCGGCGCCAGATCGAAGTAGCTCGCTGCGTCGTGGGTTTCGGTGGTCGGACGGCCATCGTGACGAAGGAAGAGAAAGAACTCCGTCTCCGGGCCGGCCATCATCGTCAGGCCTCGTTCGGCGGCGAGCGCGATGACGTTTTTCAGCGTCGTCCGAGGACAGCCAGCGAATGGACTGCCATCGGGATTCGCGATATCGCAGATGAGCCGTCCGACTCGCGCGCCGTTGGCGTCTGCCCAGGGGAACACTTGAAAGGTGGACGGGTCGGGCCGGAGATACATGTCCGACTCTTCGATGCGCACGAAGCCTTCGATCGACGAGCCGTCGAACATGATCTTGCCCTCAAGCGCCTCGTCAAACTGCCGGTCCGGGACCTCGACGTTCTTGATGACTCCGAGAATGTCGGTGAACTGCAGGCGCAGGAACTTGACCCGATCGCGTTCGGCCCGCTGCAGGATGGCCTTCCGGAGGTCCCCCTTGCTCGTCGCCGCCTTTGGCATGTAGGGATTCTAGACTCCAGTTCACCTCTGTGAGTCGGAACAACCATCGCTTTCAGCATTCAGCGTTCGGCCATCCGAAAAAGCGTCTTCAGGGATGGCCCGGCCGACCAAGCTGGCGGGAACGACGTCTGACAGCTTGGACGGAGGAAGACCATGAGTTACACGAAGTTTCTCGTCTTTTGCGCCGCTCTGGCCGTGGCCGTCGTCGGTGCCGTGATGTTGGTTGGCGCCCAAAGCGTGGCCATCGGGCGCGTGCAGACTCCACGAGTCGAGGGTCCGGTCAAGGGACGGGCCATGATTCTCGATGGTCGTGGCAGTCAGCTTGGCGTCATGGTTCGGGACCTGGAAGGCGACGCCGCCGCCAAGAACACCGGCGTCGAGATCGAAGAGGTCACACCGGATAGCCCAGCAGCGAAGGCCGGCCTCAAGCCTGGCGACATCGTGACCGAGTACGACGGCGAGCGCGTGCGAAGCGCCCGTCAGTTCACGCGACTGGTTCAGGAGACGCCCGAGGGCCGCGCGGTGAGGATGGCCGTGGTTCGCAACGGCCAGCGGCAGACGATCGAAGCCACTCCAGAGGGTCGATCCTTTTCCTGGAACATGAACCTCGACGGCGATCGGATTCTGCGAGAAGCGGAGAGAGGGCTTCGAGAATTCAAGATGAATCCGCCTGCCTTCAAGTTCCGATACGAGGATGGCTTCCCAGGGGCCTTGTTGACGCCGCGCGGCAGGCTGGGCGTAGCGGTCGAATCCATGTCGGATCAACTCGCCGAGTACTTCGGCGCCAAGGATGGTGGAGCGCTCGTTTCGAGCGTTTCGGCTGACTCGCCAGCCGCGAAGGCGGGAATCAAGGCGGGAGACGTCATCACGACCGTCAACGGCAGCCGCGTGCGCGACGCAGGCGATGTGGTCCGTGAGCTATCGAATGCCAAGGCCGACGAAGTCACTATCGGACTGCTTCGGGACAAGAAGGAAACGAGCGTGAAGGCGACCCTGGAGTCGCGGACGGAGCGATTGCGTCCGCCGCGCCGAGCGATCCAGCCGGCGGGTTTGAGACGGCCAGCCGCCTAGACCGAGAGTCCACTTGAGTTGTGACCCTCACCCGAGATCACCCACAGGGAAATCGGGGAGATCGGGAGAAAAAATGGCTCCCTGGCCTCCCTGAACTCCGTGTGAATACTCAACTCAAATGATCTCGGGATTAGACTCAGCACTCGCTTCACGTGGCGCTGAGCGCCATCAGCAACCCCGGTTCGCACCGAATCCGAGAACCGTGGGTTCAGGCCTGCCGTCGTTGCGGCTCTTCGGTGGACGCCACCGGCGCTGTCTGAAGCACGAGCGGCGCGATTTGCGCGGCGAAAATCGTCGCGATGTCGATCGCCTCGCCGACATCCTGCTGCGGCTGAAGCTCCGCCGACAAGACGCCCACGGGACCTGATGGCCCTCTCACCGCGATCGCAATGGCGCCGGGCGCGGTCGTCGTGGCGGCGCTGTGGTGGGGCTGCCCATCTCGGAATGCTGCGGCCGTCAAATTTGCGCTGTCCCGTGCAATTGAACCGATACGCGTCAGCACTCGCGGCTCGAAGCCATGACTCGCCCGCGGCGTCAGCGTCGCCCCATCGGCTGAAGCGACCCAGACAATCGCGTCCCTGGCCCCCAGCGCCTCGCACGCTCGAGATAGCGAGCCCGAAAGGGCGTCAAATTCCTTCACCGACGCCAACTCGGCGCAGATCCGCGAAACAGTTTTCCAGCGTATGCCCTTGGGATCCTCAATTGGCTTGGCTTCTACGGAAGCAGTCGCGCCCAGTTCAGGAACCTGGGGAGGCAACCCTTGAGGATTGCCTGTCTCTGCCTGTCGAGGTGTGAGAGACAAATCGAACGATTCAGCGGCAACCGCCGGAGGCGCTGCAGACGACGAAGCCGCCTGGGTCCTGGGTGATGCCGGCAGCAGCGCCAAAAGGAACCCCAATCCCAGCCAGAAGAGCGTACCGCCCAGCAGCAGGCTCGCTTGCTCGCGCCGAGCCTCGTCGATTTGGAAGTTGGCGTCTTGCCTGAGCGCGTCTCGGACCGAGCTCATCTGCTGGGCCGTGGTGTCAACCAGGTCTCTGATCTCGGTGAAGATGACGTCGCCTGCGAGCAGCGGCTGCGAGAAGTCGAGATAGTGCTGAACGCGTTTGTCGGCCGCGGTCAGCTGGTCGAGATTGTCCAGCGAGTCATTCAGCGAACGTCCGGACGAGTCGGCGGCCGCGTCGAGCGCAATCAATTGCTGCCGCAGCTTGTCGAGGAGCGCGGCCGATCTCGCTTCCCAAACCGTCGATCGCTGACCCGGCGCGACGTACGCATGCATTGAGCCGCGCACATCGGAGAGCGTGCGAAGCCCATCCTCGATGGAAGCGTCGATGGAAACAAGTCGCTTGCGTTGGGAGGTGAGGACCCGCTCGTCAACCAGGACGCGATAGCCCAACGCACCTGTCAACAGAACTCCAAGACAGACCAGCGTGAGGCGTACCGATCGGCGAGTCATATCAGACGCGCCTCAGGATAACAGAAACGCTCTTACTCGGAGCTGCGAGAAATCTCTTCGGTGACCAGACGAAGCGGAATCACGGTCGCCTCCGGCGCGCCTTCCATCTGTACGTTGTGTCCCTTCACCGGCAGCAGGTCCTGGAACATCGCGTTCCATTTCAATCGCTCCATCGGATTGCTGGCTCGGAGCCAATGATCGCCGCTGACGGGTCGATTGAATTCCTGCTCGCCGAGCGATTCGTAACCCGGCGTGCCGGCAAGCGAGGCCGCTGCGGCCTGGCGGACCTGTTTCGACGTCGTGTAGGTGAAGTCCAGACCGAGCGCGGCAGCGACGCTCGTCACGACTTGCCAATCCTCGACAGCCTCTCCAGGGGGGCTCATTGCCCGAGAGACCGCCTGAACGCGTCCTTGATCGTTGGTGTAGCACGCGTCCTTCTCGACCCATGCCGCTCCGGGCAGAACGACATCGGCAACCTTCGACAGGTCGGTCTGAACGACACCCTGGTAGATAAGAACGGGGACCCGGCCGCTCTTCCGTGCCTCCACCACCCAATCCAGCCCAAGCGATTCGCCCGGTCCTGGATCCATCACATAGAGAACGGCAACGCGGTCTTGATCGACGGCCGTCCTGAGACTCGAGAGATCGGCCTCTCCATCGTTGCCGGCGCCAACTTCCAGCCCGAGATCGCGAGCGCCCTGGACATTGGGCGCATCAGTGGCGGGGACTCGAAACTTCGCCCCGGCCGGCTGTTGTTTCTCGGTGCGGCGCCATGCCACATGGACGTGGGAGGACCCGGCCTCCCCCTTGAGCTCCAGCGCCAGCCGCTTCAGCAGGAACAGTTCCTCGATGGATCCATGAGCCGAAGCCAGGATCCGCACCGATGCCGGGTTCCGGCGGCCGGCCGTGTTCAGGAGATCGCGAACGCGCATCAACGCGTCTTTCCAGGGCGCCGCTTGGTGAACACCGTCTTTTGTGAGGATGCTCGGCTTCCGTAGACGATCCGGTCCCTCAACCCAGAGGTATTGGAGCCGCCCGATGTCGCACATCCAGAAATCGTTCACAGCGGGGTTGTAGCGAGGTGTGATCCGCGCGAGACGCGAGCCCCGGGCCCATTCCGGCTTCGCTTTCAGCCACGCCGTCGTGCTGCAACCCTTCGAGCACAGCGTGCAAGTGGTGTCGACGGCCTGCGGGTTGTCCCACGGCCGCGATCGGAAGCGGTACTGTTTGGTGGTGATGGCGCCGACGGGGCAGACGTCCATCAGGTTCCCAGACAACAGCGAGTGCACACCCTGCTCGTTGAACGTCGCGATCTCGCTGCCGTTGCCGCGGTCGACGATCCCGATCTGCGCATCGCCATCGACCTCCCGCATGAAGCGGACACATCGCGTGCACAGGATGCAGCGGTTGCGATTGAGCATCAGCGTTGGGCCGAAGTCGACATCGGCCTTCACGCCCTCGCCGTCAAACGTGCGGCGCGGGAAGTCCATGCGGCTTTCGTCGTTGCCGAATGCGTACGAAAAATCCTGCAGCGGGCACTCGCCGCCCTTGTCGCAGACCGGGCAATCGAGCGGATGGTTGATCAGCAGGAACTCGAACACGCCCGCGCGGCCCTCAACCGAATCGGCATCCTGGGTCGTGACCACCATGCCTTCGGCCACCGGCGTCGAGCACGACGTCTGTAAC
>JBOGIV010000299.1:0-11381 GCA_050747925.1 Vicinamibacterales bacterium
CACCTGTCTCGACAACCCCGTCGCCGGCGGCGTCTCGCGCTCTCGAGAAGGCGCCCGCCGCCGCTGAGCCGCCGGCGCTGAATGTCCCGCGGTCAGCGGACACTGTTGTGGTACCCCGTCCGGCACAACCTCCATCGCTCGCGACGATACCTCCACCGGCGCGAGTTATAGAGCCGACGCGGACGGCGGCAGGCACTGAACTGGACGCGGTGCCCATTCCAGACACTGGACTGGTCCCAACCCCGTCGATCGATCCGGCGCCGTTGGCGCCACCGGACGAGATCCCCCGGCACACGCCAGAAGCGGCCGTTCCCGAAGCACCCACATCGTCTGCCGTTGCCGCTCCAAGTGCGCCGAGTCCAGACGCCGGCTCGAGCCCGCCGGCCGAGATTGCCGCCATTCAGCAGGTTCTGGCCCGCTACAAGCGGATGTTCGACGAGCTTGATGCGAGCGAGGCGACGGCCATCTGGCCCGGCGTCGATTCACGGGCGCTCACGAGAATGTTTTCCCGGCTCGACCGGCAAACACTCGAGTTCGACGGCTGCGTGTTCGCGGTGTGGGAAACCGGCGCGGCGGCCGATTGCACGGGGTGGCTCAGCTATGTTCCGCGTTTCGGGAACGCGACGCTTCGCAGGGAACCACATTCCTGGACGATCGAGCTCGAGCGCGCCAACGATGGTTGGCAAATCGTCAGAGTGAACGCGCGCTGATCCAGTCAGACACAAACAGGCAATCTGGAATGTTGACGATCACGTACGTCGGCCACTGAGGCACAGAGTCACAGAGCTACTAAATCTTCTCTGCGTCTCTGTGTGTCTGTGGCTACGTCCGTGAACGTGATCACAGTGATTTGGCGCAACGAAACCCGATCGTTGGCTGCGCGGTCGAAGGCGCGGTGAAGTTGCGGTAGTACACCGTGCCGTAGCGCGTCTCGCCGTCCGCCCAACCGCCGCCGCGCATCACTTTGTAGAGACCCTCTCTGGGACCCGTTGGATTGTCGACCCCGCTGGTCGAGTAGTAGTAAAGGTCGTACCAATCCGACACCCACTCCCACACGTTGCCTGACATGTCGTAGAGGCCAAACCCATTTGGTGCGAACGAGGCGACCGCGACCGGGCCCGTACTCGATCCACTCTGCGCGCGGCGTTCGGGCCGGCCCTTCGGTGTCGGCGGTTCGCCGAAGTACTCGTCGTTGCCCCAGGGATAGTCCGCATCGGCGACAGCGCCTCGCGCGGCCTCTTCCCATTCGGCTTCGGTCGGCAGCCGCTTGCCCTGCGCGGCACACACCTTCGACGCGTCGAACCAACTGACGTTGTAAACCGGATGTTGCTCCTTGCCCACCGCCGGACGCGGTCCACCCCAGTGATACGGCACTTGCACCTTCGCGGCAGTGGCCAGCGCCGCGTACTCGGCGTTGGTGACTTCATGGGCGTCGATCGCGAAGGCGGCGAGCGAGACGCGGTGCACCGGACGATCGTCGGCGCGATCGCGGAGCTGCCAGCCGATCTCGTCCATTAGCCAGAGTCTGGTCCGCCCCATCCAGTAGTCGCCGGCGGGCACGACGGCCATTCCGGTAGGGGCGAGCGAGCTCGGTGGTGACGCCTGGCCGCTGAGGCCGATCGTCGCGAGAATCAAAATGACGAAAACGGACGTTGGCCACAGAAACACAGAGACACAGAGCAACTCACTCAGCCCGAACGTCTCTCCGCGCCTGGGAGCCTGAGAATGAGCCGAATGGAAAGAACGGTTGGCCTTCAAACGAAGGTTGGTATTTGAAGACAAGTTCTCTGTGACTCTGTGTCTCTGTGGCTACGTACGTCGTGTTCTTGTCTCTTGATCTCTCAATCGAAGAGCGTCGCGATCTCATCGCTGTGCATCATCGCCGCGCCGCCTAGATTCACGGGGTCGACGTAAATGAACTCCCGGCCCGACGGTGTATTCGTCACCTTCTTCGTCCAGTCGATCCCCAGCGCCGAGTAGATGGTCGCCAGCGTGTTGTCCATGAACGGCTGCGACTTGTACTTCCAGCCGGTCTCGAGCACGTTGCTGCCGTCTGCGTCGGTCCTTCCGAGCACGCGTCCGCCGACGACGCCGCCGCCGACGTAGAGCCCCGTATACGCCCCTTTGTAGTGATCGCGGCCGGCCACAGGGTTCATGCTCGGCGTGCGACCAAACTCGCTCTGCGCGACGATGAGCGTTTCATCGAGCATGGTCTTGCCGGGCGCGTGGCCGGGCATGGCCGCGAGATCGTCCATCAGGCTGATGAGGCCTTTGTCGAGGCGGGTGCAGGTGCGGTAGTGATTCCACTCGGCCGACTTGTCGAAGATGCCGCTGTGGTGATCCCAGCGATCTCCGTCGTAGACGTAGACGAAGCGCGTTCCCGCATCCTGTTGCAGAAGGTTTCTGGCGAGGATGCAGCCGAGGCCAAACTCATCGGCTCCGTACCGCTGCTTGTCTTCAGCGCTCGCCTTGAAGACCGCGGGCCAGCGCGGATCGTTCAGCAGCCGATACGCCTCGTCGTAGAACGTCTGGTATGCGGCCGCACGCTGACCCATCGCCGCCCGTTGGCCTTCGTTGATCTTCGCCAGCTCGGTGAGCAGACGCCACCGCTCGCTCAGCACTTGATTGGCGCCTTCGAGGTTGCCGCCAAAGGCTTCGAACACCGTGCTCGGATCGAGATCGAGACCCGTCGCCCACGTCGGCAGGAACCCCGCGCCGATCGATCCGGCCCGCGCCTTGGTGAGGCTGGTGCTGATGTAGCTGGGGAACGTATCGGTGTCACGCCGCTTCGACGCCAGCTCGTAGGCGATCACGCTGCCAAACGCGGGCACTTCGCGCGCCGTCGCGGGATTGAGCGACCGCCCCGTCTGCGTGTGGTACTGGCCGTTGAAGTGAATCAGCTCTGGCGCCTGCAGCGAGCGCACGAGCGAGACGCGATGCATGCTCTGCGACAGCTGCGGGAAGAGCGTGCGCGACAGGTAGAGCCCGCGCGAGACCTCGGTGACGTCGAGATCGTTCGGCGTCCAGCGCGTCTCTTTGAAATCCCAACAGTCCATCGGGCTGATGGCGCCACCCAGCTCGATGAAGATGCAGTGGCGCGCGCTGCCACGCGGCGTCGCGCCACCCTGCGCGCGCACATCGAGCGGCCAGACGAGATCGTCGACAAACGTGCCAGCGAGTGCGACTCCGCCCCAACGCAGTACGTCTCGACGAGTGGGAAGTACGTCGCTAATGCGCTTGTGCATGATCAAGTTTTCAACGTCTAACTTTGAACTCAACTTTCAACTTTGAACTTCAACTGTCAACTCTTCAACTTTTCAACTTTCAACTTACGACCTATCTGTTGACCAGGAACTCGGGGCTATTCAGGAGAGCCCACTGCAGATTCTCCGTCCCTTGCGCGCGGTTGGCGCCAAGCGCTCGGCGCGCGATGTCGAACTCGGGCGCGGTCGGACGCCGCGCCATCGTTGACAGATACAGCTCCTCGATGATGGCGTCGTTGTCGCGCGGCGAGTCCACCAGGCTCTGCACGCGTCCTTTGGCGGATGCCAGGACGCGATCGTTGACGACCGTGGATCGCATCATCAGCAGCGCCTGCAGCGTGGACGGGCGGTTGCCAGTCTGCGGCGGCGTGCGGCGATTGCTTTGAAAGAAGCTCTGCATCAAGGCATCGACCGGCAGCCCTTCGTCAGCGCGTCCGACGTCGTTGGGCGTCGCCAGCAGCTTCACCCGGCCCATCGGCTCGCCGGACAGCGAAAAGCGCATCGGCACGCCGGTCACGGTCGCGACGGCGTCGATCACCTCGGGCCCGGTCATCACCCGCGCGAAGTGTCGCGGGTAGTAGTTGATGTAGCTGTCCTTCCACTCGCCAGGGAATTGGGATGAGAGCTGGTAGGCGCTGGACTGCATTACCGTCCTGATCACTCGCTTGAGGCGGAACCCGCCCGCGCGAAAATCGGCGGCCATGGCTTCGAGCAGATCGAGGTTGCTGGGCTGTGGATCTTTCGACGTGAGTCGATCGAGATCGAAAGCGTCGTAGGGTTCCACGAACCCGACCGTCATCAGCCGCGACCAGATCAGGTTCACCGTCGCGCGCCAGAACTGCGGGTGAGCCGTGATCATCCGCGCGAGCTCGGCGCGTGGGTCGAGGCCGGGACGCGGCTTCTCGCCGGTGAGCAGGAACGCCGGCTCGTGTGTCCCCTTCGGCCGTGGAAACTGACTCTCCGCCAGCGTCAGGAACGGCGCATCGTCGCCGCCGTCGTAGCCCTTCGCGAGATCGTCCACCTGCAGATCGCGATCGACGTTCTTCGACTTGTCGTTCCAGTTGCCGATGAGGCGCGTCTTGCCGAAGAACGCGGCCATGGCAAAGAACTCTCTGCGCGTGCGCGCGGCCAGATATTTATTGATGTCCTCGAGGTGCCGTTCGCCGTCGTGGCAGGAGATGCACGACGTGTTCAGGCCGAGGAAAACGCGGCTCACGTCGACGGTGAGCGCGTCGATGTGATCGAGCCGGTTGGAGATGCGATAGTCGTCGACGCTTTCGACAAAGCGGCTCTTCAACTGGTTGCTGCGACCGATGATGGCCAGCGAGGGAATCGTGGCGTGCGCTTTGGCCGATGGGGTGAGCACGTCGTAGACGAGCTGGTCGTAGGGACGATCGACGCGTAACTGTTCCTTGAACCAGTAGTGGAAGGCGTTGGCGCCCGGACCGGCTTCGTTCGACATGCGCAACAGGTCGCCCCAGTACCACGCCCACTGTTCGGCGAACTCGTCGCGCGCCATCAGGGTGTCGATCAGTCGATCGCGTTTGCCATTCCCCTTGTCGTCGACGAACGCGCGCACTTCGTCTGCGGTCGGCGGAAGGCCGATGGCATCCAGGTAGGCGCGACGGACGAACTCTTCGTCAGACGACAGCCTGGCGTGCGGGATGCCATCTTTCGCCATCCGGTTGAAGAGGATGGTGTCGATGAAATTCCGCTTGGGAACGCGGCCCGCTCCTGCTGATTCGGCTCGTGGGGAAATCTCGTTGGTCAGTCGCGCCGCATCGAGCGCCCGATCCTTGCCCGAGCGCCGGAGATCCTCGTGCGCCGCCTCCACCCGCTCCTGACTCGTCTGAGCAGGGGGCGCCGCGGGCCGAGTCTGCGACCAGATCGTCGTGGTGTAAGCGCCAATGGCCAGCGCGAGGACGACGGACGGCTGGCGCAACCGTGACCACGCGAGCATCACTAACCTCCGATTAGCCGGAAGTTTACCGCCAACCGGCTGCGTTTGGGTGTTGGCTTTTTGCCTTCTGCCTTCGGCCTTCTGCCTTTCACTGGGGTCTTCGACGGGTTGTTTCCGCCTCCACCTCCGCCCGTTCGCCCTCGGCGTAATAGATGCGCGCCCGGCGAATCTTTCCGTTCGAGAACTGGAAGAACGCCGCCCCGGGTATCGAATATCGCTTCTTGGACGCCTTGTCCGTGTAGGCGGCGACCATTTGAACACTCACGGCCGGTCCGCCCCACGGACCGTTCGTCGCATGCATCAGCTCGGAGGTCTGCTCACGCGCGGTCTGGGTCTCGATTCGATACGAAAGCCGGTCCTGCGACGCCGCGACGCGGGCCAGGTGCACGCGAAGGCCCTCGGGCCCGCGATAGGTGGCCGTGCCGCGCTGGTCGGGCGACGGGCCGGTGATGTGCAGCGCGTCCGGCTCGTACATCGAGACCAAGGCGTCGATGGCAGCCGGGGCAGTGCCGAGCGCGTTCCAGCGATCAATCCACTGGCGCACGACCTGCTCTGGCGAAGCTTGCTGTGCAGCGCTGTTCATCACACTCAGCACAACGAGCATCGCAGTCCAGCCGGTGCGGTGAAGGATGGTCATGGTGGGTTCTCGGGGTGATTCCGGGCCGTCAGACGCGGAGGAGCCGGAGATTCGGATCCAGCCGCTTCAGATCGTCCGGGTCGCTCGTGACGATGACCTGGCCGACACGTCGCGCGCAGACGACCACGTGCGCGTCGACGATATCGTCTGTCTTCGACTCGGCGAGCAGGAGACCGGTGGCGGTCGCGCCCGGACCGTCGAGGGCGACCAGGTCCGTGCTCGGTTGCCGGATCAGCCGCGTGAGACGCACCTGTCGCGCGGGATTGCGCAACGCTTGCGCCAAAGCCGTCGCGGGAACCGTGACTCGCAGTCCTCGCTCGGCGACTCGTGCCAGCAGCGCCAGCACGGGGCGCTCACCCCGGTCGAGCGCAACCAGGCCACCAGTGTCAAACGTCAAGCCGCTCATGCGGCTCTCGTGCGCCGGCGGCGAGCTCTTCGCCGCGCCCGAGAGAGGACGGCGTCGGCCCACGCCCGCTCCTTCTTCGTGAGAGGACCTCCGGTCTGCTGTAGTGCCCCGTCGAGCATCTCACGCCATCCCGCCGCGTCGTGAAGAGCGACCGTGGTGGCGTGCTTGACGAAGCCTGAGACACTGGGGGTCTTTCCAGCCTGCACCATGCGCCGGACCTCTTCGAGCTGGTCGTCATCGATGGTGATGGTGACCTTCGAGGTTGCCATACCCAAAACCATACCATCGTCGGTCGGGCGCCGAACAGCCGTGGTGGAACTCTTCTTCGCGTCGCTGGGCCTGCTGTGGAATCCGCGGATGAACCGCACGGTGACGCGAAACTCCTCGGTCCAGCGTCACCGGTGCGGCTATCTTCGCAGAGCCCCGGCTACTTCGGCATCCAGAACGCGGGATCCCGGTCATCGACACCAGGACCAGGTAGTAATCCGGAGACTTCGCTTTCTCATACGCGGCGGGCCATCCCGCTTCGATCTTTGCGTCTTCGGCCGCGCGCCCGATCTTCACCTCCTCACGGACGATGGTGAGCATGTTGGGCTGCGTGGTCGGCAGCGTCTGCGCGAGAGCTTACCGGTTCCGGAAACAAGAGCACGAGGGGCAGCGTTCGACGGAAGAGGTTGTGCATGTTGGGGACTTTTCTCCTGAGGTTTGGCGACGGCGATTGACGCGCCCGCCGTTGAATCAAGACACGCCTTCGACGAGACGAAAGCGTTGGAGGATGGTTCCATCACCAGTCCTGTGTCAAGGCGTCGAGGTCGCCTCACGACTGGTGGTCGTGTTTGGAACAAGGGCCCCGAGGCCTGCGTTAAGCTGAGCCATGACTCGTCGGCCTCGAGCTTACAGGCCCCCGGAGGATCCCGAGGTCCTGGACTGGTGGGCGCTCTCGCCAGCCGCGCGGTTTCGGGAGTCGACCAGGCTGTGGACAACGTTCCGAGCGTTGGGAGGATCGCTTGAGCCCGAGCCCGATTCACAAAGCCCTTTCCATTTTCCGGGCGCACCGGGTGCGGGCCATGCTGATGGGCGGCCAGGCGTGCATTCTGTACGGCGCCGCCGAGTTCAGCCGCGACATCGATTTCGACGTTCTCGCTGACGAGAACAATCTCTCGCGGCTTCGGGCCGCCCTTCACGAGCTGCAGGCCAAGCCGGTGTTCGTGCCGCCCTTGAGCACGGCTGTGCTGCTTCGAGGCCATGCGTGCCATTTCCGGTCCGCGAAAGCCGAGACACGAGGCCTCCGAATCGATGTGATGTCGGTTCTCCATGGATGCGAGCCATTTGACGCCTTGTGGTCGCGGCGGCGGACGCTGTCGCTGGCTGGCGTCGGGCGGGTGCATGTCCTTGCTCTGGAGGACCTCGTTCAAGCGAAGAAAACCCAGCGCGACAAGGACTGGCCAATGGTCAGACGCTTGCTCGAGTCGGATTTCCATCGCCACCGGACGCGGCCGTCACGCGAGCGCGTGGGATTTTGGCTGCGTGAGGTTCGGACGAGCGATCTGCTGATAGAGCTGTGCCGCCGTTTCCCTGGAACCGCACGCCGGCTGCTGTCTGGCCGGGCGGCGCTACAGGCGGCGGTTCACGGCGACGTGGCAAGAGTGGAGCAGGCGCTTCAGGTGGAGCAAGATTGGTATCGTGCGTCCGATCGCCAATACTGGGCGCCACTCAGGACCGAGCTGGCACGCTGGCGTCTGGAGCAAGGGAGGTGATGTGACATGGCGAGCCCGGGGGCCGCACGTAGATCTCGCGACGCCGGGTTTCGTTGGAGGCGTAAGCCAGCCATCGACAACGGACGTGTCGATAAGCCCACGGGGGATGGCGCTCGTGGCTGTTTATTGTAGCACCCGCGCTACGCGGACGGTGTCTGGCTCTGGTCCCACATCGAGGCGACTCTCTCACGGAGTCGAAGCGCGGCGTCCGCATAGCTCTCGCCCTCGCCGAAGGTCATCGGCTCGCCAAATTCGATCGTGATTCGATGACCGCTCCACGGCCATAGCAATCTCCAGTTGATCGCTCGATTGCGCGGCCAGATCTCATGGATGCCGTGCAGCGCGACCGGCACGATTGGCACGTTCAGCTGACGCGCGAGGATCGGCGCTCCTTTCTTGAAGCGCTTGACCGTGCCATCGATGGAGCGCTCGCCTTCGGGGAAGAGCACGAGGATTTTCCCGTGACGCAGGCCGAACGCTCCGGCTTGCATCGCCGGAACGAGATTCGAGTCGGGGTCAACCGGCACCAGGTTGATGGCCCGCGCGATCCATCGCGTGACGGGCGTCTCGAAGTACTCGACGGCGCCAACGAAGAACTGATTGACGAAGGTCCGATACGGAAGGACGGCGTTCAGACAAACCGGATCGATGAAGCTCTGGTGATTCGGGCAGATCAAAAGCGGACCTTGCTTGGGCAAGCGCTCGAGGCCACTAACGTTTGCTCGACCCATCATGAGGCGCACGAGACGAGCGATGAAAAAAGTGAACGGGCCCATCAACGGACGGCTGCGCAGGAGCCAGTTCAGACTCGCGTCTTTCTCGGCCGGCAGGTCGCGCAGCAACACCGCCCACGCGTCATCGCCAATCGATCGGCTTTGGGCCGAGCTCGGTGTCGAAGCGGATCCTGACTCCGACGACGGACGAACGGCGTCGATGAGTTGTTGGACGGTGAAGATTTCGTGTGCCTTCTCGCTCGGCACACGGACCTGGAACGCCTGCTCGAGCTCGGCCAGCAGCTCGACGCGCTCCATCGAGTCGAGGCCAAGGTCGAGTTCCAGATTGGCGTCGGGCGCGACCCGCGCGCGCGTTTGGGTTCGACGACGAATCGCCTCGGCGGCTGAGGCGGCATGCGGATCGTCGGTCCACGTCTGATCCGGCGCGCTCAACGATGGCTCGGCTTCGACCTCCCTCCTGGCGCGACGCTGCTCCTGCAGCCGGCGCATCACCTCGTGACGCTTCACTTTGCCGGTCGTGGTCCGCGGCAGCGGATCGAACCAGATCTCGTAGCCCAGGACGCGCTTGTGCGGCGGCAGATCGGCCGACAGACCTTCCATCTCGAAGCGCAGCGCCTCGCCCGTGTTGACGATCTTGCGCTGCCGCATCACCTCGGCGTCGGGCACGACCACCGCGTGCAGGCGTTCGGTCGTGGCCCGCTCCTCATCCGCGAGTCCGAGGACGCAGATTTCCTTCACGAGAGGGGATTTGCGGTACTGCGCCTCGATTTCCTCGGGATAGATGTTCTTCCCCGACGCCAGGACGATCATTTCCTTCTTGCGCCCGGTGATCGTGATGCGGCCGTCGTCATCCATGCGGCCCAGGTCGCCGGTGAGGAACCATCCGTCCTGCATCACCGCCGCGGTCGCGTCGGGGCGGTTGAAGTACCCCTGCATCACGATGGGACCACGAAGCGCGATCTCCTCGTCCGGGAGAATCTTCGCTTCAACACCGGGAAGGGGCCGGCCTACCGTGTCGATATGCGCTTGGTCCGGCGTGTTCATCGTCGCGGCGCCGCTGGTCTCCGTGAGGCCATACGCCTGAAGAATGGTGAAGCCCAGCGCGTACAAATCCCGCCCGATGGCCGGATCGAACTTCGACCCGCCGGTGACGAAGAGCCGCATGCGCCGGCCCATGATTTTGTGGACGCGACCGAAGAAAGTGGGACCAAGGTTCACGCCGACCCGGCGCAAGCGGAAATTGAGGCCGAGCAGCGTCTTGAAGACGAGCCGCGTGAGCCAGCCGGAGCTGTTCACCTGCGTCATCACGCGCTGGTGAATCAAATAGAAAAACTGCGGCACGCACGCGAAGATCGTGATCTCGCGCTCCGACAAGGCGCGCACGAGATCGGTCGACGTAATCGTCTCGAGATACACGACGCGTGCACCCCTGGCGAACGGGAGGAGCAGGTTTGCCAGTTGCGCGAGCGAGTGAAACAGCGGCAGGACGCCAAGCACCGCGTCCTGTTCGGTGACGTGGATCACTTTGAACGCCGCGTCGCGCTCGGCCAGAAGATTGCCGTGGGTCAACACGACGCCCTTTGGATCGGACGTGGTGCCTGAGGTGTAGAGGATGACGGCTGGGGAGGAAGGTGCCAAGGGTGCCAGGGGTGCCAAGGGCGCCTAGGGTGCCAAGGGTGCCAGGGGTGCCAAGGGTGCCAAGGGTGCCAGGGGTGCCAGAGGTGCCAACTGGCAGGACGAACTTGTGAGCGCTTCTTTCGCGACGGGGGTCAGGCGATCGTTGGCGAGGAGGATTCGCGCGCCAGAATCGTTGACGATGGTCGCGACCTGTTGGGCCGAGTAGTTCGTGTCGAGCGGGACGGCGATGGCGCCGAGACGCAGGATGCCAAGGTATGCCGCGCACCAGTCGGCGTCGTTGTGGGCAAGAATCGCGCAGCGATCGCCGGTGCCGATGCCGTTGGCCTGCAGCCACAGGGCGCGCTCGCGCGCCATTTGGCGCAGTTCGCCGTAGGTGAAGCGATCGAGGCCGTCGCGACGCTGAATCTCGACGGCCGTCCGGTTGCCGAAGCGCGCGACGACAGAGTCGAAGACGTTCCAGACGTTGCTCACGAGTAAATCTTAAAACCGGAACTCACTCGAATCGGTGAGAGTTTCGGCCCGCGGCCGCAGGCTGCGAAAGCTCGTGCGACCAAACGAGCAAAGGCGGACTGGCCAGGTCGAGCGGGCCGGGGAGGGCGGTCACTTGGGGAGGAGAGCCGTCCAGTTCAGGAGCACCGTGATCGGCTTGGTCGATGCGTCCTCCACAACGCGATTGATGAGGAACCGCTGGCCGTCAGGAGAGGGCTCGTAGATAGCGTCGCCCCCGAAACCTCTCGACTCGTAGAACCGGATCGCCTTGAACAGTGCCACGGGACTGCCTCTCTGAAGCTCACGCCCTGCTGCCACGGGTATAGCGACCAGAGTGTGATCCGGCGTGAGGTAAAAGAGCTCCCTGCCATCGCGTCGCCAGCGTGGCGCCACCCCTCCGGCCGCCGATACGCGACGTCTCGCCCCGGTATCGTCAGCCGGGGCGATGTACACCTCGGACAAGCCCGATTCGGTGGACACAAACGCCAGCCATCGCC
>JBOGIV010000300.1:0-6595 GCA_050747925.1 Vicinamibacterales bacterium
CCGGCGACCGGCCGCCGCTCATCGTCCTGACGCACGGCGGACCAACCGCCGCGGCCCTGGACGCGCTGGATCCTGGGGTGCAGTTCTGGACGAGTCGAGGTTTTGCAGTGCTCGACGTGAACTACAGCGGCAGCACCGGCCACGGGCGCGCGTATCGTGATCGCCTGAAGAGCCAGTGGGGCATTGCCGATGTCGAGGACGCGGTTGGCGCCGCGAACGCGATGGTGGCGCAAGGCAAAGCCGATCCAACCAGGCTCATCATTCGAGGCGGAAGCGCCGGCGGCTACACGACGCTTGCCGCGCTCACGTTTCATCAGACCTTTAAAGCCGGCGCAAGCTATTACGGCATCAGCGACATCGAGGTCCTCGCGCACGACACGCATAAGTTCGAATCGCGTTATCTCGATTCCCTGATTGGACCATATCCGGCTGCGAAAGATCTGTACGTGCAACGGTCGCCAATCCACTTTACCGATCGCTTGTCGTGTCCGCTGATTCTGTTTCAGGGCCTGGACGATAAGGTCGTGCCGCCCAATCAGTCGGCGACGATGGCCGATGCGGTGCGTCAGAAGGGCTTGCCTGTGGCTTACGTCACGTTCGAGGGCGAGCAGCACGGGTTCCGAAAGGCGGAGAACATCGTGCGAGCGCTCGAAGCCGAGCTCTATTTCTACGGCCACGTCTTCCGCTTCAAAATCGCGGACGCGGTCGAGCCAGTGAAGATCGATAACCCGTACCGATAAGGATCACGTACAAGCCACAGAAACACAGAGGCACAGAGAGTCTATTTTCTGAGAAATCCCGAACCGCGCCGCATAGCCGCGGATCACAGGATCTCTTCTTAGACGAATGGCTCTGTGTCTCTGTGTCTCTGTGGCCCGTACGTCTATAATCTCCCCCGTGATCGTCAGGCGCTTCTTTGAACCGCTGCTGGCGCAGACCAGCTACTTGATCGGGTGTGCAGAGACTGGCGAAGCACTCATCATCGATCCCAATCGCGACATCAAGCGGTACGTCACCGCCGCTGCCCAGGAGCGGCTGCGCATCACGCACGTTACCGAGACGCACATCCACGCCGATTTCGTCTCCGGTTCACGCGAGCTGGCGCATCGCACAGGCGCCACACTCCATCTCTCGGATGAGGGCGACAACGATTGGAAGTACCAGTACCTGGGCGACACACCCCGTGAGGGCAAGCCAGGGGCCAAAGACGATGCGAATGTGCCGCGTGTCAATGGACGACTGATTCGACACGGCGATCGCATCACGCTTGGCAACGTGATCGTCGAGGCGGTGCATACACCCGGCCACACGCCCGAGCACCTTACCTTCCTGATTACGGATGGCGCGGCCGCCGACCAGCCCATCGCTGCCGCGACGGGGGACTTCATCTTCGTCGGCGATGTCGGCCGGCCCGACCTCCTCGAGAAGACGGCCAACGTCAAGGGCACGATGGACTCGAGTGCGCGGACGCTGTGGCACAGCGTCCGCGACTTCGCCCGCCGGGACGATTGGCTGCAGATTTGGCCGGGCCACGGCGCCGGCTCGGCGTGCGGCAAGGGCATCAGCGCGATTCCGCACTCCACGCTCGGCTACGAGCGGCGTTTTAACTGGGCGTTCAGGGTCGCCACCGAAGACGAGTTCGTCGAACACGTGCTCACCGATCAACCGGAGCCGCCGAAGTACTTCGCCACCATGAAGCGGGTGAACAAAGAAGGCCCGGCTCTGCTGGGGCGATTCCGAACGCCGGCAAGGCTCAACGATCATGCACTGCTGGACCTCATCGAGCGGAAGGCGCTCATCGTCGACACACGGCCGGCGAGCGACTACGCCGCGAAGTTCGTGCCTGGCACCTTCAACATCCCGCTGAACCCCACCTTTGTGACGTGGGCGGGGTGGCTCGTCCCGTATACCACCGACCTGTATCTGATCGTCGACGAAGCGACGACCGCGCGGATGACTGAGGTGGTGCGCGCGCTGGCGCTGATCGGCCTCGATCGCGTGGCGGGCATTCTCGGACCGACCGCCATTGCTCACGCCGCCGATCACGGCGCCACGCTCGGCAACGTGACGCAGGTCACGCCCAGCGAGGTCGCCGACCGCGTCGCCGCAAAGGGTGTCACGGTGCTCGACGTCCGCAACTCGGTCGAGTTTGCCGAGGGACACATCCCTGCGTCGCTCCACATTCCGCTTGGCTACCTTGGCGACCGGGTGCGAGAAGTGCCGAGCGACAGACCCGTCGTCGTGCAATGCCACACTGGTCAGCGGTCGCAGATTGGCGCCTCGCTGCTCAGAAAACTGGGACGGCAGGATGTGATGAATCTGGTCGGCGGCATCGCCGCGTGGGAGGAAGCGGGGCTACCCGTGGAGAAGTAAGTTCAAAATTTAAGAGTTTAGAGTTCACAGTTAAAGTTCAAGAGTTTCAGTTCAGTTGGAAGTTTCAGTTGCAAGTTTCAGCCTGCCCTGAGCGAGTCGCCCGAGCGCGGGCGACGAGTCGAAGGGTTCACGACATCGTTGCTTCGCGTTCACATGCGCTTGACGTCTCGCTGTTAGCGTCTCGTCGAGGTTGAGGATCACTATGAGAAGAACAGCGCTTGCCCTGCTCGTGGCCATGGCGGTTGCCGTACCCGCCTGGGCCCAGTTCGATACGGCGTCGGTCGTCGGAACCGTTCGCGATTCGTCGGGAGCGGTGATTGCCGGCGCCACCGTGACGCTGACAAGCGCCGCCACCGGCGTGTCCGTGACCAGGACGTCCAACGCCAATGGTCTGTACGAATTCATCACCGTCAGGCCCGGCACCTATATCGTGACCGGCGAGCAGACCGGGTTCGCACTGGCCCTGGCCGACAACGTCCAAGTGCAGGTCGGCGCTCGCCTCCGCGTCGATTTGACGCTCACCGTCGGTCAACTGACCGAGAAGGTGGAAGTCACGGGGTTTTCGCCGCTGATCGAGACCGATTCGAGCCAACGAGGTCAGGTCATCAGCGGCGATCAGATGCGTTCGCTCGCGTTGAACGGGCGCGAGTACTCGTCGCTCGCATTGATGTCGACGGGCGTCAGACAGTCGGCGCTGAACAAGAGCACCAACAGTACGCCGCGCGAAGGGGCGTTCAACGTCAACGGCCTGCGCAGCACGTTCAACAACTTCCTGATCGACGGTCTGGACAACAACGCGTATGGCACGAGCAATCAGGGATTCTCGAACCAAGTGATGCAGCCGCCGCCAGACGCCGTGGGTGAGTTCCGCGTCGTCACCAACAACCAAAGCGCTGAGTACGGACGCGCGGCGGGCGCCACGGTCAACGTGGTCTATCGCAGCGGCACCAACCGGTTCCACGTGGACGGGTGGGAATTCTTCCGCGATACCGCGCTCAACGCGACCACGTATTTCAAGCCGCCAGACGGCAAGAAGCCGCCGTTGCGACGCAACCAGTTCGGCGCCGTCTTCGGCGGCCCGCTCGTGAAGAATCGCGCCTTTTTCTTCGCCGACTATGAGGGGTTCCGGCAAGACACCAGAGGCACGGTGTTTTCGACCTTGCCCAACGCCGTGCAGAAGCAGGGCATCCTCTCAGTCGATGTGCAGGATCCACGCACGGGCGTCACCTATGCGGCCGGCACTCGCATTCCGATGACGAGCTTCGCGCAAAAAGTGTTGACGGGCCTGCCCGATCCGAACCTGCCAGGCGCCGCGAACAACTATTCCATTGGACAGCTGTTCACCAATGACTCCAACAAGGCCGGCGGCAAGGTCGATCTCACCGTCAGCCCACGGCTGTCGGTGTTCGGACGATATGGATGGCGCAAGATCGATACGTTCGACGAGCCGACGATTCCGCTGCCGTCCGGCGGCGGCGGCAACGGCAACATCTACGCGCGCAGCAAGCAGTTGGCGTTCGGGGCCACCTACACGCCGAGCGATCGATCGCTGCTCGAAGTGCGGTTTGGGTGGTCGAACACCGAAGCCGGCAAGAATCCGCCGGCGCTGGGAACGCCAGCCGACTTCGGGCTGTCCGGCCTTCCCACCGACCCGCGGATCGCCGGCGGGCTGCCGACGCAGAGCATCACCGGGCTCTCCCAGTTTGGCCGCCAGGCGACGAACCCGCAGTGGCAGTTTCCAACCGTCTACAACCCCAAAGTCAACTACACGTGGCTGATGGGCCGGCACTCGCTGAAGGCGGGCTACGAATTTCAATACGTCAACGTCGAGGTGCAAGACGTGAATCCGCTCTATGGTCTGGACACGCACGCCGGACAGTTCTCACGCCCCGCTGGAGCGGCTGCGAACAACGTCTACAACCTCGCCGACTTCATGCTGGGACTCCGCTCTCAGTACGCGCTGACGACGTTTTTCATTGGGCAGATGCGGCAGGACCTGCACTTCACGTACTTGCAGGACGACATTCGCGTGAACGACAACCTGACCGTGAACGCGGGTCTGCGCTACGAGTACGCGACGCCGTTCTGGGAGGCCAACAACGCGTTGACGAATTTCGATCCTGCCACCCGAACGATGATCGCGGCCAAGAACGGATCGATGGCTGAGCGCGCGCTGGTCGATCCGGACCGGAACAACTTCGGCCCTCGACTTGGCTTTGCCTACACCGTGGCGCCGAAGACCGTGATCCGCGGCGGCTGGGGCGTCAGCTACGTGCACATGAACCGCATCGGCTCGGCCAATCTCCTCTCCATCAACGGTCCGCAGGTCGTGCGCGCCGTCATCGCGCAGGGCAACGCCACGGCGGCAACCTTCAGGCCAACTCAGCAGGGTTATCCCACCGGCTTCACCGATCCCGGGGCGTTCAATCCGCTCACCGCGAACGTCAGCTTTATCCCGAAAGACTATCAGTCGAGCCCGGTGCAGAGTTGGTACGCCTCGGTGCAGCGGGAGTTCGGGCCGAAGATGCTGCTCGACGTCGCCTACGTCGGCAACAAAGCCGACGACCTGCTCCTGCTGGCCAACTACAACCAGGCGACGCCCAACAACTCCGCCGGGAACATCGCGCTCCAGGCGCGGCGGCCCATCCCGAACTTTGCCGACATCACCTACGTGTTCAACGGCGGCAAGTCCCGCTATAAGGCTCTCCAAGTGAAGTACGAATGGCGTCTGCCTGCGGAAATCACGCTGCTGAATTCGTTGACGCTGTCGGAGACGAAGGACAACGGCGCTGGTGCCCTGGAGAATCAGAACGGCAACTTCCCCGCGCCCCAGGATCGCAACAACCTCGACGCGGATTTCGGACTCTCCGGATATCACCAGCCGTACAACATCACGACCAGTTTCATATGGGTCGTACCGTTCGGGCAGGGCAAGCGCTGGGGGAACAACATTCCGCGCGCGCTGGATGTGATCGCCGGCGGCTGGCAGATTTCCGGCGTCAACTCGATCACACCAGGAGAACGGGTCACGCTCGTGTATAGCCCAGCCGCGGCGTTCCAGGTGTCGTCGATTACCAACGACTTCTGGGGCGCGAACAATTACCGGCCGAATCTCACGTGCGATCCGAACCAGGCCTCGGGCCAGCGGTCGATCACGAACTGGTTCAACGCCTCGTGCGTCGTGTTACCCACCGATGCGAGTCAGCCGTTCGGCAACGCGCCGCGCAACAATGTCGCCGGGCCGAATTTCTGGCAATTCGATCTTGCCGCCCTCAAGCAGGTGCGTGCGGGCACTCAGGCCAGAGTGGAACTGCGGATCGAGGCGTTCAATCTGTTCAATCGCGTGAACTTTACGCCACCGGCATCCAACCGCGCCCTGCCGACGTTCGGGACGATCACGAGCACGTACCCGGCACGGCAGGTACAGCTCGGCGTGAAATTCCTCTGGTAGGTCAGGTTCCACGGGTTCCACGGGTTCTACAGGTTCTACAGGTTCTACAGGTTCGACAGGCCGAACCCGCAGAACCCCTGGAACCTGCGGAACCTGCGGAACCTGAGCCGTGTCTAACCCACCATGCTCGAGGCTCGCTCAGAGACACTGAGACACAGAGCTACATGATTTCTCTGTGTCTCTGTAAATCGGTGGTGACGGCCGTTGCCGCTGTATTGTGATCCGCTGATGTCGTGATCTCGTGCAGTGTGACTGAATCACCGATGGCGATTTCGCCATCATCCAGTATTTCGCCGAACGCGCCGCCGCCGTACGGGACGCTCATCGCGGCCTTGAGACCCGCCTTTGCTTCTTCCATCCGCTCGCAGGGCCGCGTCTCGCCGAGGAGGCGAATTCGGACGCTGCCAATCTGCAGGATCTTGTTACGCGAGTTGAGGAGGTCCACGTCGGAGACCAGCAGGTTGGCGCGGCGAACGATCGGATCCGGTGTGCCGGGCCCGGAGGTGACTTCGCTCCAGTCCTTGTCGGACAGAATCGTCACCTGGCGAGTGCTGCCTTGATTGGCGTCGCCGACAATTCCGCGTCCCGCGATCACAGTGGCGCGAGACACCGCATCCATCGGGCTCCGCCGGAATCGCTTGACCCAGATCTTGAGGAGTTGGCCCACGTGGCTACTCTGCTGATAGTAGCCGAATCCTGTAAGGGTAACCTTCAGGGCTGCCTGGGACCGCGAAGGCGACCCTAAAGGGTCGCCTCTACAAACACAGAAAC
>JBOGIV010000301.1:0-14782 GCA_050747925.1 Vicinamibacterales bacterium
TTGACGTCGGTCCTGTCGAATACGAAGGTCAACACGGTGAGAGTGGGCGCGGTGACCGAAGACACCGTGCACGCGAACCCGGCATGGCGGGCGCTGAATCCGGCGTACGCGCGCTGCGTGCCGTGTCCCGCCGACGCGGGTCTGGGCATCATCAATGCCCCGCCACGACTGGATTACGAGACGTTCGACATCCAGGCAGCGACGACGATGGATTACTCCATCCTGCGCTCTTACTCGTTTGAGAACACGTTCTCGTGGTTCATCCCCGACAAGAAGGGCCGTCACGACACCAAGTTCGGCGCCCGATACTCACGCACGTGGCTGAGCAACCCAAACTGGGCCAACATGAACGGCAGCTATCAGTTCGCGAACTATCAGGACCGCGCGTTCAATCCCGCCGACCCGCGCAGTTATCCGCAGCGCCTCACCATCCGCGTGCCCGGGCCGCTCACCTACGAGCTCGTGATGCACGTGTATGAGCTCTTCGCACAAGACAAATGGCAGCCGGCGCCGGGAATGACCATCAGCGCCGGTCTTCGTTACGACCTGGAGGTCCTGCCGATCGCAGAGGACCCGGGCAACCCGCTCTTCAAGGACCCGTCGAAGTATCCCGTCGACAAGAATAATTTCTCGCCCCGCCTGGGATTCATCTGGGACCCAGGAGGCCAGGGGAGGTCGGCGGTTCGCGCAGGGTATGGCATCTTCTACGACAAGACGCTGCTCGGCACCGTGGACAACTACTTCACCGACACGAAGTACGCCTCGTCGTTCGAGGCCAACTTCCCTCAGGTTGGTCCCGACCTCAATCCACGAAACGGCTTGCTCCCGACCGATCCTGCACTCCTGACAACCCGCGTCGATCAGTTGACACCGGCGGTTCGCGCCTACATCAACTCGATCTACCCGCCGGGCGCGAAGGTTCGCAACACGGGAACGGTGACCTGGGACGACCCGGAGCGTGAGCAGCCGTATTTTCATCAGATCAGCGTCGGGTACGAGCGCGAGGTCTTCACCGGCCTGGGCGTCTCGATCGACTACGTGCGCATGCTCGGACGCGACATGTTCCTCAATCCGAACCTGAACATTCCGACGGGGTCGAACACGGTTCGCGATGGCCCGCGCACGTTTGATGATCCGTTCGGCATGCTCAACCGGAGCCTCGCTCCCGGTGAAGCTCCGTTTGCGAACATCGTCCGCTTGCGGACGACGACGTACGGGTACAGCACCTACGACGCCTTGAACCTCTCGGTCGAGCGCCGGTACGTCAACAACTGGAGTGTGCGCGGCGCCTACTCACTCAGCTATTCGCGCGGGGTCACGGCCGGTCAGGAGAACACGCCCGACCTCCAAGTCGGCGCCGACCTCAAGCTCGCTGAATGGTATGGACCGTCTCCAACCGATCGGCGGCATAACTTCGTGATGAGCGGCCGGCTCGAGGTGCCGAAGGCACGAGGCCTCGGCTTGAGCGGCACGCTTCGCATGTTGAGCGGCACGCCGTTCACGATTCAGGATGACAGCGTCGATACCGACTTGAACCGGATCAACTTCGAGCCGCTGCCCGCCGGCACCTACAACGCGTTCCCGGCCGCAGGGGCGTTCGTGATGAAGGACGTCGAGAGCAAGGGCGGCCGCAACGGTGCGCGCGGACCCGGGTTCGTCCAACTGGATCTCCGGGCTGGGTACAAGCTCAGACTCCGTGGGAACCGCACGCTCGACGCGTTCGTTGATGTATTCAACGTGACGAATCGGGCGAACTTCGCGAACCCGGCCAGTGGAAACCGCCGAGTGCAAGCGGACTTCCTGCGATTGAGCGCGCTCGTGGGCGGAACTGGCTTCCCACGTCAGGCACAGTTTGGGCTGAGACTTGGCTTCTAGAGCGAAGTTCAGCTTGAGTCGAGGAGGGCGGGACTTTAGCTCATCGTCAAGGAAGGAACGGTCGAGACGCTACAGAACGGCAAGGCGAGCCGGCTCGGGCCGGGCTCGATCATCTTCCATTCCTCGAACGACCTGCACACCATCCGCAATGCCGGCATGACGCCGGCCACCTATCACGTGATCCAATGGAGAGTGTCTGGCGCGGCGAAGTGATGACAGCGCCGCGAAACCCTTCTCAAGCGACAGTCCTTATGCGGTGAGCCTCGCTGTCGCCAACGTAAAGAACGCCGCGATCGTCAACCAACACGCCGTGTGGCCGGGAGAGCGCGCATCTGAGGGGATCGGGTTCTGGCCCATCGCCTTGGTGACCGGTGCCGAGCACGGTCCGAATGATGCCGGTCTTGAGATCGATCTTGCGAATCACATGGCTTTCGGTATCGGCCACGAACAGCGAGTCGCGCGACCATGCGAGGCCCTTCGGCCCAGCCAATTTCGCGGTGCGGGCCTGGCCACCGTCACCTGAGTAGCCTTGCTCACCGGTCCCGGCCACATGGTGAATCGTCAGCGTCCTGGCGTTCACGCGGTAAATCGCATTCCCTTCGCGGAGCGCCAGATAGAGGTTGCCGGCTCGGTCGAACGCGATTGTCCTTGGACCGTTCAGGGGTGTACCGCCGAGCGGCGCACCGTCCGGTGTGGGTTGTCTCTGCCCGGTTCCGCCGAACGATTCGATGACGCCTGTCGCAAAATCGACGGCGCGAATGCGCTGGTTTCCGATGTCGCAAATGAGAAGGCGGCGACGATTGGGATCCACGGCGATGCTGTGAGGTTGGCGCAGCTGCGCGCGAGTCGCAGGGCCGCCGTCTCCTGAGAAACCGGGACTGCCGGTCCCGGCATATGTGGAGATCACGCCGCTCTTCGCGTCGACTTTCCGAATGACATGATTGTCGCGTTCGGCAACATACAGGTTTCCTGCGGAATCGAACTGGATCTCGTGTGGCATGTTCAACGAGGCATCGGTGGCTGACCGTCCATCACCGGCGTACCCCTTCTGACCGTTACCTGCAACAGTCGAGGTCCGACGCGTCCTCAGGTCGAGTCTTCGGATGCGTTGATTGTCCAAGTCGCAAAAGTACAGCGCCCGATCGGGTCCGATCACCAACCCGTACGGATTGTTGACCTGCTGATCTGAGTACCCAGCTGACCCCGTTCCGATCAAGGTGGCGACAGAGGCGTTGGCGGCCCACGCGGGTGACGGGGCCAAGACGACCAGCAACGTTTTCAGCGCTTCACGCCGATTCATGTTGGCGTCCCTGTCAATTCCGCGATCTCCAGACGATGGATTCCTCATCGGCGCTCGAACATCCACACGTTGTCCTGGTCTCGCCCGCCTCCCCGGAGTTGCTCCACCGCTCGAAGACGGCGTCCCTCGTCGAGCAGTTCGTGCCGAAAAGAGATCGTCATCTCACCATCGGAACGTCGGAACACCATTTCATGCGGACTGGAACAACGCGGTCTCTGTCGGTGGTTCCTGCTTCAGTATGGCGATCACCACTTTGCCTCGAACGTGCCCCTCACCGACATATCCGAGAGCCTCGGGGGTCTCGCTCAGTCCGTAGGTTCGGTCGATTACCGGCTTCATCTTGGCACTCTCGACAAAGCCCTTCAGGAGGATCAGGTCCTCGTGGTTTGGCGTGGAGAGAAAGGGGCGACCCTGCTGACGCACGAAGGCGGATCGCACAAGCGCCTTGATGACGTAGCCCATGCCGGCACGGCCGCTGTTGGGTATGTGAACCCCGCTTGGCGTGAGTGCGCGTCTGCACTCCGAGAACGAACGGTTCGCCACGTTGTCGAGGATGAGGTCGTAGCGCTTTCCGCTTCGCGCGAAGTCCTCTCGGGTGTAATCGATGACGTGGTCCGCGCCGAGCGATCGGACCATCTCCACGTTCCTCGTGCTGCAAACGCCGGTCACATCCGCTCCGAGGGCCTTGGCGATCTGCACCGCGAAGGTCCCCACGCCGCCCGACGCACCGTTGATCAGGACCTTTTGGCCAGGTTGCACCTTTCCCGCGTCGCGAAGACCGTGGAGGGCGGCGAGGGCGGAGATCGGTACGGCTGCTGCTTGCTCGAAGGTGAGGTTGGTGGGCTTGAGCGCGACCGTGGCTTCCGCAGCGCACGCGTACTCGGCGCACGCTCGGTCGCACGGAGCGAACACCTCGTCACCGGGGCGGAACCGGGTCACCTTTTTGCCGACCGCCTCGACGTGCCCCGCCAGATCGAACCCGGGAACGTAGTTCTTCGGTTTGGGCCACCCCGCAACGAAGCGCACGAGGTACGGCGCTCCCCGCATGACGAAATAGTCTCCGGCGTGAAGGGCAGCGGCGTGCACCCGCACCAGCACGCCGTCATCCTTGACCACCGGCTCGTCGATCTCCCTGAGCTCAAGGACAGCCGGTGAGCCGTACGCGTTCTGAACGATCGCTTTCATGGCGTCCCGTCGTTCGGGCGGCTCGGCTTTAGCAGAAGCGCCGTACTACGCTGGTCAAGGTAACAAGTCCAGGACGCGCATGTAACCACGACGCCGCGCACGCACACACGCCGATTCCGCATCGCTGGAACTCTGGAACTCTGGAACCTTGGAACCCTGGCCCGCCTTCGCTCGCATAGACTCGTAGCGAGCTCCGGCGAGGTCCGCCGTAGCGGCCCGCGGCCGTGCAGGCGGAAACCCTCGAACCTTAAAACCCCGTCGCGCCCACCACCTTTCGGATCATGCCGTCGCCCTTGCTGTAGAGATACAGCTCGCCGCTGGCGTCGATCGAGAATCGCACGTCGGCGCGGCCCCCCATGATGAGCGTCTCTCGGCCCGGCAGTTTCGGCGCCTTGCCGCCACGAGCGTGGTACGTCCGTTGAACAACCGTGAACATCGAGTCGAAGGCTCGCTTCCCCGCGTCCGGCGAGTCGTTGGGATCGTCCCAACGGACTCTCACTTCGCGAATGTTCGCCAGCGTCGCCGCCTTCCCATCGTCGGCCGCGAGCATGTCCTTGTAGTCGGCGTACCACAACCGGCCCGTCGTCAAATCCGTGAACACGTACTTGCCGCGCAGTGCCGGAATCGCCTTGCCGTTGTAGACGAACCCGCTGCCGATCGAGTCGCCGCCTTTCGAGTCGTGGCCGTACTGAATGACCGGGTACTTCGGCTCAACTAAGGTGTCGGTTGGCGTCTCGCCAACTTGCAATGGAATCTTGTCCACGACAGGCAAAGGCCCCGTCGTGTTGTCCGGCTTCAAAATTTCAGTGCCTTCTCGCTGCGCGTAGCCGTAGTTGGCGCCTTTGTGCACGAGGTAGACGGTCTCCCACGTCGTCAGTCCGACCGAATTGACGATCAATCGATGGTTCGCAGGGTTGGCTGGATCGACCGCCCAGTTCAGACGATGTGGATTGCGAAAGCCGTAGGCCCAAATCTCTTTTCGCGCCCCAGGCGTTGCCACAAACGGATTGTCATTGGGAATGCGATAACGGCCGTTCTCGCTGACCGTGCTCGTCGCCACGTGCTCGTTGAGATCGGGAATGATGCGCAAGATCTTTCCCTCGAGGTTGTCCAGCCGCTGTGGGTTGGACCGAATCGACACGATCTTGGATTCGCCGGACGCTCCATCACCGCATTCCATATAGAGGACGCGCCAGTCGGGGTCCCCGGGTCGAGCTGTGGGATTGAAGATGATGTCGCCCATCGGATGGCTACGCGTGTTGAGCTGCACGCGAAGCAGCTCGCGTGCTGTGCCTTCGAACGTCGCGTTGGACGGATTGGAATCGGTCCACTGAACGAGGACGCCCTCGTTCTGGAGCGGTCCGGGCGTCTTGATCGCCCCGGTCGTGGTGTAGCCGTCAACGTTCAACGCCGGGAAGCCCGCATTGTTCGGAAGAATCGACCCAGGAAGCGCCGGGTCTTCGATGTGGACGGTGTAGAACTTGCCGTTGCGTGTGTAGTCGGGATCCAGATAGAAGCCGTTCAATCCGTTGCCGTACCCTTGCTCAATCGTCAATTTGCGAAAGAGGCCGTTCTTGCCAGCATTGCCGTTGAAGTCGAGGTAGACGGAAAACTTCTTGGTCTCTTTGTCGACGACATAGAGCGGCCCGTTGAGGTCGCTGATGAAGATGCGGCGAGCGCCGCCAACTTCCTCGCGCAGCGTGTTGACGCGCGACAGCAACACTTCGTTCGACCCCTTGCCTTCGACGACACCCGTCATGGGCATGACCAGGAAGTCGGCGAGATCCAACGTCGGCTGCGCTGACGCCGTTGGCACTGACGCGCCCAGCAGCGCACTCACAAAACACGCGATCACCGTATTTCGCTTCATGCTGTCCTCACGTCTTCTGTCTTCTTTCTTCTTTCTTCTGTCTTCTGTCTTCACTCCACCCATCGCCCGGCCCGCATCACCCTGGCGATCTTGATCGAGTTGTTGATATCGAGAGTCGGATCGGCGCTGAGCAGCACCAGGTCCGCGGCCTTCCCTGCACGAATGGACCCGAAGTCAGGATCTTCCGTCCGGGTGATGACCTTCGCGGCGTCGAGCGTCGCCGCGCGAATTCCGGCAAGCGGCGACATCCCGGCCTCGACGTACATCTGCAGTTCGCGGTGAGTGGCGTGGCCGAACGGCGTGATCTGTGACGCTTCAGCGCCGCAGTCGGTGCCGCTCACGATGCGAACGCCGGCGTCGGACATGGCCTTGATGAACGGATACACCTCGCGGAGCCTGGATTTCCGCTGCGCAAGGTCGGGATCGGAAAGGGCCTTCGCTTTCCTCTCGGCGTCAGCCAGCATCTGACGGCCTCGAGGATACAGGGCGTCTTGCAGCATCGGCATCTTCAGGATCTCGGGGTGCTCGTAGTAGAACCACCCGGCCTCTCCGTTCGCGAGCGTCGGCGCGAACGAGAGCCGCTTCGACTTCGCGTACGTGATCAACTCGGGCGTGACCGGCTCGTCGCGCGGCGTGTGCAGGAAGTCCGTCACGCCCTGATCGGCGAGCTGGCGCAGCGTGGGAACGTCGGTGACATGGGCGGTCACCGGGATCGCCTGACGCTTCGCTTCGTCAACGATCGCCGTGATCACCTCGGGCGGGAACCTGGGATTGGTCATCCAGATCTTGACGACATCAACCCGTTGCGCCTTCAGGCTGCGAACGTTCTCCCGAGCTTCGTCTGGGGTCGTGGGCTTGAAAGTCGGCGCACCTTCATACGGACCACTCACGCTGAACCCCTGACCGGCGGTATAGGAGCGCGGCGCGACGAATCGGCCCGGGCCCTCTCGCGTCTCCCGGAAGAGCGGGACACGATCGGGCCTGTCATTCCCTGCCGACCTCATCGCCGTCACGCCCCATCGCAACTGCGCGGCCCAATACCGCTTCATGTCGTCAGGGGCTTGATTGATGTGGCAGTGCGCGTCCACGAACCCGGGCACGAGCACCTGGCGCTGGGCATCGACGCTGGTCGCGCCGCTGGGAATCTGCACTTGCCGGCGTGGGCCCGCGGCGCGGATACGCTCCGCTTCGATGACGACGACAGAGTCGTCGATTGGTGTCGCGCCGGTGCCATCGATCAACCGGGCGCCAACGATGGCGATCGGACGATTCCCGGTCGACGTCGACGGTGCTGGAGTTTGAGAGTGTGCCGACGCCGCCAGCACGGCCGCGACGACAAGTCCGGGGACGACCTTCACGCCGCGGAAGTACCACTTCTACTCGTCAAAGTAAAGGCGCGAGCCGTAACCCCCAGCCCACTTGCTCTCGACCGGGCGAAGGAGGATATTTCCTTCGCGGTGTGACTTCTCGCACCGAAAGGGAGGGGGTCGTGAAGCAACTATTTCTTTCGGTGGCACTTTGCGCGGCAGTGATCGCGACACTTGGATCGCAAACACAAACTCCGCCGGCGCAGAACCCGCGTCCACAGACCCCCCCTGCGCAGCCGACACCAACCTCTGATCCGTACGCCGGCAGCGCCGCTCCCGGCGCGGGGAAATTCCCGCTGGCCGCGCCGGCCGGCAAGGACAGCAACGCCAAGGTGACCGCGCCGCCGGGCGCCGTCAATACGGGGCCCTTCGATCCTGCCACGTGGAAGTACGGCCCGGCGTTCGACGCGCCGGCGGGCTCGAAGACGTGGAATCCCGTGAAGCTCAAGATGATGACGCAAGGCGGCAAGGTGACCGGTGGCACGGTTTTCAGCTCGACCGATCCGGCGACCTACTGCGCGATGGCCAACGCCGGATACGACTTCATCTGGACCGAGATGCAGCACGACCAACGCGATTGGAACCAGGCCTCTCGGATGTGGCGCACCTGCCCGCATGCCAGGGCCGTGCCCGGAGTTCGCATTGCGTACGCGGATGAGCGCGAGATCCAGCATGCCACCGATGCCGGCGCTCTGGTGATCGTCGTGCCGACCGTTGACACGGTGGCCGAGGCGATCGAAGCGCGGAATTGGACCTACTTTCCGCCGCTCGGCCGTCGCAGCAGCGGCGGCGGTCAGGCTTTTGACGCGTCGATGTGGGGTAGCGTTCCAGGAGGCTATCGCCAGACGATCAACGACAACATCGTCCTGATTCTGATGATCGAGACGCTCGAGGGGCTGAAGAACGCGGACGAGATCGCCAAGGTTCCCGGTGTGACGGCGCTGTTCGCCGCCAGCGGAGATCTCGGCAACTTCACTGGGTATCGTCAGGGCACGCCGGATTACGAACGCGCGATCAACATCGTCCACGACGCGACGCTGAAGGCGGGCGTGCGGCTCTGCGGACCGCTCGCGTGGCGCGATCGTGCGGACTTCACGTGCTTCCAGGCGGGCAGCGAAACCGCCGCGATCGCGCGCGGAGTCGCGGCTGAGCTTGGGCCGCTGGCCAACACGCAAGGCCAGGTGGAGGTCGGGCCGCTGGCGGTGAAGCCTAAGCAGTAACCAGCGAGCAGCGCGAAGCTCGAGTCCGCGTACAATTGCTCGGTGCGCGCCCGGGCATTTTATAAGGCGGTCACGGTGGATGAAGGAGCAGCGCTCGAGCACCTTCTCGGCCTGGTGGACCGGCTTGGCGCAACGTACTGCGTCGTTGGCGGTCAGGCGGTCAACGCGTACGTCGATCCGCTCGTCAGTCTCGACCTGGATCTCGTCGTGGCGGCCGCCGACTTGGAACGGGTTCTCGCGGCGCTGCCGGCAACCGTTCGGGTGGAGCGATTCCCGCATTCCGTGAACCTGTCGCTGCCTGGATCGGACCTCCGAGTTCAGTTTCAGACCGATCCACGGTATTTTGCATTTCCCGAGCGAGCGTCGATCAAACCCGTTCTCGGTACTCCCATGCGGGTGGCGCGCGTCGAAGACGTGCTGGCAGGGAAAGTGTGGGCGGCGAGCGACGAGACGCGGCGCGCGAGCAAGCGACAGAAGGATCTTGCGGACATCGCACGTCTGATCGAGCGGTTTCCTGAATTCCGACAGCGCGTTCCTGCGTCACTGCTCGAGAGATTGATCTAGCGTCCTCACGACGCCACTACTCCTACCCGCCGCGTTCACCGCATCCGGGCAGCTGACTCTCGTCACGTTCGATCGGGTCGACGCTCAACTGCGAGGCCACCGCGTGGTCGATGGATTCGTGGACATCTTGAACGTCACCGACCGACCCTCCTGGTCTTTCGACGCTGATGCGTGCACGGTGAGGGGCCAGGGCACGACGGCTCGAACGCCCAGGCGGCTCGAGGGTCGCGGACCCTCTACGACGCCGCCACCCGTCTTGATGCGCCCCCGGACATTAGCTTAAGACGGCCTGCGCAACGATGTCATCGCCACCCGGCTCGATACGCCGCGCCAGATCGTCAGCAAGTGGCGCCAGCGTTTCTTCCAGGAGCGCTTGGCCGGTCTGGAGGAAGAGCCGCGAGGCGGGCACCGCGCCCGCTTTTCCCCCCAGCGTCGTCGTCGACGTTAAGCGGCTCGCCTGCGAGCGGCCCAGCCAATCGGAGCTGCCGTTGGCGCGCTGGACCATTCCCGACTTGCACCGCGAGGTGGTCGCGCGCGGGATCGTGGCGCAGATCAGCGGCGTCACGTTGTGGCGCTGGCTGAGTGCCGACGCCTTGAAACCCTGGCGGCACCGCAGCTGGATCGTTCCGCGCGATCCGCAGTTTGCGGAAAAAGCTGGGCCGATCCTGGATCTCTACGCCAAGACCTGGGACGGGTGCGCCTTGGCGCCCGACGAATTCGTGATCTCGGCCGATGAGAAACCGAGCCTCCAAGCGCGGCGCCGCAAGCATCCGACGCTGCCGCCCGCTCCCGGCCGGCCGATGCGCGTCGAACACGAGTACTTCCGAACGGGCGCGCTGACCTCCTTGGCCGCGTGGGATGTGCATCGCGCGAAACTGTTTGGCCGGTGCGAGCACACGACGACCATTGGCGCCGTCGACCGGCTCGTCGAGCAGGTGATGGCCACAGAGCCCTATCGGTCCGCACGTCGCGTCTTCTGGATCGCGGACAACTGCTCGTCGCACCGAGGCCACACCGCAGCCGCCCGCCTCCGCGCGCGCTGGCCCACCGTGATGCTCGTCCACACCCCCCGTCCACGCGAGCTGGCTGAACCAAATCGAAATCTACTTCTCGATCGTCCAGCGCAAGGTCGTCACGCCGAACGACTTCCCGTCGCTGCGCGACCTCGAAGATTGCCTCCTCGCGTTTCAGGCGCGCTATGAGCAGAAGGCCGATCCGTTTCAGTGGACCTTCACCCGGACGGATCTCGCCGACCTGTTGGCCAAGCTCAAAGCCAGAGCCCTGGGTCGTGTCGCCTGATCGGAAAATACGTCACCGTAATTGTGAAATACAGTACTAAGCTAGTCAACTCAACGAGTACGGACGCGGCCACAGAGACACCGAGTCACAGAGAAAACACTTTTCGGCTGCTCCAGGCTGCACTCTTGAAAGCCAAATCTCTGTGTCTCGGTGTCTCTGTGGCTACGTCCGTCCGGCGTGCGTTTCATCTGACCGCACCGTTCATACGGAGCTGCTCGATCTCGTTGTCCGCATAGCCCGCCGCTGCCAGGATTTCATCCGTGTGCTCGCCCAGCATTGGCGCGCGGCGGCGGGGGTTGAGCGGCGTCTTCGACATCTTGATCGGCGTGCCCAGCGTGCGGAGACGCCCGAGGATCGGGTGGTCCACTTCAAGGCTCATCTCGCGCGCCTCGGCCTGTGGCGTCGCGAAGGCTTCGGCATAGTTCAGAATCGGTCCGCAGGGGACGCCGGCGGCCTCTAACCTTTCCAGCCACTCCTGTCGCGGCGCTGTCGATGTGACGGCTTCGATCGCCTCCGCGAGCTCGTCGCGGTGCGCGACACGCGCGTGGTCGGCCGCAAAGCGCGGGTCGGCGATCCATTCTGGATGACCAAGAAGCTCAGTCAGTTTCGCAAACGTGCGCTGGTTCGCGGCCCCAACCGTGATGTAGCCGTCCGCGCATCGGAACGCCTGATACGGCGCGCTCATGCGATGCGCCGATCCGAGCGGACCTGGAACGCCGGGTCCGGTGAAGTATTCCGTCGCTTCCCATATGGACAACGCGAGACCAGCATCCACCAGCGACGTGTCGATGTGCTGGCCGCGGCCCGACGTGGATCGATGGTGAAGGGCCGCAAGGATGCCGGTCAGCGCGAACAGCCCGGCGCCCAGATCGGTGAGCGGCACTCCCGTCTTCACCGGCGCGCCGCCCGGGGCGCCGGTCACCGACATGATCCCGGATTCGCCCTGGGCGATCAGATCGAAGCCACCCTTGGATGCCGATGGCCCCGTTTGCCCATACCCCGAGATCGACGCATAGATGAGGCGCGGGTCTTCGGTCGCGAGCGCGTCGTAGTCGAGGCCGAGCCGCTTCATGACCCCCGGGCGATAGTTTTCGATCAGGATGTCGGCCGAACGCGCCAGGCGCGTGAAGACCTCTCGGCCTCGAGGCCGATTGAGGTCGAGCACGATGCCTTGCTTGCCCCGATTGACGGCGTTGAACGCCGGGCTGTCGCTGCCGCGCGCGCCGGCCATCGAGCGCGTGGAATCGCCCGCGGGCGGCTCCACTTTGATGACCCGGGCGCCCATATCGGACAGTAACATCGCGCAGTACGGACCGGCCATCACTTGCGCCGCGTCGAGAACGACTATGCCATCGAGCAACGTGGACTGGGACATCGCAGGATCCGTCGGGGTCGTCACCTTCAACCGTCCGGAAGCGCGTAACGCGCTCACCTGGGACATGTACGACGCGCTCGTCGAAGCATGTGACCGCGCCGAGGCCAGCGAGGACGTGCGTGTGCTCATCATACGCGGTCGGGGCGGCGCATTTGCGGCCGGCACGGACATCGCGCAGTTCCGCGATTTCCGATCGGGAGACGACGGTGTGGCGTACGAGCGACGCCTCGATGCGGTTGTCGAGCGAATCGAGCGCGTGATGCTTCCCACGATTGCGGAAGTCGACGGTCCCGCGGTGGGCGGCGGCTGCGCCATCGCCGTGGCCTGTGATTTCCGCGTCTGCTCGGACCGCGCGCGATTTGGCGTCCCCGTGGCACGAACGCTCGGCAACTGCCTCTCGATGGCCAACACGGCTCGTCTCGTCGACATGATCGGCTCGGCGCCGACGCGCGACATCTTGATCGGCGCGCGGCTGATCGACGCGAACGAAGCCCTGGCGGTGGGCCTGGCCACTCGCGTGGTGGCCTCGGATCGCCTCGAGGTCGAAGTGCAGGAACTGGCAGAGACGCTCGCCAAACACGCCCGCAGCACGATTGCCGCGACCAAATCGATGCTGCTCCGGCTTCGCGACCATCGCCGGCCGCCGCCCGGATGGGTGGACGACATCATTCGGCAGTGCTATGGGAGCCCAGAGTTCAGAGAAGGGGTCGCGGCGTTTCTGGAAAAGCGGACGCCGCGCTGGCGGTGACGAGAAGAGTCGCGCTTGCTAGCTCGCGCTCCTGGGATTGTAGGAGTCGCTCGCTTGCGCTCGCTCCTGGGAGTGAGGGACAGCTTGCTCACACTCTGCCGTGGGTTCGCTGTTGGGAGTCGAGTGAGGGCGACTCTCATCCGTTCAGGAGGCTGCGAGCAGCCTCCGCTGAAGCTACGGCGGTCCGCCGAAGCATTTGCGAGGGCGGAAGCAGCCGACCCCATGATCCCAGGAGGCGCGAAGCGCCGACTCCGAGGCCACGGAGTGGCCGAGTCCCAGGTGCGTGAGCGTAGTGTAGTGAACGCGACTCCCACGAGGAGCCGGAGGCTCCGAGCCTCAGAAGAGTATCCAACAGATGATCGCCCCGACGACGGTCATCGAGAGGCCCCAGGCGAGCAGCTGGTTGAACAGCTTTCGAGGATCCGCGCCCTCGGGCAGCGCGGCGATGCACAGCGCGCCAATCGTCGAAAGTGGAGACAGATCGACCAGGTGGCCTCCGACATACATCGATGAGGCCACAGCGAGGGGATCGGCCCCTCCGAGGCGCTCAACCAATCCCGGAACCGTTGGCAAGAAGGCAGGAAGCACGACGCCGGACGTGCTGCTGTAGACCGAGACGACTCCCGTCACGAACGCAATCACGGGGCTGACCGTTCCCGGCGACGCCAGCCTGGCGAGCAGTTCGCTGAAGAGCGTCATGCCTTGAGTCTTCTCGAGCACGCCGATGAGGACCGTCACGCCGCAGACCATGATCACGACACCCCAGGGCATCTTGCGGATCGCCTCGCGCTCGTTGCCGGCGCCGCAGAACGACAGAATCGCCGCGCCCGTGAGCGCCGCCATCCCCACGTTCATGTCGAAGATCACGACGACGAGCACGAGCGCGACGAGTGTTGCGAGCGTCACCCAGTGGACCCAGCCGAATGGCTCGGCGTCGACGAGGTCGGTTTCGGCGCGCCCGCCCGCTTGATCGCTCTGCGCCATCTGCACCGGCTGCGGGCGGTTGGTAAAGAGACGTAACCCGCCAAAAGCAAAGTACGCCACAAACGTCACGACCGCGTGCGCAAAGAAATTATTGGCAAAAGTTTGCCACTCGTGGCCGGGAAGACCGATCCGCTCCATGATGCCGTTGACGATGACGCCCGTTGGCGCAAACGGTGAGAGCGCGCCGGCTTGGGCGCCGTTGCCGACCATGAGGGCCGTGAGAAACGGCGGCACCACCGCCCGTGCGCCGACCGCCATCGCCATCGGCGCCAGAATCGCCGTCGTCGCGATGTTGCCGGGGCCAATCGTCGCGAGCCCGAGGGCGACGAAGAAAAACATGATCGGGATGATGCCCGCGTTGCCGCGACAGAGGCGAACGGCCCTTGCCGCCAGCCGCTCCAGGGTGCCGTTGACGTTCGCCATGCCGAACAGCAGCGTGACGCCGACGAGTGTGAGAAAAAGCTGCACTGGAAATGTGCCGATCACGGTGTTGAGCGGCATCGCGCCCAGATAGACGCCGACGATCCAGGCAAACGCCAGCGACACGACGCCGACGTTGACCTTGCTCACCATGCTGAGCGTGACGGCAATCGCCAGGGCGGCGAGCGAGATCCACGCTAGGTTCATAAGCGGCCGCCGCAAAGCCGGGCCGCGCCCGGCTCAATCAGTCGATCGGTCAATCTCGCCTCTCTGTCGCCAGCGATCGCAACAAGACCGCAGGGTGCATCGCACGGACGCCGGTGAAATGCGCCACTTGATGGCGGCACGACGTGCCGGCCGCGACCAGCACGCCGTCGCCTGAAAGCGTGCGGGCTGCCGGCAGCAGCTTTCGCTCGCCGATCGCGCGCGACACATCATAGTGCTCGACCGCATACCCGAATGAGCCAGCCATGCCGCAGCAGCCGGCATCGAGGTCGGTCACCGTCGCGCCTGGAATTCGCGCCAGCAGCGCCGCCGCCGGCGCTGCCAACCCCATGGCGCGTTGATGGCAGTGC
>JBOGIV010000302.1:0-11556 GCA_050747925.1 Vicinamibacterales bacterium
CGTCAACCTCGTCCGCAGTACCACCTCCTCCTTCACGCGCGCGATCCTCCTCGTCCCGTGGGCTGCAGCCGCACTTGGCGTCGCACTCGCAGTGGTCGGCTTTGCCACTCGTTCCGCAGCTCCCGCGCCCTCAACGGCTGCGCCCGTCCATCTCGAGCTCGCGTTTCCAGAGGGTGTCTAGCTCTACACGACGCTTGGACGCGGCGTGGCGATCTCGCCCGATAGCGAGACGGTGGCGTTTGTTGGCGCCAAGGCGTCAGATCGCCAGCTCTACGTGCGACGTCTCGATCAAGGAGAGACCGTCCCATTTGGCCGCGTCGCGCTCGCCGCCAACGCCGTGGCCTTCTCGCCTGAGGGTCTCTCGACGTTGCTGATGTTCAACGACGGCACCCTGCGTCGCGCGTTCCTGAAAGACAGGTAGACCCGCAGATCCTCTCGCGTGCCAGCGCGTTCAGCTATCAGCTTTCAGCTTTCGGCTCTCAGCTCGCAACCCGTTTCGGTCTAACAAGTTCCACCGTGACCGCCGGTTGTCGCACAGATGACTCGCCGCCCATTGACCAGATGGCCACCAGAACGCAGAGTCTGAGCCCATGATGCGCTCAGTGTGTGTTCTCGCTCTCACCCTCTCGGTGGTTTCATCACCCAGCCTGGCGCAGACGGGTTCGACCGGCGCCATCGCCGGCACCGTCCGCGACCAGACCGGCGCGATGCTTCCGGAGGCAGACGTCTCGGCGCGAAGCGTGGCGACCAACGAGACGCGGCGGACCAAGACCCAACGCAACGGAACATTCCTGTTGCCGCTCCTGCCGCCAGGGGAGTTCGTCGTCGACGTGCAGATGGGAGGATTCGCGCCTGCGACGCGTGAAGGCGTGCGCGTGACAGTGACCGAAACCACCAGCCTCACGTTCGACCTTCGGCTCGAGGGCGTCACGGACACGATTCAGGTGACGGCGACGCCGCAGATCGTCGAGTCCACCTCCAACACGCTCGGTCGCGTCGTCGACTCACGCGCTGTCGAAGGTCTCCCCCTGGTCACTCGCAACTTCACGCAGGTCATCGGTCTGTCGCCAGGGATCACGGCGGATGTCACCGACGCGGGCGCGCTCGGTCGCGGGGCCGGCGGCTATTCGCCACCCAATGCGCACGGCAACCGTTCGTACGACAACAACTTTCAGATGAACGGCCTCGGCGTAAACGACATCTTCTCGCAGGGCACGACCAGTGGCGGTGTGCCGGTGCCCAACCCCGACACGATCAGCGAGTTCAAGGTGCAGACCGGTCAATACGACGCCGCCTTTGGCAGGAACGCCGGCGCCAACGTCAACCTGATGACCAAGACCGGATCGAACGACTTTCGTGGGTCGCTGTTCGAGTTCTTTCGCGATGGATCGCTCAACGCCAACAGCTTCTTCTCGAAACGCAACGGCCAGCCGAAGCCCGTGCTCGATCAGAATCAGTACGGCCTCACCATCGGCGGTCCAGTGGTTCGAAACCACCTGCTGTTCTTCGGTTCGTATCAGGGCACGCGGCAGACCAACGGCGTGTCGAGCTTGTCGACGGTGCTGTCGCCGCCGCTCACCGACGACCGCTCGGCCGCGGCCATTGGCCGGCTGTACGCCGGTCAACGTGGCGCGCAACAGAACGCGATGGGTGGCGTCGGTCCAGCCATCCTCGCCGACGGTTCGAACATCAATCCGGTCGCGCTTCGCCTGCTGCAGATGCGGCTCGCCGACGGCAGCTATCTGATGCCGACGCCGCAACGAGTGAATCCCGCAGCGGCCTTGGCCGTGCAGGGCTCGTCCACGTTTTCGACGCCGTCTTCGTTCGACGAGAACCAGTACATGGTGAATGCTGACTACGTCCCCACGGGCTCGAGTCGCATCTCCGGCCGCTTCTTTATCGCTCTGGGCAACACGCTGCAGGCGTTTCCAGCGAGCAACGTGCCGGGCTTCCCTCTCTCCACCGACGACAAGTACGTCGCCAGCTCGGTCGCTCACAACTGGGTGCTGGGCTCGAGACTCGTCAACGAAGCGCGCGCCGGCTACGGCCTGCTGAAGACCGATCGCACGCAGGACGGCGCGTTTCAGTTCTCGGATGTGGGAGTGCGAGCCGCCGCGCAGAACAACAACCTGCCGACGGTCACCATCACGGGCTCCTACAACATGGCCTCGTCTGCGACCGGACTGCGTTCGCAGCGCACGTTCCTGTTCGAGGACTCGCTCTCGTGGGTTGCGGGCAGCCACCGGCTACAGTTGGGTGGCGGCTTCACCAAGGCATTGCGCGACTTCGAGCGCTTTCAACAACCGGGCGCGCTGACGTTTCAGACGTTTCCCGATTTTCTGTTGGGACTGAGCGGCGCGCAGAACGGCACCAACCTGTTCAGCAACGTGTTCGTCTCGGTGGATCTGACGGGCGCGTTCGATCGCGCCTCGCGCAACTGGGAGGGATCGCTGTACGTGCAGGACAGCTATCAGGTCTCGTCACGTCTGACGATCAACCTCGGCGCGCGCTGGGAGTATCTGCCGCCGCTCACCGACGCGACCGGACGCCCAACGACCGTGGATGCGAGTTTGCTCAATCCGAATCCTCCTGCCGCAGGTTCGCTCGCGGGGATTGTCGTGCAATCGAATTACCCCGGAGCCATTCCGGCTGGCGTGGTTCAGACAGGGAGCGACACCATCCTCGATCGCGCGCAAACCAGCGTCTTCGGTCCACGCAGCGGGTTTGCCTTACGGCTGGTGGAGTCGGGCCGGATGGTGATCAGAGGCGGATACGGTTTGTACTTCTCCCGCACGACCGGGCAGGTGCAAACGCAGACCACCACCACGCAGCCGTTCGGATTGCTGCGCGCCTCGGCGGGACCGCCGAACGTGGCGGCGACGTTTGAGAATCCGTTTCCGAATCCCATCCCGACCGAGTCGTCTTTCCCGCTGTTCGTTCCGTACACGCCGGCGTCGAATCTGACCGCGGTGGCGGTGGATCGAGCTCTGTCTCCAGGACGCGTTCACCAATTCAGTCTGGGCGTGCAGACCGAGCTCGCTCGCGATCTGATGTGGGAGATCGGCTACGTCGGCACGCGGGGAAGCAGGCTGCAGCGATCGCGATCAGTGAACCAGGCGCTCCTCGCGAGCGCGTCGAATCCCATTCGCGGCGAGACCACCAATACAGTGGCGAATATCAATGCTCGAAAGCCGTATCTCGGCTGGTCCACGAGCGATCTCCGCGCGGTCGAGGCCAAAGGCGAGACCGTCTACGATGGACTCGAAACCAGCGTCACCAAGCGGTACGCCAGCGGCCTGCAGTTCCTCGCGTCGTACACTTACTCGAAGACCATCGACTCCGACGGCGCCAACGCCGAAGCCAACGGACAGGCCGGCGCCGGCATCGGCGATCAGAACGACGACTTCGCCAGGCGCGGGCCGGCGAGTTTCAGCCGGCCCCATCGCTTCATCGCGAGCTTCATCTACGAGCTGCCGTGGATGAAGTCGGCCACCGGTTTCGCTGGCGCGCTGGCCTCGGGATGGAGCGTCGCAGGTGTCGCCACGATTCAGAGCGGACGGCCGATGACGTTCACGGGCGCCAACGCGAACAACGCCTTTGGGTTCACATCCGATCGGGCCCAGCTCGCATCTGGGTGCGGCATCGACGACCTCGTCCTCTCCGGATCGGTGGCCGATCGAATCGGTCAGTACTTCAACCCCGCCTGCGTCGGGCAAGCCATCGCGTGGCCCGTGATCGGCGCCGACGGCCGCGCCACCGGCTTTGGCAACAGCGGCGTCGGAGTCGTGCTTGGGCCGGGTCAAAGGAACCTCGACCTGGCGATCTCGAAACGCAATCGGACGGGATGGCCAACGAGCGGCGGGCAGGCTGAGTTCCGCATCGAGCTCTTCAACGCGCTCAACACCGTGAACTTTGGCAACCCCAACACCAACGTCTCGAGTGCGACCTTCGGACAGATCACTTCGACGACGGTGAGCCCGCGGATTGTTCAGCTAGCAGTGAAGTTGATCTTCTGATCCCACAATCAGCTTTCAGTTTTCAGCTTTCAGCTCTCAGCTTTCGGCTTTCGGCTCTTGCTGATAGCTGAGCGCCGATGGCTGATCGCTGATCTGAGGCGTTCTGCTCTCGGCTTGTGCTGATAGCTGATAGCCGATCCCCGATCGCTGATATGTGGTCGGCCCCAGCGCAAGAATTCAATGCGTGGTGACGGGCCGATCATGCAGTCCGAGTCGGCGCAGCAGATCCTGAAACTTCGCGTTGCCCGCGAGCGCGTTGAACTGCGGCTGCACGCGGATCAGGCTGAGCCACGGGTCGCGCTGTTCGTAGGCACGGTCGAGAAACGCGATGGCTTCGGCGCCGTTTCCAGTGGACGAGTGGATCATCGCCAGGTTGTATGGCGACACGTACCCGTGTCGAGCCTGCGTCTCGAGCGAGCCGAGCGCGCGCGCAGTGGCCAACCGATCGCCTGCCTGCGATTGAATGCTGGCGAGAATGGCGACGAAGTGGGGATTCGATCCGGACAACTCGATCGCTCGTTGCAGCGACGCGACAGCCTGCGCGAGATGTCCGTGTTCAGCGTACGCCTCGCCGAGCAAATGGTGAACGAAACCCGACGCCGGGTCGAGCTCGATCGCCTTCTGCAGCCACTCGACCGCGCGATCGTGATCGCCGGTGCGCGCGAAATGCAGTCCGAAGTCGTACGTAATCGTGAGCGAGACGGGATCGAGCGCCGCGGCCTGCTTCAATCGCACATAGGCGTCGCGGTGACGCCCCATCGCCGACAACAGATCGAAATACGATTCGTGCGCGACGGCAGAGTTGGGGTCCAGCTCGATCGCTCGCGTGATCGACGTCTCGGCCGCGTCCCAGTCCCACTCGTACTTCCATCGGATTCTGCCCAGCGCCACATGCGCCGGGGCGAGTCCTTCATCCAGCCGTAAGGCTTGTTCCGCGGCGCGAAGCGCGTTTCGGTAGGCCTGCTCGGGCGCCTTTTCGGCCGACAACGCCCACCCGATCTGTCCCCACGCATCGGCCAGGCCCGCATACGCGGCGGCGTAAGTGGGATCGCGCGCAATCGCGCGCTCGAAATGCTCGACCGCCGAGAGCGTCTTGCCCCGGTCCACGAAGTACCGTCCCTTCAGGTAGGCCTCGTAAACGTCAGGATCGATGCCCGGTCGTGCCGCGAACGTCCGGCGCGTGCTCTGCTCGATGGTGATCTCGATTTGGTCGGCGATGGCGCGCGCGACTTCCGCTTGCAGCGCCACGAGATCGCGCACGTCGCGCTCGTAGCGCCGCGACCACAGGTGCGCCTGGTCGCGCATGCGAACGAGCTGACTCGAGATGTGCACGCGCGATCCAACGCGATCGACGGTCCCTTGGAGGATGTAGTCGACACCCAACTCGCGGCCCACCTGCTCGGCCGGCTTCTGCGTCCGCTTGTAGTTCATCGTCGAGGCGGGCGCGATCACGCGAAGTTGTGCGGGCGCGAGCCTGCCGAGTTGTGCGGTGAGCTCGTCGGTGAACCCCTCGCTGAAAAACTCCTGCTGCGGATCGGAGCTGAGATTCTGAAACGGCAGAACCGCGACGGCGAGTTGCGACGACGACGGTTTGGCGCCGAGCCGGAGCGTGAGGAAGCTGCCGACGACGGCGAGAGCGATCATCGCGGCGGCAAGCGCCGCTGCCTGTGCCGGCGTCCGCCAGAATGCCGGGCGATCGACGCTCGCGGGCGTTGCGATCGGCGCGGGTGGCGCAGGTGCGGGCAAAGGCGCGGGCGCCGGCGCTTCAATCGGCTCGACCTCGGCGATGAAGCGATACCCTCTGAGCGTCGTCTCGATGAACTTCGGGTCTACCGCCGAATCGCACAAGGCATCCCGAAGCTTGTTCACCGCCGAGTTCAGCCCGTGGTCGAAGTCCACGAACACGTGCTCGGGCCAGAGCTGCGTGCGTAGCTCCTCGCGCGTCATCACCTGACCGGGATGTTCGAGCAGCAGCTCGAGAATGCGGAGCGGCTTGTTCTGAAGACGGACTCTGAGGCCGTGCTTCCGCAATTCCCCAGCCCGGGAGTCCAGCTCGTAGGCACCGAAGCGCACGAGCGAGCGGAGCGAAGATCGCATTGCCGGAATCTTGCCGGAGAGGGGCTCGTGACTCACAGGAACATCCTGCCTGCGTTCGAAGTGAAGGTCGGCATCGTGTCAGCAATAGGCAGACGTGTCAACACTTAGCCGGTGACTGACAATTGTCCCCTGGAAGACCAGACGCCCATTGACCGGCGGCTCGAGGTTCGGAATGCTTCGGCAACCATGCTCAATTGGACGCGGCGCGATTTCTTCAGTTCGCAAGCTCTCGGCGCCGTCCTTGGCGTCCTGGGAATGGTGAGGCCATCCGCCGCGTCGGCGTCAGCCGTTGGGGTTGACTCGCCGCTGGGCCGACCGGCGAATGGCGCGAACGCGGGCGCAGCCGGGGCTCGCGAGGCGCCGCGCACCGAGGCGGCGTATGCCGACAATATCTACACCAAGATGTTCGGCGTCACGCCGGTCGTAGGCGCGGCGGGCGCGCTGTCGAGCTACGGCAACTCCCGCATGCGGCCCGAGGTGATACGGGCGATGGCCGACGCCAGCGAGTTTCTCGTGGACCTCGACGAGCTCAATCGCGCGGCTGGTCGTCGCATCGCCGAGATCATGAAAGCCGAGGCGGCGATGGTGACCTCGTGCGCCGCAGGCAGCATGATGCTCGGCGCCGCCGCCTGTCTCACCGGTACCGATCGGCAGAACATCGACGCGCTGCCGCACCCGACGTGGCCGCGACGGGTGTGCCTGATGCAGAAGGCGCATCGCTTCCTCTACGATCGCGCGTACCGTGCGGCAGGCATGACCATCGTCGATGTGGAGACGCGCGATCAGTTGATTAACGCCATTGACGGAACCACCGCGATGATCGCGGGCCTCGCGGGTCTGGGCTCGACGGGCCTCGAGAGAAACGGCACCAGCGCAATCGCGCTCGAGGATCTCGTCGCCATCGGCAAAAAGGCAGGCGTTCCCGTGCTGATCGACGCGGCTGGCCAACTGCCGCCGGTGACCAACCTCACGCGTTTCACCGGAATGGGCGCTGATCTAGTCTGCTTCAGCGGCGGCAAAGCGCTCGGCGGGCCATCGTCCACCGGCATTCTCGCGGGCCGGCGCGATCTGATCGAGGCCGCCGCCATGAACGGCTCGCCGAATCAGAACGTGGGCCGGGGCATGAAGGTCAATCGCGAAGAGATTGTCGGGCTGGTCGTCGCCCTCGAGTCGTACCTGAAGCTCGATCACGATCGCGTCTTCAGCGAGTGGACGCGAAAATCGCAATACATCGCCGATCAGTTGCGAGGTATTCCTGGTCTGAAGGCTACGCTCGACGCGGGCTCAGAAGGCTACGCTGTCGTCGTCCTCGACTGGGATCCAAAGGTGTTCTCGATGACCGTGCCGCAGGCTGGCGCGCTGCTCAAAGCTGGCCGGCCGCGCATCGTCTGCTGGACGTTTCTCGGTGCGCAGCGGGCGCGCGTGCAGCCGCCCGCGCTCGAAGATGGGGACGAGATCATCATCGCCAAGCGCCTCCGGCGGTTTTTCTTGGAAGAGGCGCCGCGCGTGGGCAGGGGCTGATGACATTCAAGAGTTTCGTGCGCATCGTGTCAGTGGCTGTCGCCGCGCTCGTCGTGGCGACTCGGACCGGGATCTCCGTCTCCTCGCAGTCCGAGGATCGCATCGTGACGACGGAGCATCAGGCCGCGGTCGATGGCAAGACGCTGCGCTACACCGCGCGCGCCGGCAGGTTACCGATTCTCGATAACGAAACCGGCGAGGTGCACGCGCGCATGTTCTTCGTCGCCTACGCGATGGCGCGCGGAGCGAGCGACCCGCCGCGGCCGCTGACCTTCTTGTGGAACGGCGGCCCGGGCTCCAGCTCTTCGCTCGTGCATCTGATCGGGTTCGGGCCGCAACGGCTGGGACCAAGCGGACCGATCGCCAATGCCGGCACGTGGCTGGACTTCACTGATCTCGTGTTCATCGATCCGGTCGGGACCGGCTACAGCCGTCCAACCAAAGCGGAGTACGGTGCGGAGTTCTATCAAACACGCGGTGACGCCGAATCGGTGGCCGAGTTCATCCGCGTCTACCGGAATCGCTTCGACGCCCACGACGCACCGCTCTTTCTCGCTGGCGAGAGCTACGGCGTCACTCGCGCCGCGGGGGTGGCGGATGTGCTCGAACGACGAGGCATGCGGCTGAACGGCGCGATTCTGATCGGCCTCGCCCTGCCGCTCGGTGAGTTGAGACCGGAGCAGCGGTCGGCGTTGAACGCGCCGACCTACACCGCTGCGGCGTTTGCGAACAAGAAGCTGGCAGCCGATCTTCAAGGCGACCTTGAGGCGACGCTGCGCAAGGCCGAGAGTTGGGCCTCGACTGCGTATCTGTCAGCTCTCGCACGCCGGGATGCGCTTACCGATGTCGAACGCGAACAGGTCGTCACCGATCTCGCGCGCTTCACCGGCTTCGACGCCAGCCTCATCGATCGCAAGACGCTCGCCATCCCGATGCCGCAGTTCAGCGAGCAACTGCTGCGCGCCGAGAATCGCATCGTCGGTCGCTACAACAGCCGTCTCACGGCGCCTTTCGACTCCGAGCAGCAGAAGATGTACGACCCGACGAAGGATCCGAGCCTCGTCAACATCATCGACGACGTGGCGGTGCTCCGCTACATGCGTTCGACGCTGAAATACGAAAGCGATCTGAAGTATCAGGGACCATTCGGCGGCGGCTATCCGCCGCCCACGGCTTTCCGTGGCGATTGGATGTCGGTGCGGTGGGATCGTCAGCCAGCAGCGGCCGCGCCCGGCGCCGCTCCAACGCCCGCGCGTGAGTCGACTGGCACGAGTGCGCCCGAACAGCCTCTGCGTCGTGCGCTTGCAGCCAACCCCTCGCTTCGCGTGATGTCCTCGTGCGGCTACTACGATCTGGTGTGCAGCTACTTCGCCAACGAGTGGGTGGCCGCTCGCCTCGACCCGGAGATTCGATCGCGCGTGAGCGTGCGGAACTACGGTGGCCCCCACGCGGTCTATGACGATGCCGCGGTTCGAATTGCGATGAAGCGCGATGTCGCGGCGTTTGTGCAGAGCGGAACGGCTCGTCCCGCCCCGGCCAAGCGTCCACCAGCGGCGGCGATCGCCGCTGGCCCAGAGGCTGAGGCGGTAGAGACGACGCACCAGGTCTCGGTCGGCGGGAAACCGCTGCGCTACACCGCGCGCGCGGGCCTGCTTCCGATCCGCGTTAACGATACCGGCGACACGCACGGGCGTGTGTTCTACACGGCTTACACGCTGCAGACCCAAACTCAAGCGAAGCGGCCGCTCACGTTTCTCTGGAACGGCGGGCCCGGATCGAATTCGGTGCTGCTGCATCTGTTCGGCTTCGGCCCGCGTCGCATCCGCACCTCGGCGGATGCGAGTGGGGCCACCGCCTGCGAGTGCGAGCTGCAGGACAACGACGCCACCTGGCTGGAGCAATCGGATTTGGTGTTCGTCGATCCGGTCGGCACGGGCTTCAGCCGGCCGACGCGCGCTGAATATGGCGCCGAGTTCTACAACACCTTCGGCGACATCGCATCGATCGCCGAGTTCGTTCGCGTCTACCGCACGCGGTTCGACGCGTGGGACGCGCCGATCTTCATCGCTGGCGAGAGCTACGGTTCCTGGCGGGCTGCCGGCGTCGCCGAAGCGCTCGAACGGCGCGGAGAGCGTGTCGCCGGGGTGATGCTGATCTCCGGCGGCATCCCGGTCGGTCCGGTGATCGACGAGGAGATGCGAACGGCGCTCTTCATCCCGACGCGTACCGCCGCGGCGTTTCATCACAAGCGGCTGGACGCCGAGCTCCAGAAAGATCTTCAAGCCACACTGCGGCAAGTCGAGGAGTGGGCGCACACGGAGTACGGGCCGGCGCTGAAACGCGTCGCCACCCTCACCGACGTCGAGCGCCAGCGCATCGTGGCCGCGCTCTCGCGGTTCACGGGCCTCGACCGCAGCCTCATCGACTCGCAGACGCTGATCGTCGGCAGACAGCAATTTGCCGAGCAGCTGCTCCGCGCCGACAAGCGCGTGCTCGCGCGCTTCGACACGCGGGATGTCGAGGGTGCGGCGAGAGCCAGCGAGCGCAACGCGACGGTCAATCAGTATTTCCGCTCAACGCTCGGCTTCAAGATCGATCTGGCGTATCAAGGCGCCGAAGACGGGTTCACCCCAAGTGGTCAGCGCGTCCAGTCCGTCGGCGCGCGATGGAACTACAACCAGGGCGTGCCTCCGCCTCCGGGAGCGCCTCCCCCGCCGCGCCTGAACCTCGATGCCCCGCCCGGCGGAGCGCAGCCGTGGCTGCGGCGAGCGATGGCGATCAACCCGACGTTGACGACGTTCGTCGTCGCTGGTCTGTACGATTCGCTCAACAGTTGTGCAGTGAACGCGCATCTGGTCGCGCAGCTCGAGCCGGCGCTGAAGGGTCAGATCACCGAGGTGTGCTATCCCGGCGGGCACATGATGTACGACGAGCCGGCCGTGCGAGTAAAGATGACGCGTGAGGTGGCCGCGTTCATCCAGCGGACGCTGTCGAACCGCACGGCGCCTGTCAATCGAGCCGTGCGCTTAGGTCGCTGATACCGCCTTCGATCCTTCAGGAAGCGCGCTGGCCATCAATCATCGGAGCCACGACAGCCGCGGCGCTGACCGCGATCGAGCGCGACGATTCTCGGCCCTAAAATTCTCTAGCCCTTCGGGCTCTCTTCGTCTCGATCGTTTCTCGAACGCCCGAGATTGAGGATCTTCGCAACAGGCGCCAACGGCGTGATGTCCTCGTGCTTTCCCTCGTACAGACGACCTGGACGCTGTGCCAAGGTTCGCAGCACATTGTCGCAAAGCGTGAGAAGTGGCGACAGCTGCTCACTCGTCGCCGGAATGTTCGCCATTTCTCGTTTGTACCCCTCGAACGAGGTTGAGAGTGCCTCTTTGAACGCGTACTCCTCTTGAAGTCGAAGCGCCAGCATGTAGTTTCGCCCCGCGTACACCGCGAGCCAGACCAAAGGAAGCGCCAACGGCAGTCGACTGACGAAATGCAGCTGCAGAGCATCCCAGGTCAAGCCTTCCCTGAGGAATCCTGGCAAGCCGATGACGCCGGCAAGGAGCAATAGCGTGATCGCAATGATGAATGTCACAAGCCAATTCCTCTGAGGTGTCGTGAACCGACTCTTTTGGTCGCGAAAAGCCGACGCGAGTCCCGCCGATGTGGCACCTGGGAGCAAGGCCTCAATCTTCAAACGCATCTCGGAGAATTCCGAGCGAAGGCGGCCCAAATCGGTCTCGCAATTGGTCACGCGCGTCTGCGCCGCCTTGGCAGTCTTCGTGATCTCGCTCATCGAGGCGAGCAAGCTCTGAGACTCGGTGTTGCGGCTGGCGATCGCGCTGGCGTCTGCTTGAACTTTTCCAGCCGTCTCTAGGACCTGAGACTGGTGAGCCTGAACTGCGTTTGCCGCCGTCTCCACTGT
>JBOGIV010000303.1:0-36766 GCA_050747925.1 Vicinamibacterales bacterium
AGTCGAAGGGTTAGAGCGGCGCGTCCGGATTAGCGATCGTCCGCCACATGTGCGCACTTGGGCTGTTGTCGTTCCCCAGACCTTCCTTCGGCGACTTGAAGTGACGGCCGATGATGTCTTCGAACGGCTCGATCGACACTTTGACGTTCGGGTCGAACGCGTAGAGATCGTTCACGGTGACGAGGCGCGGCTCCATGTACCACTTGTGGTTGCGCAGCATCTTGTAGGTGGCTTCGATGTGCGGCGGCGGCGTGTAGTCGGTCCCGAAGATCCGGTAGTACTGATCGGGATACTCGTAGCCAGCCTCCGAGTCCGCGTAGAAGCGCAGCGTCTGGTGGTAGCGGATCGCGAACGCCGACTTCTCGGGGATGTACGGCTCGAACAGCTGAGCCCCCCACCAGCCATGATCCGGCTTGATGAGATTGAGCACGCAGTCGTGGAGCAGGCAGGCCATGATGACTTCCTGGGACATGCCGGTCTTGAGCGCCCGCGTCGCGCTCTGTAGGACGTGGTTGGCCGGCGCGAAGCGCAGCCGGAAAAAGTCCTGTATGGTCGGGTTCTTCGGCAGCTTCTCGAGCTTCTTCACGTTGCCACGGCCGTTCACAAAGAGGCTGCCGACGCCGCGGCGATAGTTGCGCGTCTCAATCTGCGCTTCGAGCTCCGCGGCAGTCGGGAACTGTTGCGGCTGCTGACCCGCGGCTGCCGCCACCTGTTCGTCGAGGTGTTCCTCCATCCAATGCTCGAGCGCATCGGCTTTGGCTTCTGAATCCATCAGGGCCACCGCCGCCGGTCCACCAAGACTGGCAATGAAGGCTCTGCGATCGATTTCCATAGCTCCTCCTGAACAGTCCTATCCGCCTTCGCCCAGGCGCTTCGGCGGGACTCGCCGCATAGCTTTGATATGCCGGGCCCGGCGGCTCGGTATGACGGCCCGGTTCGGGTACGTCGCCTCGGGAGACCATAGCCCCATTCAGGGAACGGGGTCAATCAGTCGATTGACAGACTGGGTGTTTCAGGGAACGGGGTCAATCAGCGGTCGACAGATTGCCTATTTGACGCCCCTCGCCTCCAGCGCCGTCAGCCAGCTCCGGGCGAACTCCCGGGCCGCCTGGGTTGAACCCTGGCCGGCCCGGAAGCACATCTTCCACTCCGCCGGCCGGCTTTCGAGACTCGGATCGGCGAAGCGCAGCCGGTTGTCGCGTTCGACGAGCCGGGCCGAGAAGTCGATCTCGCGCGTGACCTCGAGAAAGCGGCGCAGCCGCCTGGCGATGAGGGTGCCCGAATCCGGTGGGACGTCGCGCTCGTAATCCTTCATCCGGGCCTCATAGGCCTGAAGGTCGCGGCTCCGCTGGATTTTGAGCAGCTCGTCGAGCTGAGCCTTCGTGCCGTCGCGCTCCATGGCGTCGAACCTGGCGAGCATCTCGACGAAGCCCTTCTCGAGGACCGCGCGTTGCTGCGGGGTGATCTCCGCGAACTGCGCCCGCATGTCCGAGACCTGCTTCTCGTAATCCCGTCGCTGCTTCACCAGAACGTCATCGGCGGTCTGCTCTTTCGGCAGCGGCTCAGGCGCGTTGGCCTCACGGTGATCGGCATAGCGTCGGGCGAAGTCGTCGCTCTCGGTGTAGGCACGAGCCATCGCGGTGACGGTCTTCACCATCGCCGCGCGAACCTGGGGAGCGGCGGACGTGAACACCTTGACGTTCCCGACGAGAGACACGGCGTCCGAGGCGAACGAATCGAAGAACGCCTCGCGCGCGCGCCCCTCTGAGATCCCGAGATCGGTCAGGACATCGGCAGCGGAGACGCACGCAATTGCGACGCCAACGGCGACGGCGATACCGACCGCAATGGACCAAGGACCGTGGACGATGGACAGCGGACTGGGGACTGTGCACTGCGGACCCTTCATCTCGCGCCTAGAATACTCAACATTCGATGGGACCCTGTGGCTCAAGCTCGTCATCACGCCGGTGTTGATGACGGGCACGACGCTGGCGATCCGTTTTTTGGGCCCAGCCGGGTCGAGTAGCGAATAGAGCGCGCGCGTCGGTCAGTCCGCGCGGATCGCGGTCAGCGGATCGGTCCTGACCGCGCGGACCGAGGGCAACAGGCTTCCAGCCACCGTCATCAGCAGAGCCAACGAGACGGCGGCGGCAAACACTGTGACATCCAGCGGATCACCGCCTGCCAGAAGGGATTGCATCCACCGGCCAGCGGCGTAAGCGAGTGCCACGCCGATCGTGACGCCAACACCTGCCAGCAACGCACTGCGCCCCACGACCATCCTCAAGATGTCGAGTGACTTCGCCCCGAGCGCAATGCGGACGCCGATCTCGCGGGACCGTGCAGACACCGTGAATGCCAGCAGTCCGTGAATGCCGATGGCGGCCAGCAGAAACGCGGCAATCGCGAAGGCGCCCAACACGCGAAGCTGGATCACACGCGGCGCCGTTTCCAAGGTCATCACTGCTTCGAGGGTACGCATGTTGGTGATGGGCAGTTGCGGATCGGCCTTCCTGACGATGGCCCGCACGGCCGGCATCAACGTTGCCGGCGGCACCGAGGATCGAACGATCAGATCCTGGGGTGCATAAAACCCGATCTGGCTATCGCGCTGCTGCGCCGCGGCCAGGTACACCTGCGGCTCGTTGTCGGTGCGCTCCAGGCCGCGGAACCGGATGTCGCCCGCGACGCCCACGATCGTCCGGACGGCAAACCCGAAACCGAAGGATCGCCCGATTGGATCCTGATCGGGGAAGTGCTGGCGGGCGAACGACTGACTGACGACCGCCACGAACGGGGTGTCGATCGTGTCGGTGGTGCTGATGTCGCGTCCTCGAAGGATCGGGATGCTGATCGTGTCGAAGTAACCCGGCGTCACAAAACGCAAGCTGGCCCGGCGCTGATCCTGAGGCGCGACGAAGCCACCGGGACTGCCGGGGTCGGGCGTGGTCGTCAACACCTCCCACACGCCGCCGCGCATCGTCATCGGCGTAAAGCTGACGTAGGCCGCGCGCTGAACACCGGGCAGCGCCATGGTCTCGTCGATGACCTCCCGATAGAACTGCAAACGGCTCACGGTCCGCGAGTACTTCGGCCGCGGGAGCATCGTCTTGAGCGTGAGGACGTTCTCGCTGCGGAAGCCGGGATCGATGGCTTGCACTCTCATCAGCGCCTGGATCAGCAGTCCAGCCGAAACCAGGAGCACGACTGACGCCACGATCTCAGCGACGACGAGCGCCGAACGCAAGCGCTCTGTGCCGAGGCCGGTTCCACTACGCGCTCCGTCCTTCAGCGCCGAGCCGTCAGTGTTGAGGCACACGCGAAGCGCTGGCAGCACGCCGAACGCAACGCCGGTCAAGAGCGTGACAAAGGAGGCGACCAGCAGCATGCGGAAGTCGATCGGCGGGACCTCGGCGATCGGCAACGCCGTGGGCACGAGGCGGACGACCATCGGCGCGGCGGCAATCGCCATCACGACGCCAAGGACGCCGCCGCATCCAGCGAGCAGCAGGCTGTCAGTGAGCATCTGCCGGACGAGTCGATCGACGCTGGCCCCGACGGCGGCACGCACGGCGAGCTCGGCGCGCCGACTCAGCGCGCGCGACAGCAGCAGGTTTGCCAGGTTGGTGCACGCGATCAGCAGCACGCACAGAGCCGCGGCGACGAGTGCCCACAGGATCATCCGCGGCTGCCATCCGATGTCGTCGCGCCAGCGCCGTACGTTGACGCTCGTGCCGGCTTGCTCCTTGGGATATTGCTGAGCGATCCGATCGCCGATGACCCGCATTTCCGATCGCGCCTGTTCGAAGGCCACACCTGGCTTGAGCCGCGCCATGACTTGCAGATAGTGATTGCCGCGATCGTCATCACCGCCGGAGCTGTTGAATCGGAGGACGCGCCAGAAGTCGGTGCCGCGAGCGGGAAAATGAAAGTCCGGCGGCATCACGCCGACGACCATTACTGTCGTCTGATCGAATGTCAGCGTGCGACCGAGCACGTTGGGATCGGCGGCAAAGCGTGTCCGCCACAATCGATCGCTGATGACGGTGGGGTTCTGGGTTTCTGTCGAGATATCGCTTTCGGTGAGCGTGCGGCCGATCGAAGCCTGGCGCCCGAGCAGCCTGAACACCCCGCCGGCCACTCGCGAACCGAGAATCCGTTCGGGCTCGCCATTGCCGACCAGGCTGGCGGTATCGGCGTTGAACGCCTCGATGCTCTCGAAGGACGCCGCCATTCGCTTCCAGTCGCGGTAGTTCGGCGGCGACGGTTCCATGCGCGGATAGCCGAGCGAGGTGTGGTCTTCGGTGAGCTTGACGAGGCCATCAGGATCGGCAAACGGCAGCGGCCGCAGCAGCACGTGATCGGCAATCGAAAACGTCGCCGTCGTCGCCCCAATACCGAGCGCCGCGACGCAGATTGCCGTGACGGTGAAGCCAAGCGAACGGCTGAGCGATCGAACCGCGTAACGCACGTCCTGACGCGCGATGTCACCGTGCACACGAGCGGCATTCACGAGGACGTCGAGAAGTGTGCGTGTCCACAGGGCCAGCCGTGCCGCAACGCCGTTGGACTCGCGAAGCTCGCGAGCGAAAACCGCGCACATCTCGTCGCCGTACTCGTGCCGGAACGATGACGGGAAGATGTGAAGGAGGGCGCGATAGATACGCGTCACACCCTCTTGACTGAGAAACCGCTGGATCGCGCGAGCCTCACGAGGTCCGAGAGACGTTGCACTTCGGCCGTGGCGACCCGCTTGCCGAACGCGGTGATCCGGTAATACCGTCGGCGCTCGTCATCGAGCTCGGGCGCAGGACGCTCGCGGACTTCGACGATCAGGTCCTGCTCGAGCATGCGCTGCACGGACCGGTAAAGCGTCCCGGGACTCAGCCGGACGTCTCCGGACGTCCGGGCGATCACTTCCTGAATGATGGCGTAGCCGTGACGATCCTCATCGGCGACGGCCATGAGGATGTGAAAGACGGCTGCCGGCAGCGGCAGGAGCGTTTCCGGGCGCGAATCGTCAGAACCCATAGGCCTCCAACTATATCCAAGTCGGATATATGTCCATCGGTCATAGACGAAGGGATGGGGCGAAAGGTTGCCAGCAGGTATGATCGATTGCTCCCTTGCTCACCGCGCTCTCGATTGTCTCTCTCGGTTTCTTCCTCGGTATGCGTCATGCGACCGATCCGGATCACGTGATCGCGATCACGACCATCGTGAGTCGGGAGCGATCGGTGAAGCGCGCCGCGTGGAGCGGGGCGGTTTGGGGCATCGGTCACACCGTGACCATCGTCCTGGTCGGTGGCGCGATCATCCTGTTCAACGTGGCGATTCCCGCCCGGCTCGGCCTGCTGATGGAGCTGTCGGTCGGCGTGATGCTGGTGGTGCTTGGCGTGATGAACGTCACCGGCACGACGAACGCGCCAAAAAACTGGTTGTCGAGAACCCAGGTGCAGTTTACGCGTCCGCTCGCGGTCGGCATCGTGCATGGCCTGGCCGGATCAGCAGCCGTCGCTCTGCTTGTTCTCACAACGATTCGAACGCCCGCGTGGGCGGTGGCTTATCTGCTCGTGTTCGGTCTTGGCACCGTTCTGGGCATGGTGCTGGTCACGACCCTGATGGGCGTGCCGTTTGCGTACACGAGCCGGCAGTTCTCGAGCACGAATCGGCGTCTTCAGCTCGCGACCGGCCTGATCAGCATCGGCTTTGGCATTCTCCTGACTTACAAGATCGGATACCTAGACGGACTCCTCACTGCGGCGCCAGTCTGGGTTCCTCGCTAACGTCGTGGCGACAGACGGTCTGTCGATTACCGAGCTTGATCGACAAACCTGACCAGCCACCGCCAAGGCTACGGCGGTCCGCCGAAGCGCTTCGCGCGAAGGCGGAAGGTTTGTCGCCACTACACGATCGCTATTTCACTGCAATCGTTTCTCCTGGCAGCGCGGGTGTCGTAACGGGGCGTCGTCGTGCGCGCGTGGCCTGTTCAAACGCATAGCCGAGCGCCAGCAGCTTCGGCTCGCTGAAAGCCGGTCCGAAGAACGACAACCCCACCGGCAATCGATCGCCGGTGAAGCCCGCAGGCACGATCAGATCCGGAAACCCCGTCAGATTCGCAAGATTGCTCCCCGACTCGCGTCCTCCGCCTGGCGCGTCTGGAGGCGCCGAGGTGAGCGCAGGCCGGCGAGACGACGTGGGATAGATGATGGCATCGAGCTTCTCTGCCGCCATGATGCCCTCGACAATCGTCCGCACCATCGGCAAGCCGTGATCGTGGACGGCTTTATAGGTGTAGTCGTTGACGGTGCCGCTTGCCGCCTCGCGCGTGAAGAGCGTCCAACGGCCAGGGTTGGGCCCGCCGCCATCATCGCGCAGCGAATTGACCTGCCTGGCGCGCTCGATCAGCTGTTCCAGTGTCTTGGGATACTTGGGTCCGAGCGTTGCCAGATAGTCGGCGATCTGCGCGACAAACTCGGGATAGCGAACCGCGCTGTAGAAATCGCCCTTCGCATCCAGGAGCCACCTCGGATACCGAACGTCCACCATGGTCGCGCCGGCTTTCTTCATCGCCGTGATCGACGACTCGACGATCCAGTCCACGTCTTGATCGAAACCGAGAAAGTCTCGGGCAACACCGATACGAGCGCTCTTGAGCGCGTCGGCGTTCAGATACCTGGTGTAGTCGGTGTCGAACTTACCGCTGCTCGTCGCCGTCGCCTTGTCCGCGGGATCGACGCCGGTCATCAGCCCCAGCGTGACGGCCACGTCGTAGACGCTCCGAGCCATCGGTCCGCCGGTATCGAAGCTGAGCGCCAGTGGAATGATGCCGTCGCGACTGAGCAGACCGAGTGTTGGTTTGAGCCCGACGATGCCGTTCGAGGTAGAGGGGCCGCGAACCGATCCACCCGTGTCAGTGCCCAATCCGACTACGGCATAGCCGGCGGCGATGGCGACGCCGGTTCCACCCGACGATCCTGATGGCGTGCGCAAAAGATCGTGAGGGTTCAGGGTCCGGCCGCCGAGCGAGCTGTACGCCGCACCGGACGCAAACTCTGAGAGGTTCACCTTTGCCAGAATGATCGCGCCCGCCGCACGCAACCTGTTCACCACGAACGCGTCGTCAGGCGGCATCGATCCTTCGAGGAGCACTGAGCCTCCCGTTGTCGGCAGGTCGAAGGTGTCGTAGTTGTCCTTGAGCACAATCGGAATGCCGTGCAGCGGCGACCGTGGTCCTTTGGTTTTGCGCTCGGCATCGAGCGCGCGCGCGAGGTCGAGCGCCTTGGGATTGAGCGTGATCACGGCGTGAAGGGCCGGACCCTGCCGGTCGTACGCCTTGATGCGGGCGAGGCAGAGCTGAACCAGCTTTTCAGCGGTCAGGGTCCCCGCTCTGAAGGCCGCATTGAAGTCGGCGATGGTCGCGGTGTCGAGATCGATCGAATCGGCGGCAAGGGTTGAGGCCCCGGTCGTGGCGAGCCAGCCAAGCAGGGCGAGAAGGCTGAGGAATCTGGCCATAATGCCGCCCATGAAACACCGTGGCGGCGCTAACATGCAAGGGATGCTCAGACGATTCGTGGTCCTGGTGGTGGCTGCCTCGATCTCGGCCTGCTCCTCATCGAATCAGGCGCCCGCTGCCTCGTCGACGCCGGCTCCAGCTGCTGCGGACGCACCGGCAGGTCCTCCCGTCGTGGTGGGGAAGGCGCCACCGGGCGCCATCGTGACCTTGGAACCTGTGTCTCGGACGCTCCCGGCGCCAGATGCGCCTGCGGTGATGGATCAATACGGCAAGCAGTTTGTGCCGGGCGAGTTGTTCGTCCGCGTGGGACAAGCCGTCGAGTTCAAGAACACCGAGGACCAGATGCACAACGTGATCGTGCGGCGGAGTGGCTCTGGCGCCAACGTCTTCCACGTCTCGACCGATCCCTCCGAAAAGTACGTCCACACCTTCGATCGACCCGGCCGTTACGACGTCTCGTGCGATCTGCATTTGGGAATGGCGGCCACCATCATCGCGACCACCTCGCCGTATTTCGCCGTCGCGGATGCCGACGGCCACTTCACGATTCAGAATGTCGAGGCCGGCGCCTATAAGATAACGGCGCTTGTGAGCGGTCAGAACCTCGAGAAGACGATTGAGGTTTCGGCTGGGCGGACGGAAGTCAGCCTCGGACGTTGAAGCCGGCAGGCGGTAGGACCTTCTGAGACATGCGCGCCGAATCCGCGGTTGTTGATCGCGCACCGCGCATGCGCGTGTATTACGGCTGGGTGATGGTGTGGATCGCCGCCGTCGCGATGGTCGGCACTTTGCCTGGTCGCACGCAAGGGCTTGGTCTGATCACCGAGCCGCTCATTGCGGACCTTCGAATCGGTCGCGTCGACTACGCGCAACTGAATCTGTGGGCGACGCTCATCGGCTCGGTCTTCGCGCTCGGCATCGGCCGCTTCATCGATCGGCTCGGCACGCGATTCGTTCTCACAGCCGTCGCGATTGCGCTGGGCCTGGTGGTGTGCGTCATGAGCGAGGTCACATCATTTTGGGCGTTGGCTATCGCCGTCACGCTCACGCGAGGCCTTGGCCAAAGTGCACTTTCCGTTGTCAGTCTTGCGGCGGTTGGTCACTGGTTCGTTCGCCGCATCGACTTCGCGATGGCCATCTACAGCATCGTGATGAGCATCGGGTTCATGATCGCGTTTCCAGTGGTTGGGTCGCTCGTGCAGGCGTGGGGCTGGCGAGGGGCGTGGCTGGCAGTCGGCTTGGCGCTCGTTGCCGGACTGGCGCCAATCGGCTGGTTCTTCACGCGCCGAAACCCAGAGTCGATGGGTTTGCACGTCGATGGAGACGCGAGGCTTCGTGGAGGCGACCCTTTAGGGTCGCCTGATCGCCAAGGCAACCCTGAAGGGTTGTCTCCACAACATGGTGCGACGACCCTAAAGGGTCGCCTCGACACAGCAACTGCGGGCGCGACGCTGACACAAGCCGTTGGCACCACAGCCTTCTGGACCTTCGCGATCGGCGCCGCGCTCTACGGGCTCGTCGCCTCAGGCATCGGCCTGTTCAATGAATCGATTCTGGCCGAACGCGGTTTCGGTCCTGACGTGTATTACCAGACGCTGATCGTCACCGCCATGACCGCGCTCATCGGCAACTTCGGCGGTGGGTGGCTGGCGACGCGAATGTCGCTGCCGAGACTTCTCGCGGTGTCGCTCTTCATCCTGAGCGCGGGACTTGCTGTGCTTCCTCACGTGGCCACCGTTGGCCACGTGATGATGTGGGCGACGGCGATGGGACTGGGCGGCGGTCTGGTGATGGTGTTGTTTTTCAGCGTCTGGCCGCGTGTGTACGGCCGCAGGCATCTCGGACGAATCCAGGGCGCCGCGCAGGCGATGACGGTCTTCGCCTCAGCGGTCGGCCCGCTGCTGCTGGCATGGTGCGTCGAGTGGACCGGCAGTTACCGTGACATGTTCAACCTGCTCGCAGGCGTCATCGCCGTCACCGCCATCGCGTCGTTCTTCACCCCGCTGCCAAGGCGACCCTAACCAGCCTCCGCCGAGGCTACGGCGGTCCGCCCCGCTTCGCGCGAAGGCGGAAGGGTCGCCTGCGAGAGGAAGGTCGCTCAAGAAGGTCGCCTCTACTTGACTCGCCAGTGAAGTCGTGCGAAGCTGCGCCAGAGGTGTCACTTGAATGGCCAGTAAAGAACGGCAACGCGTCGAACTGCTGCAGGGGACGCTCGATCTGATTGTGCTCAGGGCGTTGTCCACGATGGGCCGGCTGCATGCCTATGCCCTTGCCGCGCGGCTCGAGCAGGTGGCCGATCACCCCCTGTTCCTCAACCAGGGCACGCTCTATCCGGCGCTGGTCCGGCTCGAACAGAAGGGCTGGATTAAAGGCACATGGCAGACGACTGACAACAATCGCGAGGCCAAGTTCTACGCGATCACGAAAGCCGGCACGCGCGCGCTCGAGAAGGAGACTGAGCGCTGGCGACGCCTGGCCGGGCTCGTAGACAAGCTGCTCGTCGACGAGGCCTAGCGTTGTCGACTCTCCGGCGATTCCTGCTCCGGATGGTCACCGCGTTCCGGACGACGCGGGCTGAAGACGAGGTCGCGCGTGAGATGCAAGTCCATCTGGCGCTCATGGAGGAGGACCTTCGCGCCCGAGGGATGGGCGCCGCCGAAGCACGCGTGGCTGCCACCCTCGCATTCGGCAGTGTCGATCGCGCCAAGGAGCTTCAACGCGACACCCGAGCCTTCCGTTGGATCGACGATGCGAGAAGGGACGCGCTGTACGCGTGCCGGTCGCTGGCCCGGACGCCACGATTTGCAGTCGTCGCCGTGGCCACGCTCGCTCTCGGCATCGCCGCGACCACCGCCGTCTTCACACTGTTCGATGCCGTGCTGCTCAAGCCGCTTGCCGTCGATCGGCCGGATCAGCTGCGGGTAATCCGCCGGTCGGCGAAGCTACGCGGCCTGTCGATGAAAGCCAGCACGTCTGTCCCGTACGACTGGTTTCTGCAGCTCCGCGCCGCGCCCGAAGTCTTCTCGGAAGTGATGGCCTTCGACGTCCTCAGCGATGCCGTGATGTTGGCGGATGGCCGCGAGACGAGCCTCAGCGGTGGAGGCGTGTTCGTGTCGGACAACTACTTTCCACTGTTGGGAGTCCAGGCCGCCATTGGGCGGGCATTCATTCCGGCCGATCGAAGCGCATCCGGGCGCGAAGCGGTTCTGAGCCACAGATGCTGGCAGCGCGACTTTGGCGGTGCGCCTGATGTCATCGGGCGGCGCATTCTCATCAACGGCGCCTCGTTCACGGTTGCGGGCGTCGGCCCGTCAACGTTCCTCGGACTGGTGCTTGGCGCCGCCCCCGACGTGTTTCTGCCGCTCGAGAGTCTGAGCGACGCTCAGCCGGCAAACGGCGTGCTCGCAGACCGCGCGAACTGGACTGTTCAAGTGGTCGGGCGAATCGAGCCTGGCACGCCCGACGTGGCCGCGGGCGAACGGCTGACGACGCTTCGCGATTTCATGAGCCCGAAAGCGCTGGGTGAAGCCAAACATGTCCTGGAGCTCTTGCCGATCGAAACCGGCCTGTCCGATGTGCGGACACGATTCGCGAGGCCATTGTCGCTGCTCCTCGGTATGGGAGCGCTGCTGTTGCTGATCGCGTGCGCCAACGTCGCCACGCTGCTCGGGGCGCGCGCCTCGTCACGCCGAGCAGAGATCGTCATCAGGTCGGCCGTGGGCGCTGGCAAGGGCCGCCTGCTGCGCCAGCTCGTCACCGAATGCCTGGTGATGGCCGGAATCGCGGGCATTCTCGGCGCCCTGTTTGGATCGTGGGCGACGCGAATCCTCATGGACTGGATGCCGCAGGAATCGAACCCGCTGCGGCTCGACATCGCAATGGACCATCGTGTGCTCCTCTTTGCCGGCGCCCTTTCGATCCTGACGGCGCTGTTGGCGGGCGTCATGCCGGCGCTTCGCGCGTTGGGATTCGACCTCGCAACGGCCCTTCGAGATCGGTCACGTGGCGGCGTCGGAGGCGCGAACCGCGGCCGGCCATTCGCCATCATCCAAGTTGCGCTCTCGGTCATCCTCGTCGTGGCCTCGACGATGTTCGCGAGAACCGTTTATAACCTGACGCGCGTCGATCTCGGATTCGATCCGGAGCAGTTGATTCAGGTCTTCGTCGATCCCGGTTCGCGCTTGTACCGTGGTCCGGCGCTCGAGCAGTACTACCGAGGCACGTTCGATCGCCTGCGGAGCGTTCCCGCCGTGCAGAGTGTGACCTCGAGCCAGATGCAATTGCTCGAACGTGCCCGGACGACCGGCACGGTCGAAGTCCCCGGGTTTGTCCCTCAGTCGGTCGACGAGTCGGTCGCGCAGGTGTTCCAGGTGGGTCCTGACTTCTTTGAGACCACGCGCATGCCGTTGGTTCGAGGTCGTGACTTCACCGCACAAGATATGGACGGCGTGCAAAGGCCGGTTGCGATCAACGAAGTCGCGGCGCGGCGGTTTTTTCGGTCCGAAGACCCGATTGGCAAGACGCTTCGAGCGGGGGGGACCTATCAGGTGATCGCCATCGTTCGTGGAGCCAAGTACAACTCACTGCGCGAGGAAGAGCCGGCCGTCATCTTTGTTCCGTATACGAGCGTGCGCCAACGGCCGAGGATGATCTTTCTGGTGCGGACGAGTGACCAAAGCGAAGCGACGTTGCGAACGGTGATGGCCGCGGTTCGCGGTGAGGATCCCCTGATACCACTCAGTGCGGCGACGATGAGCACGTTTGTCGCCCGGAACATGGCGCAAGAACAGTTTGTCGCGGCACTCTCCATGGTCTTTGCATCGGCAGCGCTCCTCCTGCTTTCGATTGGCCTCTACGGGATCATGTCGTTCTGGGTTGCCGAACGCACGCCCGAGATCGGTGTTCATCTCGCGCTCGGGGCTCCCGTGTCGCAGATCCGGTGGGTCGTGATTCGCCAACCGCTATGGCTGGCCGGCGTGGGCATTGCGGTCGGCGTACCGGCCGTGCTGTTGGGAGCCGGCGTCATCGACAGCCTGATGTTTGGCGTCGGACCGCGCGACCCCGTCACGATCGCAGCGGCGGTCACGCTGGTCTTGCTTGTAACCATCGTCGCATCGCTGTCGCCAGCTCATCGCGCGGCTCGTGTCGATCCGATGACGGCGCTGAGGTGCGAATGACGAGCCGAGAAACGACGCGATCGCTCGGATGGATCGAAGACGCGCGACGAGATATCGGCTACGCCGTTCGGTCGTTCGATTGATCGAAAACTTCCCGCACATCGTGCCCGGCCGCCCGTTGATGCAGCGCGGGATCACTTATCAGGAATTCCTTGACTGGCGCATTCGCAGCAAGACCCTTTCCGATGCCAACGCGGTTGGTGCGGCCTTCACGCTCGTCGCGCTCCTGGCGTCGTACCTGCCGGCTCGTCGCGCGACGAAAGTGGATCCAATGGTCGCGCTCCGCGTCGACTGAAAAAGGACCATGTCTTTTGACCGCTCAAAAGCACAGGTCCCTTTCTTCGTCGTCGCAGTACTTGCGACTTCAGCGCAGGAATTTCGTCCCGCCGAACCGGTCCATGCAACGATCGCAATCATCGACGCGTTCGCGACCTATCAAGTCGTCACGCTTGGCGAGGGCTCCCACGGCAATCTGGAGGGCGCGGCCTTTCGCCGCACGCTCATTCGCGACCCGCGCCTGGCCGGCATCGTCAACGACATCGTGGTCGAGAATGGAATGCACGCTACCAGGCGGAGATCGATCGCTATGTGTACGGCGACGACATTCCGGCGACGGTTGTACGGGACGCATGTCGCGATACGACCAACATCGGCACGATCGTTTAGCGTGACGAAGATCAAAGGGACGCGAGTTGGGGCGCATCTGTTTCCGCAATGGCACCCGTTGCCGCTCGAGCAACAAGTGGACGCCGTGTTCAATGCCCGGCGTTTTCAGCCAACAACCGTTGCCTCGCGAGCTGTGTGCCGACGAGGAGTACGTGAGGCTGCGAACGGCCAGGCTGGCGCTTCAGGGCCGGGAAGGCGAACTCCTGCGGCTCTGCGGTCGCTAAAAAAGGGACGAGGTCGTTTGACCGCTCAAAAGCATAGGTCCCAATTGGCGCAGGATCCGCGACTGGTACAGCGCCGTGAAACCAAAGCAATAACGCTCTCGGAAGATTGCCGGGGTTCGTGCAGGACGACCTCGCCGTGTTGAGACGGGCCTACTAACTGAGCGATTTGGCCTCGCGACGCCGACGAGATTTGTTCTCGTACATCCGATGATCGGCTGTCGCCATCAAAGTGTCGATCGTGGCGCCATCTTCCGGGAATACGCTGACGCCGACGCTGATGCCGAGCGCAAGGGGTAGACCGCGGGACGTTTCCAATTGGAGACTGCCGACGGCGTTTTGCAGGGTTCGCGCACGCCGTTCCGCTTCGGCGCGGTCACAGCGAGACAGCACGGCGATGAACTCGTCGCCGCCATTGCGGGCGCAGAAGTCCGTCTCGCGAATGTGCTCGCGAATCGCCGTGGCGACCGCCTGAAGCGCGACATCGCCCGCCTGGTGACCATGCCGATCGTTGACGCTCTTAAGGAGGTCGAGGTCGATCATGATGAGCGCGATCGGCTCGCTATCGGGTGTGCCGTTTGAGATCCGTTGACGGATGCAATCGCTCAGGGCGCGTGAGTTTGGCAGCCCCGTCAGCGGATCGGTGAACGACACGTCGCGCATCCGCTCAAACGCCAGTGCGTTTCGAAGCACCGAAGCCGCCTGGTCGGAGATGTGGTCGATGACGTGCTGGTGCTCCGCTCGGAACGGATCGGGCTCCACGTGATACACGGTGAGCGTTCCGATCAATTCATCGCCGTCGAGCAGCGGGTAGGAGAGCGCCGACTGAAATGGTCCCCCCGCCGGCACGCCCGCGGTTTCGAAGTCCGTATCGGCCCGGGCATTGAGAAGCGGCGTCCGCTGGCGGGCCGCCCAGCCACTCGGTCCGGCTCCGCCGGGAATGACTAGTTGTGAAACCGTATCGGCAGCCAGTCCGGTGGCAAATCGACAGCGCAGCACATCCTCGGCCGCGTCGTGAAGGAACAAGGCCCAGCAGGAACCTGGTACAAGGCGCCTGAGTTTGGAGGTCAGCAGCGCCATCGTGTCGTCCACCGTCAGGCGTGTGCCGAGAGTTTGGGCGATGTCGTGGAGCGCCCGCATTTCCTGTGTTGCCAGTGAGATGTTGTGGAAGACCCAGGACGGCGTCGACAGGCTTGGCGCCTCATCACGGCCCGCAATCGCCGCGCGCGATTCGCTCGAAGCCGGGGCCAACGCGTGCACCGCTGACGCGACCGCTTCAGCCCTATCGAGCGACGGGAGGATTCTTGAAAAGAGGGCGACCAGCTGTGGATCGAGAGCGCGCCCGGCCTCTGCCTGTATCGCCGCGAGCGCCTCGTCTCGACTCGCTGCGGCATGGTACGGACGCGCGGAGCTGATGGCGTCGAAATAGTCGACGACCGCGAGAAGCCGCGCGCCAAGCGGAATTTCGTCGGCCCGCAAGCCGTCGGGATAACCCGACCCATCCCACCGCTCGTGATGACTCCGGATAATCGGGGCCACCGCGTACGGGAACGGCACGGCCTTGATGATCTCGGCCCCGACGACCGGATGGATGCGCACACGCTCGAATTCCTTCGATGTGAGGCGGCCGGGCTTTGTCAGGATGTGCTCGGGGACCGCCAGCTTGCCGATGTCATGCAGGAGTGCCGCGACTTTTACGGCCTCGATAGCTGGCGCCGACATTCCTGCCGCCTCGGCCAGTGCTGTCGCCCACGCTTGAACCCGGCGCAGGTGATTGTCATCGCTCCGAACTGCGTCGATTGTCTGATCGCGAGCATCGATCGCGCGCGCCAGCGCCTCGACACTCGCCAAATGGAGTTCGGACACTTCCTTGAGATGCCGTTGCTGTTCCTCCAACCTGCGAAAGTAAATTCGATAGGCCTCGAACGTCACGTACAACGGCCCGGCGACCAACACGGGCACCCACACGTACGTGCTCAGCGCTCGTACCAGCAGCACGGCGAATGCGGCGCCGATGAAGCAGGCTGGTGCGGTCCAGAAAAAGTTGTCGTACCACGTTTTGCCGATCGGCTCACGGCGTGACAGCGCCACCGCTGTTGCCACGAGCCCGGTATTGACGATGAAGAAGGCGGCCGCTGCTCCTACCATCACGAGACCCGTGGAGAGCAGGCTTGAAGTCGAATGAAAGCCGCCGATGAGACCTGACACAAAGCCCGTCACTTGCATCGTGATGATGAGAGCCGCCCCACTGAACAGCGTTTGGCTCACTCTCGGCCTTCCGCGCGTCCGAATCAGGCACTGTGTCGCGCCGGTCGCACCGGACACAAGCATTCCCGCGTCCGGCCCGAGAAGCACGAGCGCCAAGAAGTCGGTGAAGTACGACATCGAGAGCGTCGCATTGCCGTGCGCCAGTGGCAGGTGAACTTTGGACGCTGAAAGTACGACCGCGCCGACCAACAGGGCCCAGAATGCCAGCGGTTCATCGAAGCGCATGGCGGGAAGCCGCAGGAACAGCAGACTCGCACCCGCCGCGATCACCAACGTTGCGTAGAGCCGGGTCGCAGACCCGAGTGACGCCCACCAGCTCATGGCTGGGCGCTAGGGTCTGTCAATGTGTTCGCGGGTTTCGACGGGCTCGTCGCGAGGTTCCCCCAGGCGACCGTTTGCTGGGTGAACGACCCGTCGCCCCAGACGACGTGTTCGCCCTCAGTGCGGCCGATCCAGGTGTCGCCCCACACGACGTGGCTGCCCCACGTCTCTGGACTCCACCACACCGTGTTCTCGCCCCAGACGACGTGATCGCCCCAGACGACGTGGCTGTCCCAGCTGATGCCCAGGCCAAACGCGGGCTGGTTTGAATAGACCGAGTCGCCCCAGACAACGTGGCTGTTCCATACCAACTGCTGGCCCCACGACAGATGCTGATTGTCGATCGTCGTCGTCGGTGACACGCCGGAGGTCAACCATCCATTCCCGACTCGTGCAGTCGTGTCGATGCGGCTCGCCAACTCTGTTGCCCCCGCGGCGTTGATGCCTCCCGCGCCGTACGCGAGTTGGTCGTCCGGCGTGGCGGATCCAGCGGTCGTCGGCAACGGAAGGGCAGTGAATTGAAGGACAGCCTTCACCGCGTTGGAGGTGAGCGCGGGCTGAGAGGGTGCGGACGTTCGATGAGCCTCCAGCACGAGCGAGACGACGCCCGAGGTCACCGCGGCGGCCATGCTGGTGCCGCTGAGCCGCATGTACTGACCGGGCCCGGCTGATTCCGCTCGCAGGGATGGGTAGGCTGACCACAGTCGGCTCGTCGGAACTGCGGCTGCGAGCGCGTGCCCAGGCGCGACGACATCTGGCTTGCTGAATCCGTCGAACCACGTGGGGCCACGTGAGCTGTACGCCGCCAGGATGTCGTCTTCGCGCGTGATGGAATCGCGAGCGTTGAGCGCGCCGACGGTGATCGCCGCCGGCGCGTTGCCTGGCGATGTAATGCCTCCGTAAGCGAGCTCTCCTGTCGCGGAGTTCGTGCCGTAGTTGCCGGCTGAGGCAACGACGACAAGGCCGCGGCGCACGGCGAGCTCGACCGCTCTCACGAGCGGATCGGTCGCCGCGCGTTCGTAGATCGGGTGTCCGAGCGAGAGGTTGATGACCTGAATCCCGAGCGCCGTCCGATTCTTCGTCGCGAACTCGATAGCGCTGATCACGGCGCTCGTCAAGCCGCCGCCGTCGCCATTCAAGACTTTCAGGCCGATCAAGCTCACACCGGGTGCGATGCCGGCATAGGTTTCGTTCGACGGGCTGGCACTCCCTCCGATCAGCCCCGCAACATGAGTGCCGTGACCGTAATCGTCATACGGCAATTTCGCGACGGCTTTGCCGGTCGTGGTGAAATCGTAGAACGCCGTGATCCGCGATCCGAAGACCGGAGCTGGAGCAATGCCCGAGTCCACGACCGCCACGCCAAAGCCGTTGCCGGTGTAGGCCGATCCGCGGAGCCCGAGCGTTCCAAGCAGTCGCTCTCCAGTCGTCGAGACGTCGTCGGAAAGCGCACGCGTGGGGGCGTCAACCGACAGCGACGAGACCAGATTCAGCGTGCTCAGTGCGGTCAACGCGAGACGCGGAGCCTCAATGGTCACCGCCTCGATGAGCGGGTGCTCGGCGAGAATCGTGTAGCCGCCGAGTCGCAGTGTGAGCAACAGGCTACTGAACGACCCGGGAGTGGCCGAGACGATGACACGCGCCCTGGAGAGACCCGCGAGCGGATCCTCCAGCAGGTTTCGGAGAACGGAATCCAGTTTGTCGAGGATCGGCAAAGCTCGTGCGGGAACGGTGGCAGCGGCGAGCAAGATCGCGCAGAGAAATGCGCGGACCGTCACCGATCGGTGTAACGGTTGCAGCATAGGTTGAAGCCTGAGGCAAGCGAAGTGCCATCACCTCGACTCGGGCGAACGCGTTTTCCCTCAAAGATTTCAGGATCTCGCCACGACGCGCTGTTCGCGGGAGCCGTGCTCCGTTTTAGAACATCGCACGCGAGATTTCGGAACGGGTTCTCGTGTCTGCGGCGAGGTGGCGCCGCGGTGTGAAACCGCGCCAACTACAACGAGTGGCGCGCGATCAGCCTATCGTCCACAGCGTGAGGTGGTTAACATCCTTGACGAACAGGCGGCTGCCCGAGATCGCCGGCTGCGCCCACGTCTGGCTGTCAGCGACGTCGTAGCGCTTCACAACGCTCATTTCCGTGCGGCTCGCCCTCATGACCACCATCTCGCCGTCATCCTCGAGCGAGAAAATTGTGTTTCCGGCCCGAACCATCGCCGCGTTCTCGGCCTGACGCGGCTCACTCCTCCACAGCACCTTGCCAGTCGTCAGGTCGAGGCCAAAATACTGGCCCGCGTTGAGGTGCGAGAGTCCATAGAACACGCCATCGACTACAACGCCGTTCGTCATGTGGAGCGAGACTTCTTTCGTCTGCCACACGTCCTCGGTGGCCCACGCGCCGTCGCGCCGGATGACGCGAAACGCTGTGACGCCGTTGTCACGGCCGTTCTGAACGATCGTGTCGCGGACGACAATCGGCGTCTGCGCGGTGGTGTCCGACGGCGTCCTGAACGGACGTTGCCAGAGTAATTCGCCAGTGGCGAGAGAGACGCCGATCAGATTCCGATGCGTGAAGGTCACCACCTGACGAGTACCGGCGATATCGGCCACAATGGGCGAACCGTAAGCAGGACTATCGCCCGTCCAGGTCCACCGAACGTTGCCCGTTGCGACATCGAACGCGGTGAGCGCTGCATCGCCAGGCCCGCCGACGTGGACGATCATCAGATTCCCATCGACCACCGGCGACATGGCCGTGTGATAGATCGGCTGCGCTTTGGTCGCCGGCTTTTGCCACAGCAGCTTGCCACTCGCCGCGTCGAACGCGCTGACGATGTTGGTCATGCCGAGCGAGAACAGACGGCCGTTGGCGAACGTTGGCGTTGATTTCGGTCCGGCGCCATGCCGCGCCGTCGCTTTGACCATGTCAAACGGAGCGGCGTAGGCCGTGCGCCAGGTCGTCTTGCCTGACACGGCATCGATCGCCGTCATCACTTCCTCGTCGGCCTGGCGCGTGAAGAGATAGAGGCGCTGCCCCACGAGCACCGGCGTCGCGTAGCCGAGTCCGACTTCGACCTTCCACTGTTGCTTCAGGCTCTCAGGCCATGGCGACGGATCGCGGAACGTCGAGACCGCGCCGTCGCGGCCCGGCCCGCGCCATTGCGGCCAATCCTGAGCCGCGATCTGGACGGTCAGGGCGAGTGCGCCAACAGTAGCGCAGGCGAACTCGAACAAGGGGCTTCGCGGTTTCAGCATCGTTGGTGTCCTCGCACGAACCGGCCACGGCGCAACGGCCCAGGGCCGACAGCAAAAGGCTACGCTGTCTTGCGATAGGCAACAACGTCAAGATGTGAGCAACATCACCGTTCCTGGGTTGGCCCTGCCCTCGATGCGCTGCAGACGCCACCGGGGAACTCCGGCAATGTCAACCTTGCCGGCCTCATCTCACAAAACCTGTCGTAGGCCCCCGAAACGACGAGATAGTCTCCGATCTCTCTCATCGAAGTCCGGTCGAACAGACAGGAGAGTCCGATGTTGATGCCTCCGTTGAGCCACTGGCCGAACAAGAAGCGTTCGACACCGTAGCTCGAAAGGTTCGTTTCGTCATATCTCTGATCGCAACCGCCTGGAATGCCGCAGCAGCTCGTGTGCCCTGGGCCGTCGAGGTGGCGGGTCTCGTGCGCAAAAAAGGCAGTCCCACTCAGCAACGCAAGAATCACATCGCGCCTGCTTCGGAAAGAGCGAGGAGACTGTCCCGCCACGACCACAAACAACTCGTTGTTGATGAACTGGCAGCAGTAGCTGAGCCGTGCGGTGCTATCGATATTGAAGCCCGCGATCTTGGTTCGCATCCAGTCGTACAGCCGCGCGTCTGTCCAGGGTAGATAGGCTGAACGTCCAAGGTCCATGTAATAGATGAATCTCAGAATCTGTAGTACCAAGAGCTCATGTGAAGACTCGTTGCTGCTGTACGGTTCTTTGCAGCCAATTTCGCCGAGCAGTGCGCCGTCCTTCCGGATCCTGAAATCGGCCCTGATTCTCGTGTAAGCCAGATCAGTCGCAGGACAACGGTCCACGAACACGCCCAGGTCGTCGATGGCTGCCCTGAGAATGGGCGAGTCATAGTTTCCCTGGAAGCTGACCACCTGGCCCGCCGCAAGCACCTTCGTTGCCGGTGTCGGCGTCGAATAACCTGCGAGAGGCGTAAAGCTGATCCCGTAAGTACCGGACGACGCCTCGGTGACGAAGGAGGTTCCACGGCCGGTCGAGTTAGCGGGCCCGCTGATCGAAAAACTCGCAGCGGCCAGGTTGGTCGTGACTTCGATCGATGTGGACTCTCGGCCTGCTTGCATGATGACCAGGCTGATTTCACCGATGGAGATCAGGCCCCGGCGCGGAGCAGAGGTGTTCGGCGCGATTGAGTAGGTCAACGCGCCGGTCCCCACTCCTGCCGAGTTGGAGGTGATGGATAACCAGTCGGAAGTCGAGGAGGCCGTCCACCTGCAACCGGGCCCTGCGATCACATTCACTTCGCCTGTCTGTGATCCAGAGCCGACCGATTGCCAAAATTTGCCGAAAATGGGCTGACAGACTGAGGTCGTGCCTACGGTCCACGTGCCAGGTATCGCCCAGTCGAATTCGCTGGCGCGATCCCACGCCCGCATGTTCACAAACTTGAGACCTGTGAACGTCTGCTTGAACGTGAAGGTTAGCGTCAGCGTCAACTCTGTTCCTGCCCCGGAAATTGACGAAGCAGCGGAGTTCACGCCGCAAATGCTGTTCTCTAGGGGTGTTCCCAAAGCTGCTGAAGGCAACCATGTGTCGCCCGCGTCTGCAAGCAAGAGGAGCGTTCGAGAAGAAAGATCGGCGGCCACATAACAGGTTGGCTGAGTCAAGTGGGCGTAGCCGGGCGAGAAAGCGACTTGGATCCACCTTATATTTGAGTACCCGTTCGGGTCCGCCCAGACGAATTGGAATGTCTGGTTGAACCCGTTTCCAAATTCGGGTGAGACCGACACGGCATACGGCTGTGCGTTCGGCGTTTGAGCCGGCAATGGACTTGTACTGGCCCCGATTGCGATCAGCACGGCGGCCCGTAGCAACGCCGAGTCCAGACGATTAGCGGGCACAGCGAACACCTATGAGCGATTCCATCTCTCTAAACACCAGGATGGCGAAGACTGCACTCGAAGTCCTGACGGGTTCCTTCGCATTTCCTGAACTGATCGGGAGGAGTCGGCCTCGACTGCGTGCACGCTAGCGCGGACTCACCCGCACCGATGGTGGATCCGACGGTTGCTCTCCACGTGGACTGACGATCTTCAGCGCCCTGGATCGACGGTTAACTCCTGTTGACAGCGATCGTGACCGGGTTAGTTGGGAATACAGTCGTGACCGTAGTGCCACACTGGACACCGTAAAGGTAGGCATACAGGCCGCCGCCGCTTGAGCCAGCGCGGCCAATCGTGACGGAACCCGATGTCTCGTTCGCAAATGTTCCTGTAACAGGACTCGTGAAGAGTTCGAAACCAGTCGGAGGCAGACTGCTGCGCACGTCGGCTGAGAAACTGAACGTCGAGCCTGCAATTGAGACACCAGGAGTCACGGTGTGTGTATTCGTGCAAGGGCTCGTGCCCGGCGGGTTGAGGCTGAACGTGATACTGAAACTTGTCAGGATACCGTCTTGAACGACAAATCGAATTGGAGTGTCGAAGCCGCCGGTCCAAGTTCCATTGAAGCCCCCTGCGGTCGATTGCGTCGGCGCGGTCGGCGTCGGAGCGCTGACGCGGCCGTCGCCACACGCGACACATAAACACGCCATCAGAACGTGAAATGGTTTGACCATCGGCGCATTGCTGTCTTGCGACGGACAACAACGTCAAGGTGTCAGGAGAAAGCCGCGGCGCGCGAGCGGGACCCCACCGACATACGTCCCCACGATCCATCCGGCCGAGTTGATCCCGAGGGCCTGGGCGGAGAGGGCGCCGGGAGGATCGATGGTCCTGAATAGGCCCTTTCTGACCGCGAACCCGTGGGGACAGGTCGAAAGGGGCGAGGGGCATGCGGCCCCATCCTCGTAACTGCCCACGATCTCGCCCTTCTCGTTCACGCCGAATGCCTGGGTCAGAACCGCGCTCGGTACGTCGACACTGGTGAAGCCGTCTCTTGTCAACAGAAAGCCGTGGGTCGCCCCAGCGGCAAAGTGGTCGCCGGCGACATCGACTTTGTTGTTCAATCCAATCGCGCGAGTGCCGAGAGCGCCAGGAACATCCAGAGTTGAGAAGGCGCCGTCCGCCAGCACGAACCCGTGTGGGCCGATGCCATCGCGATAATCTCCAGCAATCACACCCCGGTCATTGATGGCATGAGCCCGGGTCGCGATCGCTCCCGGGAAATCGATCGCGCTGAAGACGCCGTTGACCAACAGGAATCCGTGCGTTCCGGTGGCGTCAACGAAGTCTCCGACAATCACCCCGTCGTTGTTCAGTCCGCCCGCGACGGTGCCGAGCGCGCCAGGGTAGTCGATGATCGTCAATACTCCGTCGCTCAACAGGAACCCGTGTGTGGTACCGCTGGCGTCATCGTAGGAGCCGACGATGACTCCGTTGTTGTTGACCTCGCGTGCGATGGTCCTCGTCGCACCAGGGAACTCGATGTCTGTGAACGTCTGCGCCGCAAGCGGCAGTGGAGACAGGGCGAGCACAACCAGGCCCACTGCTGCCGCGAAACGCGGTGAATTGGTCATCGAATCCCTCGCTTTTGTCATAGTCCACGCCCGCCACGCGCCGGCTTCATTACTTGTCTAAACACCAAGGATCGCCACGCCTGCACTCGGAGTCTTGATGGTTTCCTTCGTGTTTCCTGATTTGGATCGGGTACCGTTTTCGCGGTAGAGCCAAGCGAATCCCTTCTCTTTTGGCCGACAATCAAGCGCGGTCGACGATGTCTCGACCCGCACTCTGTAAAACACTGAAGAGGGGCCGTACTGCACGCGAGCGCGGACGCGCTCGCTCAAGGGGTCAGCAAGAAACCGCGGGTTCTTGGCGGTGCCGTCGTCCGAAACAACCCGACGATCACACCGGAGGAGTTGATCGCGCTGGCTTGCGTTTGGACCGCGCCAGGAACGTCAATCGAGACGAACTTACCCCCGCTGAACGAGAAACCGTGGGGGAAGGCCGTGGCGGCCAGGTAACTCCCGACGATGGTCCCCTCGCGGTTGATGCCAAAGGCTTGCGTGGCCGAGGCGTGAGGCATGTCGATGGTGCTGAAGCGGCCCTCCGAGAACAAAAAGCCGTGTTGTGCCCCGGCCGCATCTCGGAAGTCGCCGACGACGCTCCCATCGTCGTTGAGTCCGACGGCTCGTGTGCTGGTTGCGCCAGGCACGTCGACCGACGTCACGACGCCGCCGCTTAGAACGAATCCGTGAGCTCGTCCATCAGCATCGATGTAGTCGCCGGCGACGGCTCCGAGATTGTTCACGGCGCCTGCGCGCGTCGAGGTCGCTCCCGGTACATCTATCGTAGTGAAGGCTTGTGCGCGCCCGATGAATCCGCGAACCCTTCCACTTGCGTCCGTGAAGTCGCCGACCACGAGGTCGTCGTTGTTTAGTCCCGTCGGCCTCGTTCGAACCGCGTCGGGGACGTCAAGTATCGTGAAGCTGCCGTCGCTCATGCGAAAACCGTGAGTGATTCCGTGGCTGTCCACGTACGAACCGACGACGACTCCGTGATCGTTGATCTCAAAGAGGTCGGTACGTGTGGCACCCGGAAACTCGATGATGGTGAGCTTTTCCGACTGGAATGTTAGAGGAGCGGCGGCGAGGGTTGCCACGCCGCTCGTGCCACGAGGCGAACTGAAAGCAGCAATAGACGTGGCCTGTTGCTGACGCGTCGGCGGTTTCGTCCTGTCACCAACGGTCATCGACCCAATGCCAAACGCCGCCAAGAGAGTGGCGGCCCGCACGGCGTGACGGCCAAGGCGGCGAGCCGTCTCGCGAGCGGTACTCCCGGTCGAGGCGAAGGCCCGCAGATCGGTGGCAAACGAGTCCGGCGTGTCGAATCGGCGCCGCGGGTCGGGATCGAGCGCACGGTCGATCGTCTGCGCCAACCCGGGCGGAAGGTCAGGACGCGCCTCGGCGAGATTTACCCGAATGCCGGAGGCATGGGCTGCTCGCACCTCCTTCAGGGTTCGACCGCGCACCGGATAGGTGCGGGTTAAAAGATGGTAGAGGAGCACCCCGAGGCTGTAGATGTCACTCCGCGGCGTGGCCGGCTGTCCGGCCAGCACCTCAGGTGCGACACACAACGGTGTGCCTGCGAGCTCGCGCGCATCTGTGTCAGGTCGCTCCTCCAACTCGACGCCGGCGCCAAAATCTGTGAGCACCAGCCGGCCGTCGCAGTCGACCATCACGTTCTGGGTTTTCACATCACGGTGGATCACCCCTGCTCGGTGAACGGTCGCGAGCGCGCTTCCGAGCTCGATGCCGATCGCGATGACGCGGTCGACGTCGAATGGCCCGTGCTCGGCCAGTTCTTCTTCCAACGTCTTGCCGTGGACGTACTCCATCCACACACCGACGCGGCCATCAACTCGCTCGGCGCCGTACACAGTCGCGACATTCGGATGGCGCACCCGCGCCAGCAGGCGCCCTTCCTGAACGGCTGTTGATGTCTGTCTCTCGTCCTCGCGCTCCCGTCGGCGCAGCACCTTGAGCGCGACCTCGCGATCGAGCCGGCTGTCCCAGGCGCGGTAGATCTCGCCAAAGGTCCCCCCTCCGACACGCTCGATCACCGTGAGCGGTCCCCACTTGTCGGGGATGGTGGTCGGCGTGATGTTCTCGAGTGCGGCAGGCTTGGCCGACGTCATCGGATGGGACGATGCCGACGCGCTCGACGAGCCGTCTCGCGAGATGGGGTCACGAGTGATGGCCGCGATGAACCGCAGCTCGGTGAGAAGAGAGCGGTCGGCCTCGGTGACCGCCAGACGCTCGGCGGCTTCCCAGTCAACGGCTTGGCCGTCGGCCAGCACGGCGGCCACGTCGAGGAACGACTTGACGTCAGCCACGGCGAAGCTCTTCGGCTAGTCGGAGCAGCGCTCGAGCGGTCGCCATTCGCGCGGCGTTCCACGACGGCTTGCCCAACTCGTGGGCCATCTCTTCGTAGGTGAGTCCCATGTCCACTCGCGCAACAATCAAGGCGCGTTCTTGTTCGCTGAGCCGAGACAGCGCGGCGTCGTAGCGATCCAGTTGCTGCTGACGAATGGCGGCATCGAGCGGCGAGGTTCCATCGCCCGGTGCTTCCTCATCGAGCATTTCGAACGCCGGCTTTCGACCTTTGTTTCTCAGCTCGTTGCGAATCCGGTTCGTGACCGCCTGGCGCAGATAGGCTTGCAACGCCCCGGCGCCGCGCGGCTCGAACGCCTCCACTCTCTTGAACACCTGAAGGACGGTCTCCTGCACAAGGTCCTGAGTGTCGGTGATGTCTCGCGTCCATTGCGGCAGCCGGCCGGTCGCCCACCGACGCAGCGTCGGGATGTGGCGGGCGAACAACTCGTTCAGGGCATCGGCGTCACCACTCTTGGCGCGCTCGAGCAGGCGATAGGTCGTATCCGACGGGATGTGCGACTCGGTTGTCGAATCGTCGTCCCGGCTCGTTGAATCCTCGTTCATGGCCGTCCTGCTCGATTCGGTTGCGCGGGTTGGCGGCGAGGCGAAGTGCTGCCGATCATAGACTGGCCGGTGAGTGGCGCACTGCTGAGCCGTTGTGCAGCCCCGCGCAACGCTGGTGTTTACCCAAGTGGGCCGATAGCGAAATGTGTAGGGTAGCGGGTTGGTTGTTCGCGACGCTGGCTCTGACGATTCTCGGCTGTGGCCGAGGCGCCTCGCCCTCGGCGCCGTCCCCGGCCATCGACAACTCCGCGATCATTCCCGTCGCCCCTTTCGGTCTGAGCGCCACGTTTACTCCAACACCGACGAATCCTGAGCTCTTCCTCTCGTGGATGCATCCCGGGGGCGCTTCGGGCTACCTCATCGAGTCAGGCTTCGCAGCAGGCAGCTCGGACATCTTCGCTGGCGAGCCGACACCTTTGCCCACTTACAGGTGGGCGAATCCACCGGCCCGACCGATCTTCGTTCGTGTACGAGCGAGAAACAGCGCGGGCGTCAGTGCCCCCTCGGCCGAGATCAGAGCCGTGCTGTTCGACCCCCGCGACTACATCGAGGCGATCTTCCTGGGATCCGGGCCGCTCATCCCGCTGAATGGACAGGTGGCGTGCCCAAGCACCGGCCGGCTTTGGAGTGCGTTCCGCTTCGGGACCACGGTGGCGATCACGTTCGGGTCCAGTGTGTCTGCCGCCAATGTCGATACGGTGAGAGAAGCCGCCGAGGGCATCAACCCCGCGACCAACGGCCTTATCACGATCGCGTTCGCGACGGCGCCCGACCCGTATCCGGTCCCATTGCCCAACCAGATCACAGTGGCGACTCACCCGAGGCCCAGTGACCTGGGGTGCACGAACGATCTTGGGTGTTCGATGCCGCGCTTCTCCGCGCCGGGGTTGTTGACAACCGGGCGAGCGGTTCTTGCGCCGTCTGTGGCGGGCGGGGCATACGTTCATGAAGCGATTGGCCACGACGCGTTCGGCATGTGCCATATCGAACGTGATTTGATCGGCGGCCCGCTGTCGATCATGGCCAACGGAGGCCCCACCGCCCTCTCGAGGTATGACCTCGAAGCGACACGAGCCGTGTATAGCTCAGGGTTGAGTCCGGGAGCGAGGAGGAGTGATTTCGCCAGGGTCGGCCTCGTGCGGCCCTGATCGGCGACAGTCGCCCTCACCCGCTCCTTCGAAACACGACGACGCGGTTGGTGTTAGTCCCTTTCGTGTTGTTGGTTACGCCCCAGCAGTTGGCGGTCTTCGTGAATTCCTGGGCGTTGATCAAGACGAGTGCGGGTTTGAGCCCCGCGGCGAGTCCCGCCGGAATCACGACGTCCTCGAGTCGGAGCTGCCCGCGTTTCACTTCACCGACTTCGAACGCGATGTACCCGCCTGGGCGGAGGACGCGCCGCAGCTCACGGAAGGTCCGCGTGACGAAGGCCCGCCATTCGTCGATGCCCCTGGCGATTGTGACGGGCACGGAGCTGGCATCAATGCCGCTGAACCAGCAGCGCAGCCAATTGTCGCTCTTGTAGTCGACGACATCCAGAAACGGCGGCGATGTGACGACCAGCGACACCGAGTTGGATTCGAGTGCGGGCGTGTGCGACGAGGAGCCGACCATCAGGAGCGATTGTCGACTCCCGTGCGACAAGCCAGATCGCACTTCAGAATCGACGTCGCGCAGCAAGGAGCGGCTTTTCTTGAGGATGATGCTGGCGACATTTCGACGCGGCGGCGTCTGGCCGCGCCTGGCGTTGATCTTTGCCTGCGAACGCGCTGAGACAGCCTGGTTGGGCGGCATCGTGTAGACGGAGAAGAAGCCGGGCGAGTGCCCGGTCAGCCGATTGACGGCGACCATGCGGATCCAGCGGTCGGCGCGACTCAAAGCACCCGCCCGATCGCGAGTGAGCAGATGCCTGCGCAACGCGGAAATCTGATGAAGGGTCTCCGGGTGATAGAAGACCAGCAGCTCCGGCGCTGTGTCTTCGCCGTCGGTGAAATCCACGTCGCCGAGAGCGCGCTCGACCTCGTCGAGCGCCGGCGGATCCAGCCGCGGCTCACACAGCACGCGGCTCAACGGATTCACATCACAGGCGTACGGCACGCGCCCCATGAGCGCGGCTTCGATGACCGTGGTCCCTCGACCCATGAACGGGTCGTAGACGATGTCGCCAGGCTGGGTCAGCCGCTCGATGAAAAAGCGGGGGAGTTGGGGCTTGAAGCAGGCGCGATAGGAGACCTCGTGGAGGCTATTGGCGGCACGCTGCCTGGAGGTCCAAAACTCGTTCGTGAACGCATCGAGGCTGACACCCGGTGCCACATCGATGTTGGTGACGAGCGTCTCGGCGTCGCCGCGCCATCGAAACCTGCGGAGTGAATCCGCAAGTTGGTGAGGCTCCCCGGACTCGAATGGCAGGGTCAACGCCGAATGACGCATTGGCGTTCAGAGTAGCACTGCTCGAGCCGGTGCGTCGGTGGGTTTTCGGATCAGCTCACGGGTGTGACACCGAGCACGATGTCGAAACGAGCGGTCAGCTCGCCGATCCTCGAACCGGGCATCGGCGCGAAGTCCACGATGACCGCCGCGCGCGCGCGCTCGTCACGAATGCTGCGGAGAAGTCCGTCCCGCTCGTTTCCGGCCGCGCCCTTGACGTAGCACTGCGTGGTCAGGAGCTCACGATCGGCTTTCTTGAGCTTGAAATGGATGTGCGGCGTCCGGCCTGGATACGGCACCGGCTTGATCGTCCGAAATCGGTACTGGCCGTCGGAGGCGGTCTCGAACCGGCCGAACCCTTGGAAATTCGCGTCGCGCTTGTTGGCGTTGGCCGTCCGGGAATGCAGGTAGGCGCCATTGTGATCGACCTGCCAAATCTCGACCACCGCGTTAGGAACCGGCTCGCCCGTCGGGCCGAGAATGCGCCCGGAGAGGTGTGTCACCTCGCCGACAGCAGGCGTCAGTCGATCGCTCAGCAGGATCAGATCGTTGTCAGTATCAAGCGGCAGCCGATCGGGGTAGAACGGTCCTTCGGTTTGCCGTGGGGTGCGGACCAGCTCTTGAGCGAAGACGCCCGGAGTCCAGAGTGCCGTGGCGGCGGCTGCGGTGAGCATGCCGAGAAACTCGCGGCGGGTGTGGTCAGAGCCAAGACGTGACATGGCAGGCCTCCCAGTCGGAATGATCCACGGTACTCGTATCTCGCACCGACCGTCACCTATTCATTTCTCAACGCGACGATGGGATCCACCGTCGTCGCCCGCCGCGCCGGCAAATAGCTCGCCAGAAAGGCGATCGCCGTCAGGAACAGCGCGACACCGCCAAAGCTGATCGGATCGGTGGGTGTGACGTTGTACAGCAGCGTCCGAATCACACGCGTAATGCCGAAGGCGCCGGCCAGTCCCACGACGATGCCGATGGCGCAGAGAAGCACACCTTGGCGCACGACGAGTCGAAGGACATCACGCCGTGCCGCACCGAGCGCGATGCGGACGCCCATCTCCTGCGTGCGCTGCGACACCGAGAACGAGAGCACGCCGTAGACGCCGATGGCGGCGAGGAAGAGCGCGGTGGCGCCAAAGATTCCGAACATCTGACCGAAGAGCCGGTACTGCAAGAAGCTGCTGGTCCTGACTTCTTCCATTGTGCGGATGGCGAACAGCGGGATACCAGGATCGGACGCGCGAATCTGCTCGCGCACTGCGGCGGTCAAGCTCGCGGGGTTGGCGGCCACACGAATGGTCAGACCCGTGTTGGCCGACGGTCCATACGGAAATGGCACATAGGCCACCGGATCGGGCGGCGTGTCATCGTCCATATCGGACTGCTGGATGTTGGGGGCGACGCCGATGACGGTGAACCATTCCTCGGGCTGCATTTGCGCCAGGCGGAAACGGCGATCGACGGCGTCTGTGTCCGGCCACAGCTTCTTGGCCATCGCCTCGTTGATGACGGCCACGGGAGTTCGACTCATCCCTTCGGCATCGGTGAAATCGCGGCCCTTGATGAGCGACACGCCAATCGTCTTGAACAGATGCGATGTTACGCCGGTGAATCCGATCTCCGGCTCCTCGCCGCGCGGCAACGGTCGTCCATCGACGATCGCCGCGCCCCCGCCGCCACCGCCGTCGATCGGAACGAAGTTCGAGGCGAAGGCCGCTTGCACTCCGGGCAGACCCTCCACGCGCCGCACGATGTCGGCCACGCGTTGAATCTTGGGATCGTTGGCGGCGTAGGTGTCGCCGGTCAGGTAGAAGCGCAGCGTCAGCAGCGGCGACGTATCGAACCCGGCGCTGGCGCCTTGCAGATTGAAGAAGCTGCGAATGAAGAGCGATGCGCCCACGAGCAACACGAGTGCGAGCGCGACTTCGGCGATCACCAGGCCGTTGCGCACGCGAGCACGACGTCCGCTCTGACCCGAGCCGCGAGCGCCATCGCGAAGGGCTTCAACCAGATTGAGCCGGCCGGCCTGCAACGCCGGCGCAAGGCCGAAGATAATGCCCGTGAGCGCCGACACGGCAACGGTGTAGGCGATCACACGCGGGCTGACGTCCCAATTGATGTAGTAGGGGATGTCATCGGGGGGCACCGCGCTGTCGAGCATCCACGTGCCCAGGTACGCGATGGCCACGCCAATGGGTGCCGCGAAGAGACCGAGCATCACGCACTCGGTAAGGAGCTGCCGCACCATTCGTCCGCGGCCGGCGCCGAGCGCGGCTCTCACCGAGAACTCCCGGTGACGCTTGGATGAGCGCGCCAGCATCAAGTTAGCCACATTGGCGCACGCGATCATCAGCACCAGCGTCACCGCGCCCATCATCGTCCAGATGACGAGCCGCACGTCATCATCCGTGAATTCCTCGGCCAGCGGCCGTACAAGCACGCTCCACCCTTCGTTTGTGGATGGGTACTCGGTCCCCAGCTTGGCGGCGACGGCCGCGAGCTCTGTTTGCGCTTGCGAGAGCTCGACGCCAGGCTTCAGCTTGCCGATGGTCATGAGCCCCCGGGAGCTGCGTGGGTCTTTTTCGACAACCGGCGTCAGCGGTATCCACGCCCGATGGATCTCGGGGAATGCGAATCCGACGGGCATCACTGCAACCACGGTGTGCGGACGGCCATTCACCGAAACGCTGCGGCCAAGAATTCCGGGATCTCCCAGATAACGCCGTTGCCAGATTTCGTCGCTGAGGATGACGACTGGCTCGGCACCGGAACGATCGTCTTCAGGACCAAAGTGCCGGCCCAAGGCGGGCGGTACGCCAAGCGTCGGAAACAGGTCCCACGAGACCGCGGCGCCAAGCAGCCGCTCCGGCTCGCCGCCATCAGACAGCGCCAGACTGCGGCCGGTAATGCCGACGATGCTCGAGAACGACGTGGCTGCGCTCTTCCAGTCTCGAAGGTCCTGATACGAAACGCCAGCCTCCCGAATGCCTCCCCTCTGAAAGGTCTCGTTGATCAGGACGAGGCGATGCGGCTCGAAGAAGGGAAGCGGCTGCAGCAGCACGCCGTCGACGACGCTAAACAGGGTGGCATTGATGCCAATACCCAGGGCCAGGCAGGCCACCACGATGGCCGTGACGGCGCGATCCTTCAGGAGGCTGCGGACGGCGTAGCGAATGTCCTGGAAGAGCATGACGGTTTATACGAGAAAAACGGCGTCCGGGTGCCCTTCGCCGCAGGCAACCCTAACCAGCCTACGCCAAGGCTTCGGCGGTCCGCCGGAGCGCTACGCGCGAAGGCGGAAGGGTTGCCTCTACATTTTGGAGGCGTAGAGGCGACCCGGTCGCCTTTCGAGATAGAGTGCGCCCATGAACGACGCTCTCCGGTTTTACGATCGGACCCTCAACCGGCTCAGTCGTCGCGAGCTGCTCAACATCGCCTGGAAGCTCGGCGCCGCGGCCATTCTGCAGCCGCTTGCAGCGCGGACGACATGGGCGCAGCCGATTTTTCGAACGTATCCCTTTTCGGTGGGCGTCGCCTCGGGAGACCCGTGGCCCGACAGCGTCGTGCTGTGGACTCGACTCGCGCCCGAGCCCTATGACGGCGGCGGCATGCCGGCGGCGAACGTCGAGGTCGGCTGGGAGATCGCCTCCGACCGCGCGTTCCGGACGATCGTCCGCTCCGGCAAAGCGGTCGCTCGTCCCGAGCTCGGTCACAGCGTCCACGTCGAAGCGAGCGGGCTGGCACCGGCGCGAGAGTACTTTTATCGATTTCATGCCGGCACTGAGACGAGCCAGATCGGTCGCACGAAGACAGCGCCGGCTGAGGGTGCAGCGGTCGATCGCATCCGGTTCGCCGTCTGCGGCTGCAATCACTACGAGGCCGGCTACTTCACGGCCTTCCGGCACATCGCCGACGAGCAGTTCGACTTCGTCTTCCACACCGGCGACTACATCTACGAAGGACGAGGCGACGCAGGACGCGGACGCGTGCGCGTTCACCGTGGACAGGAGATTTACACGCTGGTCGACTACCGGAATCGCTACGCGCAGTACAAGTCGGATTCCGACTTCATGGCCGCGCACGCCTCAGCGCCGTTCATCGTGACGTGGGATGACCACGAAGTGGACAACGACTACTCCGGCGTGAACGACGAGAACGATACCCCGGTGGAGGTCTTCCTGCTGCGGCGAGCGGCCGCCTATCAGGCGTACTTCGAGACGATGCCGCTACGAGCGTCGACGCTGCCGGCCGGGCCGAACATGCGGCTCTTTCGTCGTCTACGCTTTGGGTCGTTGCTGGATTTGAGCGTGCTCGACACGCGTCAATACCGATCGAAGACAGCGTGCGGTCGCGGGACAAGGACGGGCTGCGCCGAAGCGCTCGATCCGGCGCGGACGATCCTGGGCGCGGAGCAGGAACGGTGGCTCCTCGAGAATCTTGCCGACGTCAAGGCGACCTGGACGCTTCTCGGTCAGCAGGTGCCGACATTCCAGCGTGATTTCGCCAAGGCGAATCCCGCCGGACGCTTCGCCGTGGACAAATGGGACGGGTATGTCGGCGCCCGCCAGCGACTCTACTCACGACTGGCCGACGCCAGAACGCCCAACCCAATCGTGCTCTCCGGTGATGTGCACGTGCACTACGCTGCCGATCTCAAGATGGACTTCAACAACCCCGGGTCTGCAACCGTCGGCGTGGAGCTCACCAACAGCTCAATTTCCACGAACGGCGATGGCGCCGATGTCCAGCCCACGTGGGAGAGCATTCGCGGCGACAACCCGCACATCGCGTATCACAGCGCACGTCGCGGCTACATCTCGTGCACGGCGACGCCGACGACGATGCGCGCGGACTTCAAAGTCCTCGACAGCGTGTCCACACCGGGCAGCCCTGTGCGTGTCGGTGGGTCGCTGGCCGTCGAGGCTGGCCGGCCGGGTTTGTCGCGGACGTAAGGTTGGGCGGTTGGGAGTCGGCCGCTTCGCGGCCTTCTGGGAGGATGAGAGTCGCATGCCACGCGTGCTCCTGGAGTAAGCGAAGCGAGCAACTCCGACTATCCCAGAAGCGAGCGACTCCCTAAAACCTGAGCTCTCGGCGGACGGCGCGAATGCTCGCGCGCACTTTGTTGATTTCGCGCGTCAAGCCCACTTTCAGAAATGGCTTCAGCTCGGGCGATATTGACGGGAGGCTCGCCGCGGCTTCCAAACGCGGGACCGCACCAAACTTGAGCGCGGGGTCGTGGTCGAAGCGTTCACCCCGAGCGTAGTTAAGCGGCACCAGTAGTCGCGCGATCTTTCGCAGCACGGCATTCAGCCGCTGCCTCTCGGCATGTGGCGACAGACCTTTAGGTCTGTCGAGGGGAGCAGACAAACCTAAAGGTTTGTCTCCACGCTTCTCGGTGTGTGGCGACAGACCTTTAGGTCTGTCGAGGGGAACAGACAAACCTGAAGGTTTGTCTCCACGACCGGTGGCCCTCTCTAGGGCATCGGCCTGCCACTCGCGAATCTCGTCGCGGAGTTGATGCAGATCATGAAGAATCGGACTCAGGTCGATCTCGCCCTGAGCCGCCGTCTGATACTGCTCGACCGTGGCCTGAATCTCGTCGATCGTCGCCGCGTAGTCGAAGGGATGAAGCGGCGCATTCAGGATCCGGATGATGGTCGTGAGATACACAGCGAGATCGCGACGAAGGATCTCGAGATCCGCGACCGGCATCAGGTCATCGGGTGTATGCCAGGCCGTATTGCCACCGCAGCCGCCTACGGCGTAATACCCACGACGCTGGCGCTCTTCCTGCGGGATGTTCGACAGCAGCATGTAGAGGCCGGTCGGTCCGATCTGATTGAACGAATAGTCGCCGGCGCGAAGCGGGCGAACGCGCGTTGACGGCAGGTCAAGCGCGTCCCGAATGGCCGACTGGCAGAGGTGGTCGGCTTCGGCCATCCACATCACTTCTTCGTACGCCGTGGCATCGGCACAGCCTGGCGAGTCGATGTCGAGCTGCGCGATGCAGTGCTCGTCGATCTCGTCGGCAAAGGTGTCCGCATACCACGTGGATCCCGCGTAGCGGCCCGTCGAGTGGCCCGGCCACCACGCGATGCGGACGCTGCGCTTCAAGCGATCGCGGAGACTCCACAGCACGCGCGCCAGCTCGAGCAGCGCGGCGTCGCCCGTCGCGTTGTCACCAATTCCCTCGTACCACGAGTCGTAGTGTCCATGGACGAGTAGGAACTCGTCGGGATCTTCCTGGCCGGGGATGTCGACAACCGGCAGAAGGCATCGCATCCAGCCTTCACGCAGCCAGGTCCGAATCGAGGCGCGCACAGGTCCGCGCTCGATCTCGGCAATCAGCGACTCTCCGCTGGGGCGATTGATGCAGACGACTGGCGTAGTGGGCTTGCGGCCAATCGACTCGAGCGTCGGCGCGCCCCAAATCGACGTGCAGATGCCCTCGTGAATGCGATCGCCAGGATGGATGTAAATCTGCGCGATGGCGCCGCGTCGTTCGAAGGCCTGCACCGGCCCCGGCATCGAGAAGCCCTCGGTGAGGACGATGCGGCCGGCCACCGGGTCCGGCCCCGAGACGCCGCCGCCACGCGCCTGCCCTGAGCCAAGTCGAAGTGCGGCGTCCGGGACGTCGAACAGCGACGCCGTGCCCGCGGCATAGCGCGAGGGGATGTAGCAAATTTCGCCTTCGACGGGTTGGTCGTCGCCGGTCGAGCGGGCCATGGCGGGCGGCCGAGCGGTGAGCGACCGAATGCCGCCGATCGTCAGCTCAGCTCGGACCGGCAGGCTGATGTAGAGGTCTGGCGTATGAAGTGTGACCGGGATGCCGAGCGATTGGAGTCGCTCGACGAGGTAGCGCGCGGCGGTGTCTTCGTCAGGCGTCCCCGACTCGCGCACCAGCGTGATGAACGTGTCGAGCAGGTGACGAGGCTCGTCGAGCCTGATGGCGGCTTTCGCGGCCGCCTCCAAGTCTGGATCGGTAAAGACGTGAAACACGTCGACCCTCACTTTGTTACGGGGGCTGTCCCGTTACAACCCGTGACAGGGACTGTCCCCCGATGACGGGGACTGTCCCCTCAGACATCGTCGAAAAACACTTTCAGGTACTCGGGGGGCGTCGGTTTCGTCATTCGACTCACGACCACAAACGTCAGCGCGCTCAGCACGACGCCAACCTCCGCCGAATCAATGCCATGGGACGAGAAGCTCCGCTGCAGTGTCAAGGTCCACAGGAGACACCCGGAAAACCCGGCCACCATACTCCAGACGGCGCCCTCCTTCGTTCCGCGCTGCCAGTTCAACCCGAACACGACCGGGACGAAGAAAAAGCTGGCGATGAACTTGGCCTGCTCGATCACGATGGCCTGAACGTCGGCCAGTTTCTGTGCGGCGAACCAGAACGGAATCACGCCGAAGACGACGATCGACGCACGGTTCACCCAGATCAGGCGCGCCTGCGACGCCTGCGGGTTGACCAATCGCTTGTAGAGGTCGTGCGCAAACGCTCCGCCGGTGACAAGGAGGATCGAGTTCACCGTCGACATGATGGCCGAGAGCATCGCGACAAGAAACAGCGAACCCAGAAGTGGCGACATCACGGTAGACGCCATGATGCTCGAAGCTTGATCCGCAGATGGCAGATACGGAAACAGCCCGCGCATGCCGATCCCCAGGATCATGACGCTCGTGCCGATGAGCGCCTGGGCCAGCATGCCGATGCCGATGGCGTAGCGGACGGTGCTGACGTCTCGCATCGAGTAGTAGCGCGTCATCTCGTACGGCGCTGCGGCAATGGAAAAGCCAAACGCCACGCCAAAGGCCACGAGCTCGCGCCACGTGAACCACCAACCGGTGACGCGCGGTTCGATCGATCCGACGTACTCGCCAAGCGCCGCCAGCCCTCCCACGTGTGAAAGAACGACGGGAACCGCCACGAGCAGCGACAGCACCATGATGAGCGTCTGAACGAACTCGACGTACGAACTGGCGCGGACGCCACCGAGCGCCGTATAGAAACCCGTGCTGGCGAGCAGCGCCGTCATCGCCACGACCGGCGACATGCCGAAAATGGCGGAGGCGATCTCGCCAATCGCTTGAAACTGCGCGACGAGAAAGATGGTGTAGGTGACGATGATGAGCGCGGCGGCGAGCGTGCGCGCCCCCTCGCTGGCGAAGCGTTTGCCGACGTAGTCGGCGACGGTGAGCGCACCGAAGCGCCGAAGCTTTGGCGCCACCAGCATCGCCGAGACGACCCATCCCGCCCACACGCCAAACCAGATCCAGACCCAGCTCACGCCCGTCAGGTAGTGACGGCCCAGCGTGCCGACGAACGTCCCGGCGCTGATCTGCGTGGCCGCCAGCACAGCGCCACCGACCCACGGACCGATCGAACGCCCGGCCACCAGGAACTCATCTTCGGTCTTCGAGTGGAACGAGGCCCAGATCGACGTCCCGAAGACCATCGCGAAATAGCTGACGACGACGATGATGAGGACAGGTG
>JBOGIV010000304.1:0-9593 GCA_050747925.1 Vicinamibacterales bacterium
GGTCAGTACTGTTCGTCAGCTATTCGAAACCCAAGGCCTCTCCCGCCGAATCTGCAAACCTCCGTTCGTAGACCGGCGCGGGACCAAACGTCACGCAACGATGTATAGATCGGGCGGTATTAACGGCTGCTGGGACCCCACCCCGCAACCAGCAAGATGACGGGATCAATTCTCAGGTCGAAGACGCCATCGAAGCTCTTGCTGACACGTTCGACCAACACGCGCCCGGTTCGCTGTCGCAAAACTGTCCCAGAACCTCACGTGTTGAGCCGTTTGGGGTTGTGCTTTGAGCGAGAGCAGATTCCCCAAACTATTGAAAACACTGAAAACTCTGAGACCTGTTGGAGCTGTTGGAAGGTTGGGCTCTGCGCCCAAGGCAGGTGCGCTACCAGGCTGCGCTACGCCCCGACTCTGAAACTCATTGATTTTACGCCACTTCTCGTGACGCGTTCATGCTCGATCTTTGGTGCTGTGCGAGAACTGTCCCAAAACTACGCTGAGCTCATTCGGTGTGCAGCTGATCTTCAGAAGGTCCCGTTCCCGATCTCCAGAACAGGCTGACCCGCACCGGAACCAGAACGATCGGGAAATTTACGGACCGGGAGAGTCTCGGCGCGCGTACGGTCCGACCAGCGCTCGGCGCGTGCGCGCCCTTTGGGCTGTGCCAAGCTTTGCGTCGTACAGCTTCTGGATCCAGTAGGGGAATCGATTTGACCGGTGAGGCGTTGCTGGTCTTAGATGCTGATCGCGAATCGCACCCGCACCACGCGCGTCCCTTGGTTTTTTCGGTGGTGTCATTGCGCATGATTGGAGGCCCATGAACTTGTCACTGCGGCGGGTATCTTCCAGCGGCGGTCGCTCATCTGATCTTCGGGACCAGTTCGCCGAGCCTTGGCCAGGATCGGCGCCCGATGACCATGGTGGACCTTCTCAACACTCCGAATCTCAGCGATCCGCAGCTTTCCGCCGACGGCCGACGGCTCGTCTATGTCTTGGCCGAATCGGACTGGGCCGACGACAGGCGTGTGTCCCATATCTGGATTCTCGAAGGTCACCCGCTCGACTACCGCGTGTTGCCGCAGATGGTCTTCGTCGATGGACGGCTGGTGGTGAACAAAACCGATGGTCGCTCCGCCGTGCGGGAGTCGTCACCCGCGGCGCCATAAAGGGGCGCGGCGATCGAACACGCGCGGGGCTCCCGCCAATTCCCGCTGCGTGGTGTGGAGAAGCTCGAGGGCGCACAAGATGGACTTCGGCCCGCGCGACGCCGAAGGCGGGCCGGGCGCCAAACGCGCCAGATTTCCGCGAATTCGCTGTCAACGCGATGACTTCTTCTTCTTTTTGGCCTTGCCTTTGATGACGGCTCGCTTCTTCTTGGTCTGGCCTTCGATGATGGCCAGCACGTCATCCTCTTTCATGATGAGGTACTCCTCGCCGTCGAGCTTGATCTCCTGGCCAGCATACTTGCCGAACAGGATCCGGTCGCCCGCTTTGACGTCGAGGGCGACCCGCTTGCCGTTGTCTTTCGCCTTCCCGTTGCCGGCGGCGATGACTGTGCCTTGCTGCGGCTTCTCTTTCGCGGTGTCCGGGATGATGATGCCACCGATGTGCTGTTCGCCTTCCTCGAGACGGTGGACAATGATGCGGTCGTGCAGCGGTCTAAGCTTCATGCTCTTCTCCGGGGCAGTATCCCTCTTCATGCGTCGACGCCTCTCGCGAGCCCCGGCGAAACCGAGCAGTTCGGCACGCGATCGCGTTCGTCGATCGAGGCTAAGTCCTGCGTTTCATCAGTACGGTGGCATTCGGCCGGCGATGCATCCCGACCGGCTGCGTGGCTCCTCCTTCAATACTCGCCGCATTCTCAGTCGTCTCGCCTTAGCCCAGCCGGACGCCTCGCCGCCCTCGATGCGTCACCGCAATTATGAACCGCAGTACTCAGGAATCAATGGTCGTGTGACACAGAACTCAGGAAGCGGAGCCTGGAGTATACCGTGTGTTCTCAGGCGCCGCTCGAGTCGAGCCACTGACACGTCGGGTCGGAGATCAGTTGCGTGACCGCTGAGACGCCCAACACGTCGGAATTCAACCAGCCGCCGGAGCCGCCCACGGCGCTTTGCATCACCCTCGCGTACCACGAGCGAACGAAGCACCGTCCGTTTCGGTTTGCGCCGGCTCTCGGTTACATGGACTGGGACACGCAGCCGGATCCGTTCCGGCGCTTCACTGGGGCGCCCCTGTTGCCTCTCGATTTTGTTCCGGTTGGACCCGAGCCCCGCTATGAGCCTGCGTTCGTGATCCATCACATCGCCCCAACTCCGCTGGACCGCGTCTCGATCTCGCAACTCTTTCAGGACGCGCTCGCCCTCTCGGCGTGGAAGCAGGCTGGGCGCTCGCGGTGGCCGCTCCGCGTGAATCCCTCGAGCGGAAATCTTCATCCGACGGAAGGCTATCTGGTCGCCGGGCCCATTGCCGGTCTTCACGCTCGACCGGCGGTGTACCACTACTCACCGCTCGACCACGCGCTGGAGCTCAGGGCCGAGCTTTCTGACGAAGGGTGGCTGACGATCGCGGCACAGCTTCCGGTGGGTGCCATCCTCGTGGGGCTGACGTCCATCTACTGGCGCGAGTCCTGGAAGTACGGCGAGCGGGCGTTTCGGTATTGCCATCACGACGCCGGCCACGCGATCGGGGGCGTCGCGGTATCTGCTGCGGGGCTCGGCTGGGAGGCGAGGCTGCTCGAAAGCGTCACCGACGACGACGTGGCCGTGCTCCTGGGTGTGCACGTCCAGAAAGGAATAGAGGCCGAGCACGCCGACTGCCTCGTGGCTGTTTCACCCTCCGGAATCGGTTTCACGGTCGACGAGCAGCGTGCATTTACGATTCCGAACACGCTGTGCGACGAGTTGCGGGGCGCGGGCTGGTTGGGGGAGCCGGACCGGCTCAGTCGCGATCATCATGCGTGGCCGGTGATCGACGAAGTGGCGGCCGCCACCGAAAAGATCTCGCGCCCAGACGCGACGTTCTGGTCTTCGATCGACTTCGAGAACGGCTCGCTCGAGATCGGCGACTCGCCGCTCTCGCTCCGCCGCATCATCCACCAGCGGCGTAGCGCCGTCGCACTCGATGGCCATACGGGCATCTCACGCGAGGCGCTCTATCAGATCCTGCTGAAGGTGATGCCGGGCTCGCGGCAGGTCCCGTTCACCACGGTGCCGTGGCGTCCTTCGGTCGACCTCCTGTTCTTCGTGCACCGCGTCGCCGACCTGGTGCCCGGTCTCTATGTCCTCATACGCGACCCCGCGCGCCGGCCGGCGCTCGAAGACGCGATGGATCGGCGTTTTGTCTGGTTGTCACCTGCTGGGTGTCCTGCCTCCTTACCGCTCGTCTTCTTGGAGGAGGGGGATGCGCGCTGTGGCGCCCAGCAGACGAGCTGCGATCAGGACATTGCCGCCGATGGCGCCTTTGCAGTGGCCATGATCGCCGACTACCGCACGTCCCTCGAGGCGTTCGGTCCGTGGTTCTACCGTCGCCTGTATTGGGAAACAGGCGTCATCGGGCAGGTCCTGTACCTTGAAGCTGAAGCTCTTGGCATCCGCGGCACTGGCATCGGCTGCTTCTTCGACGACCTCACACACGAGGTCTTCGGGCTGACAGGCGATCGCTTTCAGGTGCTCTACCACTTCACGATGGGCGGAGCCGTCGACGATCGGCGCCTGCAGACCCATCCACCGTATCAGCACCTCGCGCGTACCCACCGGGGACGTCTCGCGAGGGGCTTCTAGAGATAGCCAACCGGAGATGGGCAAGTACACGTCCCTACAACTCGGCCGATCTTGTCGGCGGCGTGGTCGGTCATCAGGAGGGCCCCGCGCTTCATCTGAAGCTTCATCTGCGAGTAATTCTTGAAGACCTTCGCGTCACCCTTGTCGAAGAAGCTGAGTCACCCACATCGGCCGCGCCACTCGCTGAGGCATGTCGATCGCAGGTCGTCGATCCGGAAGTGTTGGACCTTTGCTCTACGCAATGTTGCAGCCCTCCGCCTCAACTGCTTCGAGGGCGATGAAACTCACGAAGCGCTTCATTCTTCGAAAGTATGCGCTCTCGAAAAGCGGATGGCTGGCATACTTGGAATAAGGGTGTCGTAACGTCGATCCCCGAGGAGAGGGGCCCAATCATGAAACGAGTGTTCCTGTTCGCCTTCGCAATCGCCGCCACCAGCGCCGTGGCGTTGTCGGGACAGCAATCGCGTCCGCTCAGCCCGCCCGGAACGGCCTCGACGATGGTTGGCGGCCAGTGGACGAAGAACGCCCAGGGTAATCCCACCTATGAAGGCGGCAAGTGGATTGAGGTCACCTATAGCCGCCCGATGCTCCGTCAGCGCGCCAATATTTTCGGAACCGGCGCAGACTACGGCAAGGTCGTGAACGCCGATGGCCCGGTGTGGCGCGTGGGCGCCAATCAGACGACGCGTTTCAAGACCGACGTGCCGCTGGTCTTCGATGGCAAAACCCTGCCCGTCGGCGAATACAGCATGTTCGTCGATCTGAAGGAGAGCGCGTGGACGCTCATCCTCTCCAATTGGCCGGCGCAGAAGGAGTCCAACCCGGACGACAAGACCGCGCTCTTCGGATCCGCCGGCTATACGCCCGACAAGGATGTGCTCCGCGCCCGTATGGAAGTGGACTCGAAGCGTCCCACGCGCACCGATCAGTTGACGATCTTTTTCAGTGACGTCACCGAGGCCAGTGGAACGCTCGGGATCGCGTGGGGACACCACGACCGCGACGGCGCCGTTCAAGGTGGTGAAGTAACCGCGTGGTACGGTCGAAGGGGCTACAATTGCCGCGGTGCTGGAGTCCCCAAACAGCGGCCGCAGTTCAGCGACCGCACGAACCTCGTCCACCAGCCTATTTGAGCGCCGTAACCCCCGCGCCCTCGCCTTCACTGTTCTCCTGACGGTCGCCCTCACGGCAGCAGCAGTGCTCTACGCTGCCCGCCTGATCGCCTTGTTCCCCTTGGGACACGACGTGACGGCGGCGAATTCAACAGGCGACGACTGGCTCATCTATCACCAAAATGCGCTCAGCGTCCTCAACGGCGGACTCACCATGCCGATCGTCGATGGCGCCTATGTCCGTCCGGCCGGGTTGGGTTATGTGTACTTCATCGCGTCCATCTACGCCGTCGCCGGTGTCAGGTCAGAGGCCGTTTACCTCGTTCAAGGACTCCTGCTGATCGCTGGCATCATCGGGATGTACGCGGTGTTTCGGCCACGGCTCTCCTCACTGACTAGCCTGGCGTTCCTGGTGGCGCTGACGGTCTTCATGTACGTCGATATGTATCGCGCCCTCACGTTCCGCCTTCTGAGCGAGAACCTGCTCTTCCCGTTGCTGCCCGCCCTGCTGTTCTGCGTCATCAAGGGTGAGGCAACGGCGAAGCTTCGATACTTTGCGATTGGCGGCGTCGTGTGTGGGCTGTGCTTCCTGGTGCGGCCGAATTCGCTTCTGCTCGGTCCAGCCGCAGCCGTGGTCATCCTCTTCTTCAGGTCACCGCGGTCTTTCTCTTGGCGGACACAGGCGGCCCTGGTCCTTCTCGCTGCATGCGCGGCCGTCGTATCGCTCCTGCCGCTTCGGAATTACGCGGTCACCGGACAGGCGACCGTCGCTTCGGTCACGAACCCATCTGATTGGTCAGGGAGCCGCTACCGGGGACAGATATTGCCACTGAGTGAACGCTTGCAAGGTCGCTTGAGGAGATCCGCGCGTCGCGTGGCATATCTGGTCGGCATGCCACAGTTCATGCGGCCGGCCTTCCGGTTCAGGCCACACTGGTTAGCGATGTGGGGTGCGTTCATCTGGTATCTGTACACACTCATCCAGCGCAAGGGCCAGTTTTGGGAAGTCCTTGTCGTGGCTGTTGCCGTGTCGTATTTCGCGCCGCTGATGGAGTTCGGCGATATCGCGAGCTACGGCAGTCGAATGCTCGTCCCAGGGCTTCCGCTCATCCTCGTGCTCGCAATACGAGGACTCGACGGCAGCTCTCTGCTTCCTTCGTTACGATCTCGACCCACGTAGCAGATTCGCATAACCGGCAGCCATCTGCTTGACGTGGTAACACGAGCTGACCCGCTCGAATGCGGCTGTGGTGAGTCGATGCCGCAGATGCTCATCACTGAGGATCTGACGAATCGCGGAGGCCAAAGTTTCGGGATCGCCGGGCGACACCAGGATGCCGCAACGGCCTCCATCCAACACCTCGCGGCATGCCGGGATGTCAGTGGCGACGACCGGCACGCCGGCCGCCATTGCTTCGAGCACGGAGTTCGGGAGTCCCTCGGATCTGGTCGAAAGCACAACGACGTCACACGCGCCCATCAGCGCCGCGATATCTCCGCGCGGCCCGAGAAACTTGACTCTCGTGTGAACCCCAAGCTCGGCAAGCAAGGCCTCGAACCGAGTTCGCGCGCTATCTCGGAACGTTCCGGCGAGCCACAGCTCGAGCGATCCACACTCATGAAGAATCTGAGCTGCTTTCAGGAGAGTCGCATGATCCTTCGTGCGTCCGAGCCTGGCAGCCATGAAGGCACGTTTCGGCCGATCACCCTCTTGTTCCGCGGCCGTCTTTCCGATTTGGGCTTGTCGAGCGATCTCTTCCACCGGGCAGCCGTTTGGAACGACGTGGACCCGACTTGCGGGAAGGTGCAGGCCGGACCTGAGAATGCGGCCAACCGCCTCCGAGACGGCAATCTCACCCACAGAGACTGGGCGAGCCAAATGCGCCAATACCGTCGGCTTCCACCGGGAGCCCGCGTAGAAGAGGGGATCGTTTGTCGAGACACCGTAGGTCGCAGGAACCCTCGCGAGGTACGCCGCCCATGCCACCAGCGTGTGATTGCCGAAGAGATGGGCCAGGACGACGTCGGGCTTCAATTCGCGAAGCACTGCGGTCAGGCGGAGAAAGAAATCGAGCGACCGGCCGGGATGGCGCACGCACTGTCTCAGATCACAGACGTCCTGGTATTGGACGTACAGCTCGCCGTTGTCTGGAGACTGAACCACGACACTGTGCGCAAACGACGGGAGCTCTTTGATGAGGTTCAGCACCCTGTTCTGAAGCCCGCCGAATCTGAGGTTTCTCAGGACATGGGTGACGCGCAGAGTGTTTTCAGGCATGCCTGTCACGGAATCGATGACTGCGGTGATCGTGAATTCGTTCTTAGTTGGCGAGCTGTTTGGTACGGCCGCCATTGTTGATCATCGGCGAGCCCGGGGCTTCCGCTCATCCCCGTGCTTGCTGTAAGAGGACTCGACGGCGGCTCTCGATGGGCGGTCACGCCGCTGGCCGCCGGCTCGCGCTAATATCTCGCTGTCAGATTGAGGGACATCCGCTTCGGAAAGGCGCGCGGTACATGAATATGAAACCAGTTGTCCGAAACCTCCTCCTCGGTACTCTGTTCTCTCTTGGACTTTCCTCAGTCACGCTGGCTCAGGGAGTTGGCGCGGTCGGCGGTACCGCCACGGACGCTTCGGGAGGCGTTATGCCCGGCGTCACGCTCACACTTCTCAGTCCTGGTCTGATCGGAAGCGGTCAAAAGACGGTCTCGGATGCAAACGGCGCCTATCATTTCTCGAGACTCGTGCCCGGAGTTTATAGCGTGACGGCCGAGCTGAGAGGTTTTCGGACCGTTCTTCAGGGCGACATCGTCGTCAGCTCTGACCGCACCACTCGTGTGGATTTCAAGCTGGTGATCGGCGACGTGGAGGAGACCATCACGGTATCTGGTCAAGCGCCGCTGCTGGACTCGACCGCGGCCTTGAAGCAAACCGTGCTGTCGCGCGACACCCTCGACAGTCTGCCAGTGTCGTACGACGTCTGGTCGATCGTGCGGCTCGCGCCAGCCGTGATGCAGACCACGCTTGACGTTGGAGGACGCAACATGCCCGATGGGGGTTCGATGCTGGTGCATGGCAGCATCGAACGGGAGGAGGGCTACTGGGTCGACGGGCTCGATGTCACGTCTGCACAGGAAAACGGGGTCCAATTCCGCATCGATACCTTCGGGGCCACCGAAGTCAATATTCAGGCGGGACGGACGCAGGCTGACACCGAGCGTGGCGGCGCGCAGATCAACGTCATCACCAAGACCGGCACCAACAAATTATCCGGGAGTTTTCTGTTCCAAGGCGCGAACAGCCAGTTGGAGAGTAACAACGTCAAGGATGCGGCGATTCGGGCACAGTTGCTCGCAGGCGTTCCCGCCAGGGCGCTGGCCGCCAATCCCAACATCACTGTGGGTTCGAATACGCCGCGTATCTGGGACGCGGGCTTCAATCTGGGCGGCCCAATCAAAAAGGATCGCCTCTGGTTCTTCGGCGCTGCCAGAGAAAGCGAAGTCTACCGCAAGCAGGTGGGCAGCTATAACGCCGACGGCACGCAGCTGTTGGACGACAACACGATGCAGAATCTGCTGGGCAAGCTCTCTTGGCAAGTCACACGGAATGGACAGCTGCACTCGCTGATTAACTGGAGCCGCAAGCTACGACCGCACCAGAACACCGCGAACGCGACCCAGTTCTCTGATTCACGCGCAACGTCATTCAACGACGGCCGAATCTGGCTCGGTATCTACCGCTACACGCATGTTCTGTCTTCGCGCACGGTGTGGGATGCCGCGGTGATGCACTTGACTGGCTCCAACGACAAGGCGCCGCAGCCGGAGGTTCAAAGGGGCGACATCGCACGATTCGACGCGGTGACAAACACTCTTTCTGTGGCAACTGGTACTTACAGTCTTCCCACGGTCACCTCCAAACAGGTCGTCCAGTCTTCGCTTGGCGTGATCGCCGGCGAACACGATGTCAAAGCTGGCTGGCAGCTCACACGCGGCGTGCGGAATTCGAACTTCATTTCGATGTCGCATTACCCCGCCGGATTGCGCGCGATCTTCCGCAATGGAGCGCCCGACTCAGTCAACACCTACAGCACTCCGACCGGATCGTCCTGGACGAATCTGAGCAACGTGCTTTACGTGCAGGACAGGTGGAGGGTCTCTCGCAAGCTGACGCTGAACCTGGGACTCCGGTTCGAGCACGACTTCGAGCGGGTCAACGACGGCCAGAGCCAGTTGTGCCAGGTGGAGACCGTCTTCATCAAGGGGCAGTGCTTCCCGGCGATCTCAGGTGCTCCGAACTTGAATATTGCGACCCCACGCCTCTCGGCCGTGTACGACGTGTTTGGAAACGGCAGAACAGCTGTGAAGGTCGTGGCCAATCGCTACATCATCAGCCAAGTGGGGCAAAGCGGCTTGATCAATCCGCTGAGACTCACGAACGACACCCGATCGTGGGTCGACGCCAACAACGACTTGGTTCCGCAACTGAGCGAGCTTGGTCCGTCGACCGGCTACAACCTCGGGACGACCAATCGGCTGAACCCGGAGCTGAATGTTCCGTACACCAATGAGTTCGCCGCCGAGATCGAGCAGCAACTCGGAACCGGCCTCGTCTTCTCGGGCGGCTACCACTATCGCGGTCGCCGGCAGGTGATAGGCGCAACCAATCTGGCCGTGCCGACGAGCAGCTACATTCCGCTGA
>JBOGIV010000305.1:0-12033 GCA_050747925.1 Vicinamibacterales bacterium
CGATTGTACGGATCGCGCTCGAGGAGCGGCGGCGGCGCGCTTGACGACTGCCGATATGTCGCCGACGCGACGATCTGTTTGTGAAGCGCCTTCATGCGCCATCCGCCGCCGACCAGGTCGGTCGCGAGCCAGTCGAGCAGCTCCGGATGCGACGGCGGCGAGCCCTGGGTGCCGAAGTCTTCGCTGGTCTCGACGATACCGCGGCCGAAGACCTGCTCCCAAGCCCGGTTCACTGCGACGCGCGCCGTCAGCGGGTTCTGCGCGTCGACGAGCCAGTGGGCGAGTCCGAGACGGTTCGGCATTCGGTCCTCGCCAAGCGGATGCAGCACCTCCGGTACACCCGCGTAGACCTGCTCGCCCTTGTCCACAAAACTCCCGCGACGACGCACGTACGCGGAAGGCCGCTCGTGCGACACGCGCTCGCGCATCACGAGCGCGGTCGGGATGCCGATCGCCCTGAGCTCCTTTCGCAGATCGGCAGCGCGATCGCGCGACGGCTTCAACGACGCCGCGACCGTGCGGTAGAATGCGGCCAGGGCTTTTCGCTGCTGCTCGGTGCGATTCGTCGTGGCAATTGCCAGCACCGGTCGCAGCCTGGCCGGGATTTCGACAATCCGCTCGGGGCTGCGGCTCGATGTGATCGACAGCCGGAACCGGCCGAGCGCCTGCCCGACCGCGGCGCCTTGATGCGTCAGGCGAATCCGAAGGCGGCCCGCCTGCGCTCGCGTCATCGGGCTTGCGCGGGCTCCCGCGGGGCCTGGCCCGCCTTCGCTCGATGGATGAGGTACGAGCGTTGGCGAGGCAGCCGGCGTCCCGCCTTCGCTCGGAGTATCACCCGCGAGCTTCGGCGAGGCAGGCCACGGGCGATCGAGCGTGAAGACGATCTGCCGGGGCAGCCGCGTGTCCTGACGGCTGGCATCAATCCGCCAGCCTCTCGGCGCGTAGACGTCGCGCGTAAGAGTCTTGGGGAAGAACGTGTCGAGGCTCGCGCCGCCGGACGAGTCGTCGGCCTTGATCGCCTTGAATACCAGAGGGGTGTCCTCGGCCTCACCGTCGAATCCGTTCAACTGGAAGTTGCCGTACGGATCGCGCCCCGGGCCGCCTTTTGGCAGCGACGGGTCGGGCAGGGCCTCGAGCCGAATCGCGGTGACACGGGGCAGCGCCGTAGCGGCCTCGATGGTGTAGGTGGTCTCACCCGGGTTTGCGCCCGCGGCCAAGACCGACCCATCTGGCGCGGCCGTCAACTCGACGCCGCCGGTCGCAGAGAGGCGCTTCGGCGTCAGCACCGTCCACTGCGAAGACGGCTCGAGTCGCATCGCCTGCTCCCACACGGCCTGGGATCGTTCGAGCTCCGGCGTCTGGGTCGCCATCTCCTGATTCAGCCGATCGATCTCGGCTTGAATCGTCTTCCGCTTGGCTTCCTGCTCGGGCGTTGCCAGATCGATGACGGCCTCGAAAAACCTCGTGCCGTCTTCGAACGTGCGCACTGTGTAGTCGCTGCTGCCGAAGAACGCCATCAGCCGGTAGTACTCCTTCTGTCTGAAGGGATCGTACTTGTGGTTGTGACACTGCGCGCAGCCGAGCGTCGTGCCCAGCCAGACCGTGGCGGTCGTGTTGACGCGATCGACGAGCACCTCGTAGTGCGCCTCGTCCGGATCGGTGCCGCCCTCCTCGTTCGTCATCGCGTTGCGATGGAACCCGCTCGCGACGACTTGCTCCGGTGTGGGATTGGGCAGCATGTCGCCGGCGATCTGCTCGATCGTGAAGCGATCGAACGGCATGTCGCGATTGAGCGCGTCGATCACCCAGTCGCGATACTTCCACATCACTCGCGGCAGATCTTTCTCGAACCCGTGTGAGTCGGCGTAGCGGGCGAGGTCGAGCCACGGCCGCGCCCATCGTTCGCCGTAATGCGGCGAGGCGAGGAGGCGATCCACGAGTCGCGCATAGGCAGCTTCGGTGCCGTCGCGTGCGGCGTCGGCCACCACCTCGTCGACCTCCTGAGGCGACGGCGGCAACCCGATCAGATCGAGCGAGACACGCCGCACGAGCGTTTCCAGGGGTGCCTCAGGCGACGGCGCGAGGCCTTCCTTCTCGAGTCGCGCGAGCACGAAGCGATCGATCGGTGTCCGGACCCACGCGGTGTCGCGCACGCCGGGCAGCGCCGGACGCGCCGGCGAGCGGTACGCCCAATGTTGGGAACGCTGCTGGCCACGGTCAGCGGAACCGATCCCGCCATCTCCACTTTCCGGCCAGCTGGCGCCCTGATCGATCCACGCGCGAATCAGCGCGATCTGGGCGCCGGGCAGCGGATCGCCGCCCATGGGCATGCGACTCGCGCCGTCGAGTCCGAGCAGCCGCCGAACCATCAGGCTTTGCTCGCTGTTGCCCGGGATGATGGCCTGCATCGCGCCGGTGCGCGCCTCGAGTCGCAAGCCACTCTTATTGTTGGTCGGTCCGTGGCACGCGTAGCAACGGCTCGCGAGAATTGGCTGGATGTCGCGCGCGAAGTCGACCGACGCCGCTGGCGGCTCGGTCGCGGGCTTCTGCGCCTGAAGCGAATCCCGCGTCAGCGCGAGCGCCACGAGTCCCATGACCGCGACAACCGCGAGATAGCGGCTCAGTATCGTCATCATTCGCCGTCAGACGGATGCGCAGAGGGTACCACAGCGGCCCTATGGTCGAAGAGGGCCGGAGGGCGAATGATCAGGACGTTGTCAGCGTTGGCCGAGTCGCTCAGAAATCGAGTTGGAACCCGAACTGGAACCGCCGCGCATCAACCAGATCGATCGGATTGAACCACTGCGGGCCGAACGTCTCGTAGCGCGTGAAGATCGTCGAATGGTTCGTCAGGTTGAAGACCTCCATGAACACCCGTACGCGCCTCGACCCGTCAAACCTGAAAATGCGCGAGAGCGAGACGTCGTTGGTGAACACGTAGTCGTAGAACAACTTCGTGGGGTCGGCGAGGTTGACCGTGATGCTGCCGACCCCTCCCGTCAGCGGCTGGCCCGCGATCGCGCCGGTCACGGCGTAGTCCGCGCCGATCGGGATGCCAGGCCGTGCCTGGAAGGATCCTGCGATCTGCACGTCGTAGGGCAGCCGGTACGCGCCTGAGGCCTTGTACAGGCTGCGGAATGGCGGGACCTGCTGGCAATACCGGCGGTTGTTCGGATTCGAGTTCGAGAGGTCATTGCAGAAATCGACCGCGGTCCGCTCGGTCGTGATCCCGCCGAATATGAAGCCGCGCCCCAGCCGCGCGTTGAAGCTGACCTCGACACCGTTGTACACGCGAGCGCGTGTACTGGACCACGTCTGAATGTTATTGACCACGCCGCGCTTGTTGTCGTTCAAGTTGTACAGCGTGATGATCTCGCCGCCCCCATTCGGCAGGTTCGGATGCGCCGGCCCGACGATGGTGAATGGCGTGTAGTCGAGGTCCGGATCCACGTCAAGGTTTCTCGTGTACCCAATGTTGTAGAACTGCCTGCGGTAGTACCCCGCCGTCACGGCGACCCTCGGCATCACCTCGTGCTGGACTGACACGGTCCCCTCCCAATTGCTCCCCCGGGGAAGGTCGGGATCGATACGCGTTGACCCGGCGGGTAGGCCGAAGTTGGCATTGCGGGTGGGGCCGATCTCGGCCCACTGCGGGTTGCCGGCCGCGTCCACGGCTCGTCCGTTCCCGTCCAGGTCGCTCCAGGTGCGCGTGTCCGACTGCGCCCCCAACGGGTTGAGCGACGTGGTCAGGCCCAACGCGTTGGCGGCCAGGAACTTGCCAATCGACGTCTTCAGCGCCGTCTTGCCGGTGCCAAACAGATCGTACGACGCGCCCACCCGAATCGACCAGTCCCTCCAGCACGGCACGCACGACGCCCCCGGCACATCACGTGCGGGGACAAACGGGTTGGCCGGCGCCGTCTGACGGGGATACGACCCGTTGAAGTAGTCGAACCGCGCCCCTCCGAAGAGGGTCAACTGATCTTTGGTCCACCGGTCCTGCACGAACACGCCCGAGTCGGCGTTGAGCTCGTCGAGCCTCGTCGTCGGTGTGTTGCGCACGGTCACCGAGTTCGCCACCGGGACGCCTGCCACGTTGTTGACGAAGGTGAGCACCGACATGGCCGCGCGATTGTCCAGGCGGTTTCGCGAATCACCCCACTCGTGATTGACGCCCACCTTAAAAGTGTGGGACCCCGTCACGTAGGACAGCTTGCCGTTGAGGTGCCAGACCTTGCTCAGGTAGTCGGCGGACGCCACCGACGAAGCCACCGTACGCCAGCCTGTCGAGGCGTTGCGGTTCTGGACGTCGAAGGGGCCGTTTTCCGGCTGGTATTCGAATCGGTAGGTGGCGACCGCCAAGGACTGCTGGACCTCGACGAGCAGGCGGTTCGTGACGGTCGACGTCCACTTCAGGTCGGCCGACTGCGACATCGGCACAGGAAGGTGGTACGAGGCTTCGGGCGCGATGCACGACACGACGTTCCCACTGCCGGCCGTGCAGCCAACGTCGAACCGCTGTGTGCCGCTGTTCGAGTTGTAATAGGCGCCGCGAAGCTTGTTGTTCGCATTCAATTGGGCTGTCAAGCGAACGGTGCTGTGCGGCGCCGGCGTGGTGCCGCGGGCGACCCGGTTGCCATTGGGATGGTACATGTTCGCCACGAAGCTGTCGCTCCCGGCCAGTCGAAACGCCGTGAAGAACCAAAGCCGGTCTTTGACGACTGGACCGCCAAGCGTGGCGTTGGTATTGAAGACATAGTCGATACGGTCGCCCTCGCGGATGAATTGGCGCAGGTTGTCGGGCACGTTGTCGTTCTGAAGGGCGCCGTTCGAATAGTACGTGCGCCACGTGCCGGAGAATCGGTTCCCACCCTCTTTGGGGATCGAATCCATCCGAACACCACCGAGCGCCGTTTCCGCGGATTGCGATCCGGCGTCGTAGACGAGCTCCTGCTGCCCCAGATCGTTGACGTTGGTCCCGTTCCCCTGGCTGCCGGTGCCGGTGAGGTTTTGCCCGATGCGCATGCCGTCCTGGTAGACGCGCTGGTCCCTCGTATCGGACCCGTGCACGGACATCGTGCTCACGAACCCCTGGGCGTAGAAGCTGACGCCTGGCACCAGGCTCGCGCCGCCCTGCATCGTGCGAGTCGCCGGCAGCACGTCGAGGATCTCCCGATTGACGACGAACTGATTCTGGGTGCTTTGCAGGTCCACGACCGGCGACGCCCCGGTCACGGTCACCGTCTCCTCGAGGGCGCCGACCTCCAGATCCCCGTTCACCGTCGCGGCAAACGCGCCCTCCAGCACGATGCCCTCCCGTCGCACCGCCCTGAACCCGAGCAGCGTCAACGTCACGGTGTAGACGCCAGGTCGCAGGCTGACGATCGCGTAGCGGCCCGCGCTGTCGGTCACGACGCTCCGCATCTTCTCGATCAGGACAGGACTTGACGCCTCGACGGTCACCCCGGGCATCACCGCCCCGGTGCCGTCGCGCACCACTCCAACGATGCTCGCGGCCTCCTGCGCACGCGCGCTTGCCGGAACCAGAACGCCGATGGCGCACGTTGACACGATCGCAACGCACTTCAGCACCTGACGCATGACGTCCTCCTCACTTCTAACGCTTCTCCCGAAACCTGGCGCCGCGGAGGATGTTCTCCATCGCGTAGTTGGCTTCGTGGCACGCGTATTCGTACATGAGGTCGCTGGTCGCGGGCCAGGCCTCTTCGCCCGACCAGGGCTTCACCCACGTCGACCTATCCTCGACGGTGAACTGATAGCGCAGCGTCTTCGCATCGATGCGCGAGAAGCGCTCGACGACGTGCAGGTTTTCGCTCGACCCTCTGAACCGCGTCTTGTCGGTGAAATTGGTCGTATCGACGACCAGCGTGTCGCCCTCCCAGCGGCCCACCGAATCGCCCAGCCACTTCCGGATCGTCTTCGGCAGATGCTCGCTGTTCATCCGGATGATGCGCGCGTCGTGCACCATCTCGGTGAGGATCATCACGGAGTCGGCGGTCTGCACGATCTGATGCAGGTTGTTGTAGAGCACGGGCAAGATCGGCGGCCCTGACGTCGATCCGAACCCGAGCAGGCAGCGCTCGCCGAGCGGGCGGCGTTCGATGTCGTCATACGCGTTCGGACCGTCGAAGCCCGGGTCGTTTTCCTGGCCGTCGGAGGTCGGTCGCGCGAATCTGCTCGCGGCGCGCTGGCGCGCCTCCGGCGTCTGCGCGGGCACGCGGCCGTCGGGCGGGTCGACGATGATCGACCTGCGTTTCTGGCCGTCGATGGTGTAGTACTGCGTGCCGTTGTCGATCCAGAAATTGTTGTAGCCGCCGACGCCGCCGGCCGGTCCCACGCCGCCGACCGGCGGCGCGCTCCGGTCACCGCTGCTCGGCCGCGCGAGCCGCTCGACACGTTCGGCGCGCTCCCGCTCGAACTTGGCCGCTTCCTCCTTCGACATCACCAGCGGCGTACCGGCGGGTCGCTCCAGCGGCGTCATGGAGGCGATGTCGTAGGTGCCCTGGAGGTCAGGCTTGCCGTCAGCCATGCGGGGAAGCTTGGCGATCTGGGCCGCACCCGATGCGGGGATCAGGGAGAGGAGGACGATTCCGACCGGCAGAAGCGCCGCCGCCGACCACAGGAATTTTGTGCGCATCATCATCACCTTCTGCCTTACCCGGTGAGCGGCTTCTTGCGCCACTGGCCGTACAGCAGCTCTTCGACGAACTCGACGCATTTGAAGTCCATGATCTGGACGTTCTTCTCGAGCCGGCGATAGAGCGGCATGCTGATCGTCCAGGGGCGGGTGAAGACGTTCGGGTCTTCGATCGTCGCGTCGTACGAGATGACGTCGGGCGCGGTGCGCGTGTAACGCTCGACGACTTTCAGCGCGTCGCTGTGATAATTCCCGGCGCGGTCGAACCAGGTCGAATCGTTGAAACCGCTGGCCTCGATGACGAGCGTGTCACCTTCCCAGCGGCCGACCGACTGACCCATCCAGGCGTCGATCGGAGGCGGCCCGGGGTTCTTCAAGTAGATGTTCCTCACGGCGCCCGCGTACTCGTAGGCGAAGAAGATGGCGCTCTGGCTCTGCAGAATTTGAAATGGATAGGGCATGTAGTTCGCGCGCGGCACGCCCGGGAGGTAGCACTTGATTTCCGGATCGCGCTCGAGCCACTTCTCCTGGTTTTCCTTCCGCTTGGCGAGCGCTTCCGGCTTGTACGGAATCGTCCCGCCCTCGACGACGCCCATTCCCGGCGGTACGGCGCCGACCGCGCCCAGCGCGAGCACTGGTGCGGCGGGGACCGGGCCATAGGGACCGGGTCTGAGCGCCAGGGCCGGCTTCGCCATGTGGGCTTCCAGATCGTAGTTGGCCCCGCTGAGGGACTGCCAGATCCCGTTGAGGTCCGCTTTGCCATCCGCAGTCCTCGGGGCTCGATAAGCGGCCGGTGCTTGTCGGGCTAAAGGCGCCGCCGTCACGGCGAACAGCGCCCCGCCCGCCGCCGCCACGGCGGCGACGACCATCACACCACTCAACGTTTTTCGCATTTGAAACAGACCTCGCGCAGGGGACCATACTCGGCGCGTCCATACGGATTGTCAATGTTTTCGGCTTGACACTGACGAGGGCCAGCCTGAGGATTCAGAGTGAGTATTGTGGGCATGGTGCAGGGCCCGAGGGGCGCCGCGAGTGAAAGAGATGGAGATTTCATGATGCGTATTGCGATCCTGACCGTGACCCTCGCCGGCTTCGCCGCGCCGGCGTTTGCCGACGGGGCGCCGACCTTCAGCAAAGACGTCGCGCCGATCCTCTTCAAGAGTTGCGTCGCATGCCACCGGCCCAGCGCCATGGCGCCTATGTCGCTTCTGACGTATGAGGACGCGCGGCCGTGGGCGCGCGCCATCAAGCAGAAGGTTGGAACGCGCCAGATGCCGCCATGGGGCGCTGACCCGACCGTCGCGAAGTACGCCAACGATGTCAGCCTGAAGCAGGACGAAATCGACACGATCGCGAAGTGGGTCGAAACCGGCGCCGCCGAAGGCAATCGCGCCGATCTGCCGGCCGCACCGACGTTCGCCGAGGGCTGGTCGATCGGCACGCCCGATCTCGTCTTCAAGATGCAGAAGCCGTTCAACGTACCGGCCGACGGCACCGTGCCGTACGTGTACATGTCGATCCCGACCAACCTCGAGGAGGATATCTGGATCAAGGCCGTCGAGCTGAAGCCGAGCGATCGGCGCGTGGTGCACCACATCATCAGCAGTCTGGTCGAAGGCAATGGCACGGCGCCCGACCCCGAGCCGAAGCTGACCCGCGATCCGAAGCGCAAGGAGATTGGCGCCGGCCTCGGCGGGCTCGTACCGGGGCGGTTGTACGGCGAGTTCGAGGAAGGCGTCGCACGGAGGATTCCGGCGGGCGCCGACATCGTGCTGCAGATGCACTACACGACCATTGGCCAGATCGTCACCGACCAGACCGAAATCGGCGTCGTCCTCGCCAAGCAACCGCCCGCGAAGTTGCGAGAGGAAGGCGGCGGCTCGATTCCGAACAGGCAGTTCGTGATTCCGCCTGGCGATCCCAACTACGAGGTCGTCGGCAAGCAGACCTTCGATCGGGACACGTATCTGAGCAGCATGTATCCGCACATGCACGTCCGCGGGAAGGACGCGACCTACTCGATCCTCTACCCCGACGGGCGCGAGGAGGTCGTCCTGCGCGTGCCGAAGTACGACTTCAACTGGCAAGTGAGCTACAAGCTGGCCGAACCGAAGTTCATGCCCAAGGGCTCGACGCTCAAGGTGACCATGCACTATGACAACTCGACGGCCAATCGCTATAACCCAGATCCGACGGCCACCGTGCGGTGGGGCGATCAGACGTGGGGAAGAAATGATGATTGGGTACTACGGGACGATCGAGCTCCCGGGATCCACGGCGACGCGCAGGAGACGGTAGCGCCGCTCGCCTGAAAGGCTGGCGCTCCAGATGGTCACGGCTCTGCTCGTCGCGCTGGCGCTGGCACACCCGGCCGATGGCGCCCGTCGACAGGCTCAGGACGCCACGAGCTCGTCGAGGGCCGCCGCGTTGTTCGACAATCATTGCTCGGTGTGCCATGCCGGAAACGATCCGCGCGTGCCGTCGCTGGCGGCGTTGCGCGAGCGCACGCCGGAAGAAATCGTCGCCGAGCTGACCACCGGGGTCATGAAACAACAGAGCTCGGAGCTGACCGACGCCGAACGTCGTGCGATCGCCGAGTTCCTCGGCACCCGGCCGCAATCGACAGGCGCCACCGCGCCGATCGCCGGCGCCTGCTCTTCAATCCCCGCGTTCGATCCGTCGACCGGTCCGAAATGGAACGGATGGGGCGTCGACATCACGAACACCCGCTTCCAGCGAGCCGATCAGGCCGGACTCACCGCGGAACAGGTCCCGAAACTGACGCTGAAGTGGGCGTTCGGTTTTCCGAACGCGACCTCCGCTCGCGCGCAGCCGACCATCGTCGGCGGCCGGCTGTTCGTCGGCAGCCAGAGTGGCACGGTCCATGCGCTCGACGCCGCCACTGGCTGCACCATCTGGACGTTCCAGGCGAAAGCGGGCGTTCGCAGCGCCATCACCATTGGCCCGCGAGGGTCGGGCGCAGCCGCGTACTTTGGCGACGGCAGAGCGAACGCGTATGCGATCGACGCGGCCACCGGCGCGCTGCTGTGGACGCGGAATCTCGATCAGCACCCGAGCGCGCGCGTCACCGGCGCGCCGACGCTCCACGAGGATCGCTTGTATGTCCCGGTCGCGTCCGGTGAGGAAGGGCAGGGCAACAACCCGAAGTATGAGTGCTGTACTTTCCGCGGGAGTCTCGTCGCGCTCGACGCGTCCACAGGCGCGCTCCGCTGGCAGACCTTCACCATCGCGGCCGAAGCCACGCCGATTGGCAAGAACGCCAGCGGAACGACGCGGTGGGGGCCGTCGGGCGCGGGCATCTGGTCGTCGCCGACGATCGACGCGAAACGGCGTCTCGTTTACGCGGCGACCGGCAACATGTACACGGAACCGCAGCAGGCGACGAGCGATGCCATCCTGGCGATGGATCTCGAGACCGGCGCGATCACGTGGGTGACTCAGGCAACGCCAGACGACGTCTTCGTCGTCGGCTGCAACGCGCCCAACCCCGCGAATTGCCCGTCGAAGGTCGGCCCCGATTTCGATTTCGGCAACGCGCCAATTCTCGCGAAGTGGCCGAGCGGCGCCGACGTCATCGTCGCCGGGCAGAAGTCCGGCGTCGGCTGGGCGTTCGATCCGGACAATCGCGGCGCCGTGTTGTGGCAGTACCGCGCCGGGAGGGGAAGCGCGCTCGGCGGGATGGAGTTCGGGTCCGCCGCCGACGGGGAGCAGGCGTACTTCGCGGTGGCGGATGCGAACAGTCCGCAACCGGGCGGACTGCACGCCGTGACCATCGCCACGGGCGAGCGTGCCTGGTACGCGGCGCCGCCGCCGCCCAGGTGCGGAGCCCCCGGCCGCGGCTGCAACGCGGCGATCTTTGCCGCGATCAGCGTGATCCCTGGCGTCGTGTTCACCGGATCGAATGATGGCGGCGTCCGCGGCTGGTCGACGACGGATGGCTCGCTGTTGTGGGAGTTCGACACGAACCGCGAGTTCACGACCGTGAACGGCGTGCCGGCCAAAGGCGCGTCGATGAGCGGACCGGGCCCGGTCGTCGTCGGCGGGATGCTCTATGTGAGCTCCGGCTACGGCGCGCTCGGTGGAAGGCCAGGCAACGTCCTCCTCGCCTTCGCTGTCCAATAAAGAAACGCCCCCTGCTACGGCCTCTTCGAGTAGTGCGCGTTTCCCAGCCGCTTGAAGGGTCCGCCGTCGACCGAGAGCTCCTCGGTCACGTCGAACGCGAATGGTGACCTCACGGACATGAAGCGCCGAAGCTGATACGTCTTCCCGTTCGCCTGCACCGGCGAGGTCAGGAAGCTGATCCCGATGGGGCTCCGCCAGTTCCCGAGGCTCACCAGCTCGACGCCGTCCGATCGACGCTCGTGCACGGTGAGCATGTGGGTCTCCGGATCGAATCCGATCGAGAGCTGTTCCTGATACGGCTTGCCGAGCAGCTCGCCGTCGAGCCGCCCCGCCACGAAGTTCGATGTTCCCGTCCGTGTGAACGTCACCGTTCCCGTTCGGCCGCCGGAACTGAGCGGCGGATACTCGGCGCCGAGATACTCGAACGTCCAGCGGCCGACGAAATAGTCGATCCGCTGCTCGATCTGCGGCTGGACCGCGTCCGGAAGGGGGCGGCGCTGCAGCGCCAGCGTGAGGTCGAACTTCTGCGCGCCGATCGACACCGTGCCGCTGCCCGTCAGTGTGTTGCCTTCCGCTGTGAGGTCGCCCGTGAGGGTCACCGGTCCGAGCTTCGAGCTGTCGCTCGCTTCGATGGACAGGCGCGTGCCGTTGACCGTCACGCTCTTCAACGGCGACTCACTGGTCGCGTTCAGTCCGTTCGTGGTGCCCGCGTAACCGTCGCCCTTCTTCACGATCGTGATGATGATGGGGCTCTCGGCGCCAGCCGACGATTTCACCGTGCCTCGCCAGTTGCCGGCGACGGGATCGACAAGTGGCGCGGGAGCGGCAGCAGGACGGCGAGCAGGCGTCTGCGCCCGCGCGACGGACAACGCGACGGCAACGAGACCGGCGGCCAGTAGAAGCGCTCGACGAAGCGTCATGGCTGTGATGGCGTCGTAACGCTCTTCTTATGCGTGTTGAAGAACTCGACGATCGCGGCGAGGTTCGGCGCGACGACGTCGCTGTGGAGCCCGCCCGGCACTTCGATGTACTTGTGCTCGGTGCCAAGCTCCTTGAGCTTCGCCACCATGGTGCGCGAGCCCGTGACCGCTACCGTCGGATCCGCGTCGCCATGGACGATGATCTGCGGGATGTGGCGCACCTTGTCGAGCGTGTCAGGCGCGCCAGCGCCGGCGATCGGCGCAAGCGCGGCCCAGATGTCCGGGAACTTCGGCGCGATCTTCCACGTG
>JBOGIV010000306.1:0-7638 GCA_050747925.1 Vicinamibacterales bacterium
AGACACGCGAAAAGATTGACCCGGCGCAGCTCGACATCAAGGACACGGTCGTTTACATCAACCGCGTGACGAAGGTCGTCAAGGGCGGGAAGAACCTGAGCTTCAGCGCGCTCGTCGTGGTCGGCGACGGCCACGGGGTGGTGGGCTACGGCGTGGGCAAGGCCAAGGAAGTGCCGTCGGCGATCAAGAAGGGCATTGAAGCGGCAAAGAAGAATCTGATTAAGGTGCCCGTCAAGGGAACGACTGTGCCCCATCCGATCGTTGGCCGGTACGGCGCTGGACGCGTGCTGCTCAAGCCGGCTCCGGATGGCACCGGCATTATCGCGGGCGCGTCGGTTCGCGCTGTCGTCGAATCGGCGGGTGTGACCAATGTGCTCACGAAGTCGCTCGGTACGGCCAACCCGCACAACGTCGTGCGCGCAGCCTTCACCGCGCTTCGGCAGTTGAAGGATCCCGGGCTGCTGATGCGGCTGCGAGGGAAAGAGGCGATCGAGGACCTCGCCGGCGGCCGGACGGCTTAATCGGCGAGGCGAACGAGAATGGCGAAAAAGCAGGCCAAGGCGAAGAAAACCGTGTCGATCACGCTCATGAAGAGCCCGATCGGCTTCAACAGGAATCAGGCGCTGGTCGTCCAGGGAATGGGCTTGCGAAGGCTCAACCACACGGTGACGCTGATGGATACCCGTGAGACGCGCGGGATGATTTTCAAGGTGCGGCACCTGGTGGAAGTCGCGGAGTAAGAAGAAAGAAACTGAGAGCACACATGGCCTTGAACAACCTGAAGCCTGCACGTGGTGCGAAACACGCGAAGAAGCGCGTCGGTCGTGGTCCGGGCTCCGGCAACGGCAAAACCGCCGGCCGTGGCAACAAGGGCGCACAGTCGCGATCGGGCTACTCCTACAAGCGAGGGTTCGAGGGTGGTCAGATGCCGCTGCATCGGCGCGTGCCGAAGCGCGGGTTCAACAACATCTTCCGGACCGAGTACGACATCGTGAATCTCGATCAACTCGAGGCACGCTTCGACGCCGGGGCCACGGTGACGCCAGAGGCGCTGCGCGAGGCGGGCCTCGTGAGCGATCGTCAGTCGCGCATCAAGGTGCTTGGCCGCGGCGACATCACGAAGGCACTCACGGTCCACGCGCACAAGTTCAGTGGTTCGGCCGCGGAGAAGTTGGCGGGCGCAGGCGGCAAGGCGGAGGCGATCGGAAGTTAGAAGAAAGAAGCCAGAAGAGAGAAGGAAGAAAAAGGAACACTGCCGTGTTCGAGACGCTCAAGAATCTATTCGCCGTCGCGGATCTGCGCAACCGAGTGCTCTTCACGCTCGGGTTGCTCGCCGTGTATCGCATCGGTAACCATATCCCGACGCCCGGCGTGAATCCGCAGGCGTTGGCGCTGCTCGCTGAACAGGCCAAAGGGACGATGTTCGGCCTGTACGACATGTTCACGGGCGGCAGCCTGTCGCAGGTGACGATCTTCGCGCTGGGCGTGATGCCGTACATCAGCTCGTCGATCATCCTGCAGCTGCTGACGGTGGTCTGGCCGGTCCTCGAGCGGCTGTCGAAGGAAGGCGAGCTCGGCCGTCGCAAGATCACGCAGTACACGCGATACCTCACCTTGTTGCTGGCCGTGGTGCAGTCGCTCGGCATTGCCATCTACCTCGAACGGCAGACGGAGATCGTCGGCGGACTCCCGCTGGTCTACGAGCCGGGGTGGGGCTTCCGTCTCGGCTGCATGCTGACGCTCACCACGGGCACCATGTTCATCATGTGGCTCGGCGAGCAGATCACCGAGCGCGGCATCGGCAACGGCATGTCGCTCATCATCTTCGCCGGCATCGTCGTCGGCTTCCCCAGCGCCGTGCTCGCCACGTTCGAGCAGATGCAGACCGGACAGATCAGTCTGCTGGTGCTCGCCTTGCTGGTCGTGCTGATGGTGGGCGTCATTTCCGCGATCATTTACGTGGAACGCGGGCACCGCCGCATTACGGTCCAGTACGCCAAGCGTGTGGTCGGACGACGTCAGTACGGCGGCTCGAGCACGCACATCCCGCTCAAGGTGAACACGGGCGGCGTGATCCCGGTCATTTTCGCCAGTTCGATTCTGACCTTCCCGTCGACGTTGGTCGGGATGTTTCAGCCAGGCGGGTGGGCCGACGCGGCGGTGCGCCAAATCGGCTACGGCATGCCGCTCTACAATCTGCTCTACATCCTGGGCATCGTGTTCTTCGCCTACTTCTACACCGCCATCATCTTCAATCCCGATGATGTGGCCGAGAACATGCGGAAGTATGGCGGCTTCATTCCGGGGATTCGACCGGGCAAGCGCACGGCGGAGTACATCGACACGATCCTGTCGCGCATTACTCTGGTCGGCGCGATCTACCTGTCGCTCGTGGCGATTCTGCCCGAATTCCTGCTGACGGGCTTCAAGGTCGCCCCGATTCCGTTCATCGGCGAGACGCTCGACGCGCTGTTGCCGAGGTTTGTGACTCAGGGATTGAACGTTCAGTTCTACTTCGGGGGCACGTCGCTCCTGATCGTGGTGGGCGTCGCGATGGATACCGTGAACCAGGTGGAGTCGCAGCTGATCATGCGGCACTACGACGGGTTCATGAAGAAGACGCGGATTCGGGGACGGCGGGGATAAGTGTGCCCCTCAATGTCGTGATGCTCGGGCCCCCCGGAGCCGGCAAAGGGACGCAAGCGGAACGTTTTGCACGGGAGTTTGGCATCCCGAAGGTCTCGACCGGCGACACCCTGCGCGAGGCCGTGCACAGCGGCAGTGAGTTGGGCCGGGCCGTGAAGGCGGTGATGGCGCGTGGCGAGCTCGTCGGCGACGACTTGATGCTCGGCATCGTGCGCGATCGTCTCGCCAGACCGGACGCGGCGGACGGGTTCGTGCTCGACGGGTTTCCGCGCACGGTGGCGCAGGCTGAGGCGCTCGACGCCATGCTCGCCGATCGTGGGCCGGTCATCGTCGTCGAGATTCAGGTGCCGGACGAAGAGTTGGTGGCGCGCGTCAAGGCACGGCGCGTGTGCGACGATTGCGGCGCCAACGCGGGTGTGTTTGCGCACAGCCCGACGGAGTTGCCTGAGAAGTGCCTGCACACCGATCGCTGCCGGTCGGTGGGACCGAAATGGTCGACACGCACCGACGATTCGGAGTTGGTCGTGCGGGAGCGATTGCGGGTGTATCACCGGCAGACGCAGCCGGTGATCGCGCACTACCGTGGTCAGACGACGTATCGGGCGATCGATGGACGGCAATCGCCAGATCGCGTCGGCGAGGCGTTGATCGATGCGGTGGCCTCGGCGTTGGGACGCCGGCCGAGTGAGTTGGTGGCAGAACGAGGACAGGCGTGATCGTGTGCCGGTCGGCGAGCGAAATCGAGCGGTTGGCGCGAGTCAACGCGCTGGTCGCGCGGGTGCTGGCCGAGCTGGCCGCCTTGATCGAGCCGGGCGTGACGACCACGACGCTCGATGAGTTGGCTGAGCGCCGGTTGAGCGAGGCTGGAGCGACGCCCGCGTTCAAGGGGTATCACGGATACCCGGCGACGATTTGTGCGTCGGTGAACGAGCAGGTGGTACACGGAATCCCATCGGAGCGAGCGCTGGTCGAGGGCGACATCATCTCGGTCGATCTCGGCGCGAAGCTCGATGGGTTCTTCGGCGATTCGGCGGTCTCGGTGCCGGTGGGGCGCGTCGCTCCCGAGGCAACGCGGCTTCTGCGGGTGACCAAGACCGCACTCGAACGGGCCATCGCCACGGTACGGGTGGGCGCGCGGGTGTCGGACATCGGCGCAGCCGTGCAGAGCTTCGTCGAGGCACAGGGGTTTTCGGTGGTGCGCGAGTTCGTGGGTCACGGAATTGGGACGGCGCTTCACGAAGAGCCGCAGATTCCCAACTACGGGACCCCGGGACGCGGACCGCGGCTGGCAGAAGGCATGGTGCTCGCGATTGAGCCGATGGTGAACGCGGGCAAGCCGGCCGTGAAAGTGCTCGCGGATGGGTGGACGGCGGTCACGAAGGATCAGAGTTTGTCGGCGCACTTCGAGCACACGGTGGTCGTGCATGGCGATAGGTGCCGGATTCTGACGTTGCCGGAGACAGCGGAAGCCGAGCATGGACAAGCCACGGCGGCGGCCCATTGAGTCGTCAGGCGAAGGGTCGGCGGATGGGCGAGGGTCGGACGGTCGATTGTCGAACGACCGATTGGCAGAGGGCCGAGTGATGGAGCTGCTGCCGAGCCAGCTCGTGCGAGTGGAGTTGGACGGCCGGCGTGAAGTGACCGCCCACCTGGCGGATCCGGTGCGGCGGAATTTCGTCCGGGTCCTTGTGGGCGATCGAGTGCGAGTGGTGTTGATGGCACGCGATCCGACACGGGCGAGGGTGGTTGAGAAGATCTGAGAGAGTTCAAAGGTGAAGAGTTGAAGGTTGACAGTTGCCGTTGAAGAGTTTCAGTGCAGTTCTCAGTTTCAGTTTCGAAACTGGTCACTTGGAACGTGAACTGTCAACTGTTCAACTTTTCAACGTTCAACTCGAGCGAAGCGAGCGGAGCGAGTATGAAGGTTAGAGCGTCGGTTCGAAAGATGTGCGACAAGTGCAAGATTGTCCGCCGCCGTGGGGTGGTCAGGGTGATTTGCACCAACCAGAAGCACAAGCAGCGGCAGGGATAAGACATGGCGCGTATCTCAGGCGTTGATCTCCCGCGAACCAAGCGGATTGAAATTGGGCTCACCTACATCTTTGGTATTGGCCGGCACCGCTCGAATCTCATCCTGGGCGCGGCCGGCGTGAGTCCTGATGTTCGCGTCAAGGACCTCACCGAAGACGATGTCCGCAAGATCACGCGCGCGCTCGAGGACGAGAGCCGCGTCGAGGGCGATCTGCGGAAAGAGATCTCGATGAACATCAAGCGGCTCATCGAGATTGGCAGCTACCGCGGCGGACGCCACCGGCGGAACCTGCCGGTTCGAGGTCAGCGGACCAAAACCAACGCGCGCACGCGGAAGGGTCCGCGCAAGGGCGCGGTGGCCAAGAAGAAGACGGTGTAATCATGGCAAAAACAGACGCAGCAGCAGCGGCCCCTGGCACAGAGAAGGCGCCGACTCGGAAGAAGAAGAGCTTCAAGAAGCGCGGCGAGAAGCGCGTCGTCCACCACGGCCTCGTGCACGTGCAGGCCTCGTTCAACAACACGCTGATCACGATCACGGATACTGAAGGCGCCGTGGTTTCGTGGTCGAGCGCGGGGGCCATTGGCTTCAAGGGCTCGCGGAAGGGGACGCCGTTTGCCGCGACGCAGGCCGCCCTCAGCGCCACCAACGCCGCCAAGGCATTTGGCATGCGCTCGTGTGAAGTGCTCGTCAAGGGTCCCGGGTCTGGCCGAGAGTCCGCGATTCGCGCGCTCCAGTCGGCGGGTCTCGAGGTGCGATCGATCCGTGACATCACGCCGATCCCACACAATGGCTGCAGGCCGCCGAAGCGTCGACGTGTCTAATTGTCAACTGTGAACTATCGAACTTTGAACTAACAAGGGTTCTCTCAATCTATGGCTAGATACAACGGTCCGGTCTGCCGCCTTTGCCGCCGCGAGGGCATGAAGCTGTTCCTCAAGGGCGAGCGGTGCTACACGGAAAAGTGCGCCATCGAGAAGCGCAATATGCCGCCCGGTCAGCACGGACGGCTGCGCAAGGCGAAGATGGTTGGCTACGGCGTCCAGTTGCGCGAGAAGCAGAAGGTCAAGCGCATCTACGGCGTCCTTGAAGACCAGTTCCGCCGCTACTTCGAGATGGCCGAGCGCACGCGCGGCATCACCGGCGAAACCCTGCTGCAGTTGCTCGAACGCCGGCTCGACAATGCCATCTATCGGCTGGGCCTGGCGACGTCGCGTCCTCAGGCACGCCAGCTCGTCCGTCACGGTCACTTCCTGGTGAACGGCAAAAAGGTGGACATTCCGTCGTATCTGGTGAAGTCGGGCGACGTCGTGGGTGTTCGCGAGACGAGCCGGAAGAACACGACGATTCTGCACGCCACCGAGGAAGTCAAAGGCCGCGGGATTCCGCAGTGGCTCCAGCAGGAGGGCGAGCTCGGTGGCAAGGTCGTGTCGATCCCGACGCGCGAGCAGATCAATCTGCCGGTGCAGGAGCAGTTGATCGTGGAGTTGTATAGCAAATAGGCCTTGTAAGCCTGGTAGGCCTGGGTAGGCCTGGTGGGTGGCCTGGTAGGAACTCCTACCTGGCATCCGACCTGGCTTACCCGACCTACCCGGCCTACCAGGCCAAGAACCGCATGTCGCCGGCCCGCAGCTCATCAGATCCGCAGCGGGAGGCCGGCGACTTTTGACCAGCGGATCTGGAGGCCGGGCTGCCGGCCCGTCAGCGAAAGGACACATCGATGTTGTGGAAAGGTTTTCAGCGGCCCAAGCGGCTGGATTTCGAGCGAGAGACCCTCACCGATCGGTTCGGGCGCTTCTATGCGCAGCCGTTCGAGCGAGGCTTCGGTACGACCATCGGCAACGCGCTTCGCCGCGTGCTGCTGTCGTCCATTGAGGGCGCGGCGATCACCGCCGTGCAGATTGACGGCGTGCTGCACGAGTTCTCACCTATCAAAGGTGTGGTCGAGGATGCGACCGACATCATCCTCAACCTGAAGCAGCTCCCGCTTACCTGCCACGTGGACTACACGAAAACGCTCACGCTGCGAGCGGACAAGCCGGGTCCGGTGCGCGCCTCACAGATCGAGGCGGACGCGGACGTCGAGATTCTGGAGCCCGATGCGCATATCGCGACCATCGCCGAGGGCGGCCGCCTGCACATGCAGCTGCGCGTGAAGCGCGGGCGCGGGTACGTATCGGCGGATCGGAACTTCGACGAGGATCTGGGCATCGGATGGATCCCGATCGATTCGGTCCACTCGCCGGTCAAGCGCGTCAACTATCTGGTCGAGGCCGCGCGCCTGGGCCAGACCACCGACTACGACAAGCTCACCATCGAGGTCTGGACCAACGGGTCGGTGACCCCGCGCGACGCCGTGTCGCTGTCGTCGAAGCTCGTCCGCGATCACTTGAACATCTTCATCAACCTCGATGATGCCGACGATGCGCAGGCCGAAGCCGGATCGGAGACCCCGCGCCTGGGCGTCGCCAACGAGCACCTCGACAAGAGCGTGGAGGAGCTCGAGCTCTCGGTGCGGTCGTACAACTGCTTGAAGAACGCCAACATCCTGACGATTCGCGAGCTCGTGCAGAAGACCGAGACCGAAATGCTGAAGACGAAGAACTTCGGGCGCAAGTCGCTCAACGAAATCAAGGAGATCCTGCAGTCGATGGGATTGAGCCTCGGAATGAAGCTCGATCAGCCGGCCGCGGATTAATCACCCATGCGTCATCGCGTTGCCCATCGCAAGCTCGGGCGGGTCACCGAGCACCGGATTGCGCTCTTGCGGAGTCAGGCGGCGGCCTTACTCGCGCACGAGCGCATCGAGACCACCGTGCCCAAGGCCAAGGAGCTGCGGCCCTTCGTCGAGCGATTGATCACGATCGCCAAGCGCGGCGTGCAGGCGGCCGACCCGAAAGGGCGGTCGCTGTCGGCGCGACGGCTGGTCATGCGCGACCTGCTGGACGAGACGGTCGTCACCAAGC